>CAZNQW010000006.1:0-34921 GCA_964575225.1 uncultured Anaerolineaceae bacterium | reverse complement strand
CACCTCGACACACCGCGGCGCAAACGTGCACCCCCGTGGCAGCGCAGCCAGGTCCGGCACCAGCCCGGGAATGGGCAGGATCTTTTCCTGTCGCCCCCCCATCTTGGGCAGACAGTGCAGCAGCCCTCGGGTGTACGGGTGCAGCGGCTCGTTGATCACCAGGTCGATCGGGCCCTGCTCCATCAGTTGCCCGGCGTACATCACCACGATGTTCTCGCAGAATTCGGCCACCAGCCCCAGGTTGTGCGTCACCACCACGATGGCTGTGCCGTGCTCGCGGTTGATCTTGTCCAGGAGGGCCATGATCTGCGCCTGGATGGTCACGTCCAGCGCCGTCGTCGGCTCATCGGCCAGCAGGACCTGCGGCTCGCAGGCCAGGGCGATGGCGATCAGAACCCGCTGTTGCATCCCCCCGCTGAACTGATGCGGATACCGGCGCGCGTTCTGCGCCGGCGCCGGGATGCCCACATCGGCCATCGCCTCCAGGACGCGCTCCTGCTCCGCCGTCCGTCGCCCCTGGCCCGAGAGCCATGCAAATCGACCGTTGCCCGGCAAGCCGATCTTGTGGATCCGCAGCGATTCCTGGATCTGATCCCCCACCCGAAAGGCCGGATTGAGCGTCGTCATGGGATCCTGGAAGATCATCGCCAGGTCCTTGCCCCGCATCGCGCGCAGTTCACGGTTCGACTTTTCTCCCAGGTTCTCGCCCCGGAACCGGACCTCGCCCTGGACGATCGCACCCGGCGGCGGCACCAACCGCAAAATGGAGAGCAACGTCACGCTCTTGCCCGAACCCGATTCACCCACGATCCCCAGTTTCTCACCGCGGTGCAGCCGGAAGCTCAGGCCGTCCACGGCGCGCAGCACGCCGCGCCGGGTGGGAAAGACCGTCGTCAGGTCCTTTAACTCCAGCAGCACAGATTCCTCTCCCACAGCCAACACCTCCCAGCCTCAGATCCTAGGCAAAAGTCACGATGTCGTCCAGTTGCCGGGCCACTGGGTCGGCCAGCGGCGGCGGCCGGTGTTCTGCCAGGATGCGTCGCACCCGTTCCCGCGCCTGGATAGCCAGGCTTGGCGCACCCGCCTGCTCCCAGGCAGGCCTCCCCCCACGCTGGAGCAGCTCCGGGACCAGCAGCTCGGTCCGGAAGTGGCGCAGTGTATGATCGGTAAGGATAAAGGCCCCGCCCGGCCCCACCTCGTCGATCAGCGACACGGCCAGGCTCTCCGGGTCCACGGCGATGCCCCGCAGATAGCGGCCCACGAGGCTGACGATCAGGTCGTCCAGGACCAGTTGCTCCAAGCTAAAGCTCATCTTGGTGTCCAGCGTCGACAGGTTGATCAGGTCCACCCCGGCCAACACCGGCGGCAACAGCGTCATCACCCGCTCCAGAACGCTCTGCGCACCCGGGCAGTGGGCGTCGCTGCCGCTGCTCAGCACGCAGGGCAGCCCGCAGCGGCCCGCCAATTGCGCCAGTGCCGTGCCCAATAGCCCGATCTCTACCGCGCCCGACAGGTTCGCTCCGCTGCGCATAGTGGGCACCGACGACGACATGCCATACATCACCGGCGTCCCCGGCCGGACCATTTGGGCAATGGTCGCCAGGGCCAGCACCTCGGCGTGAGTGATGACCAACATGCCCGCCAGCGTCACCGGCGCCGTCAAGCCGGCCATGGGATGCGCGTGAAGGGTCAGCGGGAGTCCCCGTTCCGCAAAGGCCCGCAGCACGGCCAGTTGGCTGGACACCAGTTGCAGCGGCGAAGTGGACTCGGCGAGGGCGGTCAGAAATGGGCGCCGCCGCAGAGCCTCCTCGCCGCCGGCCACGGCAGCCGCCATGGCAATGACGGGCTCGATCAGATCCTCGTTGAGGCATACGTACCCCAGCGGTTTGACCGTATTGGCCAGCGCCAGCCGCAGTGCGTGCACGTCCACACAGCGGGCGGGCACATCCGCCGGCTGGACGGCCATCGTGCTCATGCCGTGGATGTGCGGCAGGGCATCGGCCAGCCGCGCGGCATCGGCGGCGTCTTGCTGTGTGGGCGGCCGCCGCCGGCCATCGTCCAGGTCGAGGATGCCCGTCGCACCGCTGGATACCCGGACGTGGAACCGTCCGCTGCCCAGGGCCATCGCCTCGGCGCCGAGCCGGTCATACAGCGTGACCTCCGCCGGAGCCAAGCCCACCGCGCCTTCCACCACGTCGGCGGGCAGATAGGCACGGCGGTCCTCCCGGCTGATCCGGCAACCAGCCCCGGCGAGCAACGTCAGGACCGCGGCGTCGTGCACGGCAATGCCCGTGCCCGCCAGGATACGCAGCGCACCCCCGTGGATGGCCTCCACGTCCGCCGTCGCAAGGACATGCAGTCCGCCGTCCTTGTCGCCCCTTCGCTCCAGCCCCGCCATGGCCCCTCCTACTCCACCTTGAGCCGCGGATCCAGGATATCCCGCAGGCCTTCGCCAAAGAGGTTGATGGATAGCACCAGGATCAGGATGGCAATGCCCGGCAGGGTCGACATCCACCACGAGTTGAGCAGGTAATCGCGTCCCGAGGCCACCATCGACCCCCAGGCCGGCGTAGGCGGCTGGATGCCCAGGCCCAGGAAGCTCAGGCTGGCCTCCATGATGATCATAAAACCCATGCGCAGCGTGCCCAGAACAAAGACCGACTGGATGATGTTGGGCAGGATTTCGCTGGCGATGATGACCAGGTGCGACTGACCCACTACCTTGGCCGCCTCCACGTACTCCTTTGGTTTTTCAGCGAGCATCTCGCCACGCACCAATCGAAAGAACTCCACCCAGCCTTTGAACGTCAACGCCATGATGAGGTTCCAGAACCCTGGCCCCAGGAAGGCCATCATGCCGATGGCAAAGATCAGGAACGGGAATGCCAGGAGCAGGTCTGCGAACCGCGATAGGACCTGGTCCAGGACCCCGCGGTAGTAGCCGGCCAGCGCGCCCAGAGCCGTGCCGACGGCGACCGAGATACCCACCGACAACAGCCCAACCAGCAGCGAGACACGGGCTCCCACGATGATCCGGCTCAGCAGGTCGCGGCCCTGGTCGTCGGTCCCCAGCAGGTACGTGAGGTTCCCCCCCTCCTGCCAGGCAGGCGGCAGGAGGCGCATCCGAAGGTCGCTCAGGGTGGCATCGTGGGGTACGATCTGCTCGGCAAAAATGGCCGCCAGAATGTACAGCACGACCACGATCCCGCCCCCCAGGGCCAGAGGCCGGCCCCGCAACTGGATCCAGAACTCGTGGAGATTGCCCCTCAGCAGCCGGAACCGGATGCGCCATACGTAGGCCATACGGGCGATGGTACTCTGCGCCGTCGTCGTCGCGTCCATCCTCTTCCTCCAGCAATCTCTGGCTACAGCTCGATCTTGGGATCCAGATAGGTATACAGCACGTCGACGACCAGGTTGGCCAGCACAAAGGTGAACGCATAGATCATGACCGAACCTTGAATCAGCGGAAAGTCCCGCTCAAAAATCGCCTTGACCACCATGCGGCCCAGCCCGGGCCAGCTAAAGACCGTCTCGACGATCATGTTGCCGCCCAGCAACGTGCCGATCTGCAATCCCACCACCGTCACCGTCGGGATCAGGGCATTGCGCAGGGCGTGTTTCATCACCACCAGGAACTCGGCTTGACCCTTGGCCCGGGCCAGGGTGATGTAATCCTGCCGCAGGATCTCGACCATGCTCGAGCGCAGCACGCGGGCCACGATGGCCGCCACTGAGGCCCCCAGGCTGACCGACGGCAACACCAGGTGCTTCAGGCTACTGACCAGCGCCGGCCCGTTGCGCGTCAGGATGCTGTCCAGCACATAGATGCCCGTTACGTGGTCCAGGCTCACGCCAAACGTGATACGGCCCTGCACCGGCAACCAGTGCAGGCGTACGGCAAAGAACAAGATGAGGATGATGCCCAGCCAGAACGCCGGCATAGAGACGCCCAGAAAGGCGCCGGCCATGCTGAATTGGTCCAGGAGGGATCGCTGCCGCACGGCAGACACGATGCCGATGGGGATGGCGATGATCAGAGCAAAGAACAGCGCACCAGCCGCCAGTTCGATGGTCGCCGGCAGCCGCTCGACGATCAGCTCGCTGACGGGCCGCTTCTGCGTATAGGAGTAACCCAGATCGCCGCGCATCGCATCTTTGAGGAACAACCACAGTTGGACGTGCAGCGGCTCGTCGAGATGAAACTCGCTCCGCAGCCGCTCCATCTCGCCGACCCCCACCGCCCCGCCCTGGCCCATCATGATATCTACCGGATCACCCGGGGTCAACCGCATGAAGAGAAAAACCACCACGGCTACCCCGAACATGATAGGCACGGTGATCAGCATCCGCTCGATGACCTTGACGGCTCTCACCGATCCCCCCCTCCTACAATGTGCGCACCCGATGCAGACATTCGGGATTCGGAACCCCGGGATCCGGGACTGGTATCACGCGCAGCCCGGATCCCGGTTCGCGTACCGCACCCACTACGAACTCGCCCTCCCTCAAAATCTAGGGCGCGACACACACATCGTGCAGGTTGATCCGGCTGTCCGACGCCGGCGTCCAGTTCAGGATGTCGGCGCGGGCGGCCTCTGCCTCTTCGGGCAGGATCAGGAAGACGGCGGGCGCCTCGTCGTACACGAGCTGCTGCGCTTCGTCATAGAGCGCCTGCCGCTCGTCGGTGTCGACCGTGATCTCGCCCAGCTTGATCAGCTCGTTGACCCGTTCGTTGTTGTACCCCGAAAAGTTGCCGCGGCCGTAGGACTCGCCCTCGATAAAGCCGTGCCACTTGGCCTCAAAGTGGCCCACCGGATCAAAGGCCGAATCGCCCCAGTCGTCCAGGTAGGCCTGGCGCTCGCCAGCCTGGAGCATTGGCTTGACGACGCTGTACTCCCAGAAACGCACGCCGGCGTCGATGCCGATGGCCCGGAACTGGCCGGCCACTGCCTCAGCCAAGGGCCGCCACTCCTCGATGGTATCGATGGTGAATGTCAAGGGCTGGCCGTCCTTGTCCAACGTGCCGTCGCCATTCGAGTCGGTCCAGCCGGCCTCCGCCAGAAGGGCCAGAGCCTCGTCTGGATCGTAGGCGTAGGGCTCCAGGCTCTTGTTCACATAGTTGTTGTAGGGCGATAGGGAGCCGGGCAGGGCCACGGCGCGACCGCCATAGATGGCATCGATGATCAGCTCCTTGTCCACGGCATAATTCATCGCCTGGCGCACCAGCGCGTCGTCAAAGGGCGCCATGTTGACGTTCATCTCCATCCACTTGGGCTGGGTGCCAGCCGCGCCCTTGACCTGGATCCCCGCCGTCTGGGCCAGGGTATCCACCGGCTCTGCCGGTACGCCCTGGATGATATCCACTTCCCCAGCCAGCAGGGCAGCTACCCGGGTCGATGCCTCGGGGATGACTTTGAACACCGCCTGCCGGACACAGGCCGGGCCCACCGGCTCCAGATCGGGCGCGCCACCGTAATAGTCGTCGAAACGCTCCATCAGGATCTCGTCCAGCCCTGTGGCCGAGACGAACTTGAAGGGACCGGTACCGACGGGATGGGCGACGAACCCTTCGGTCCCCACCTCCTCTAGGTAGTGCTTGGGCACGATCTGTTGGTGGACCAGCATCTGCATTGCCACCGGCCACGCGGCGCTAAAGTGCATGACCACAGCATAATCGCCGGTCTTTTCGATCGATTCCAGGGGGGCGATGAGACCCTTCCGTGGGGACGTGTGCGCCTCGGGATACTCGATCATGTTCTCCAGGATGATCCGCTCAAAGGTGAACACCACGTCGTCCGCGGTCATCTCGGCCCCGTCGTGGAACAGGACCCCCTCACGCAGCTTGACCTCCAGCGTGACGTCGTCCACCCAGTTGATCTCCTCGGCCAGCTCCAGGTGCACGCCACTCGTACTGTCGCGGGTGACCAGGCCGTCGAACATGTTGCGGACCACCGTCTCAGACTGGCGGTTGCGGTGGTCGGCCGGATCGAGGGTGTCCGGTGCTGCCGACAGGCCGACGATGATGACGTCGCGGGCAGGCGGGGCAGTCGGCGTGACCACCTTCTCAACCTCTACCTCCTCGGTGACGACGATGGTGACCTCTTTTTCGATCACCTCGGCGGCACCCTCCACGATCACGGTTTCCTTGACTATCTGCGGCTCGGGGGTGGGTCCACAGGCCGCTAAAAGTGCCAATAGGGTGATAAGCGACACACATGCCAGCAGAGTCCTTTTGGTAGCCAACATCCCTTTCCTCCTTTTCGGTTTTCTCACCGATGGTGAATCGAAACCAAGAGAACGTCCAATCCAGTGATAGCCTCACCTCCTCACATCCCAATTGGCTGCCGGAGTGGCCTGTGGGTGACCTCTGCTTTGTGTAAGCCAAACGGCCGCCTACCCAACTGGATACGTCGCTCCGGCAAATCAAAGCTTGCCGGATGGGGCAGATCGCGATGCCACCGCGGCCTGCGCCCTTTTGTGAAACCCTCAGCGGGAGACCAAAGACCAACCTCTTCCCCGCCGCGGCGGGGGTAGATCCCGACCACCAAGACTTCAGAGTTCTAAAATGTGCTTACTCATGTGCTCACTATGGTGTCGCTACTTGCCACTTTGTCCCTAGCACACCTGCGAGGGCTCTACCACCGATCGGACGTCTCCATCTATCATCCACCCATCGAACCTGGGGAAACTTGCGGGGTCGCTACTCGAATTCTGGTTCTGCTGGCATAAGTATAACGTAATTCTATCACAGTTCTCCCAGGGGTGCAAATTTCGACATCGACGGATGAAATTACCGTCTCGTATGTTGACAACGGAAATGATATCTGTTATACTGCTTCTGGGAGGTTCGGTTATGGCGGACACAGGCGTGCTACTTCAAATCAAAAAAATGCTGCCATCGCTGCCCGCGCAGGAGCGCAAAGTTGGCGAATATCTCCTCCAGCACCCCCACGAAGCGGTCAACCTCACCATCACCTCGCTGGCCAAGCTCGCCAGGGTGAGCAACACTACCATCTCCCGATTTTGCCGGCGCATGGGCTTTGACGGCTACCCCCAGATCAAGATCGCCCTGGCCCGGGAATGGGGCACGCCATCCACGCTGGTGTATGTCGAGCCCCTGCCCGACGATACCCTGACCACTGTGGCCCAGCGGAGTTTTGCCGCCAATATCCAGGCCCTGCAGGACATCCAGCGATCGCTCGATCTGGACGTGCTCGACCGTGTCGTGGATGCCATTATGGCTGCCCGGCGGGTCGATCTCTATTCTGCGGGCGGGGCCAGCATCGCTGCCCGCGAGTTGCATCTCAAGTGCATGCACCTCGGCATCAACGCCAACGCCTTCCTCGACTCGCAGATGCAAGTCATGTCTGCGGCCTCCCTCACGGATCAAGACGTAGCCATCGGCATCTCCCACACCGGCCGGCAGAGTCAGGTAGCCGAGGCGCTCGGCCTGGCCCGCGAGGGCGGAGCAACCACGGTGGCGCTCACCAGCTATCCCGGCACACCCGTAGCCAGTGCTTCGGACATTCTGCTCTCCACGGCGACGCTGGCAGCCGCCATCACCTACGATTCGCCCACCGTGCGCAATGCCCAATTGGCCATCATCGACGTGATCTATGAGGCCATGCTGCTGAAAGGGACGGACCTGGCTCGGGAAAAGATGGCCCGCGTGGCGAGAGCCATCTCGGAACACACTTCCGGTCCCGGCCGCCGGTCCTGAGCCCTGGCGCAGGGAGAAACCCATGCCTGAATATACCACACTCACGCTGCAAGGCGACGCCTACTCGATGGGCCAGCAGCACGGCCAGCAGGTCGGCCATCTCCGGCCCTTGATCCTCGAGGCCGTCGCCGCGCGTTTCCGCCAGCTCGAGGAGGACGGCCCCGACCCCCGTTTCGAGGCCTTAATGAAGGATACCCAGGCCTTGTTGCAGCAGGAAGACGAGCCCTTGCTGGCCATGATCCGCGGCCAAGCCCAGGCCCTGTCCTTGGAGTTCGATGTCCTGTTGCGCTACAACCTCATCGCCTTCCTGCGTGACGATCTTCTGGTGCGCCGCGCCCGCGCTGCCGAAGGCTGCACCACCTGGGCCGCGTCGGGATCGGCCACCGCGGACGGGGAGCCCATCCTGGCCAAGAACCGCGACTATCGCGCCGACCACCTGTCCCTCCAGATCGTGGCCCAGGCCACGCCCGAAAACGGCTACCCGTACCTATACGTCGGCAGCGCCGGCAGCCCGGGCGTCTTTTCAGCCGGCATGAACCAGGCCGGCCTGGCCGTGGCCGACACCCACGTCTACTCCACCGACCTGGGCCCCGGCTTGCCCTCCTATTCGCTGATGATGCACACCCTCGAAGACCACGAAACGGTCGCCTCGGCGCTGGACTATCTCCGGGCCGCGCCCCGCCTGGGACGCAACAACCTGATCCTGGCCGACGCCACGGGGCACCTGGCCGTCCTGGAAGGCGGCCACAGCCGCTATGGCCTCTTTGAGAGCCACAGCGGCGCCCTGGTGAACACCAACCACTTTGTCAGCGATCAGATGCGCGGCTACTATGCCCACGTGGATCCACCCCAGGACCGCAGCCGCTCCACCGGCCGCTACGAGACGGCCAGCCGGGCCCTGGCGGGCGCCCAGGGCCAGATCGACGTGCCCTTTGCCAAGGCGCTGGCGGCCACCCACGACGGTCCTCTTGGATCCCTCTGCTGCCACCCCGAGGCGGGCAGCAAATCGGCCACGATTTCGGCCGCCATCTTTCTCCCCCGGCAGCAGCAGATGCTTTTTTGCCACGGTCTGCCCTGTCAGGGACCCTTTGACCACATCTCCCTACAAGGACGATCGGCATGACGTTGACCAAGATCACCATCTGCGGTGCGGGCAATGGCGCCCACACGCTTTTGCCCATCGCCGCCCAGAACCTCTCCTGCGACGTCGACCTCTACGCGCCCTTCGGCGACGAAGCCCAGCGCCTCGCCGCCGGCATGGCCCGCGCCGGAGGCCTGGAGACCACCGGCGCGGTGCAGGCCACGGCCCGACCTCGCCGCATCAGCGCCAACCCGGAGGAGGTGATCCCAGGCTCCGAGATGGTGGTACTGGTCCTGCCCGCCTTTGCCCACGAGGACACCCTGCGCCAGATTGGACCCTACCTCGAGCGGGACGCCTGGGTCGGCGCCATCCCGGCCCGGGGCGGTTTTGACTATTGTGCCGCCTCGGTCATGGCCAGCTTGGCCCGTCCCGATGTGCGCCTTTTCGGACTGCAAACGCTGCCCTGGGCCTGCCGCATCGAGACCTACGGCCAGCGGGTCCACGTGCTCGGCGTCAAGGACGCCGTGGACGTGGCCAGCCGGCCCGCTGTAGAGATCGGCGCCATTGTGCCCATCCTGGAGCGGATGTTGGGCCTGCGCGTCGGCGCGGCGGCCACCCTGCTGGCCCTCACCCTGGCCAACACGGGACAGATCATCCACCCCGGCATTATGTACGGCCTGTTTGCCCGATGGGACGGCACGACTTTTGGCCGCGACGAGGTGCCCCTGTTCTACCAGGGCCTGAGCGAGGAGGGCGCCGCAACCCTGGCCGCCTTGAGCGACGACGTGCAGGCCATCCGCGCCCGCCTGGAGGGTGCGCTGGACCTGACCGCTGTGCGCCCGCTGGACACCTGGCTCCGGCACAGTTACGGCGAGGCCATCGCCGACGCATCGTCCCTGCACAGCGCCTTTGTCACCAACCGGGCCTACGCCGGGCTCAAAGCACCGGTGCGCGAGGTGGCCCCGGGCCGCTTTGTGCCCGATTTCGGCGCCCGCTACCTGGCCGAAGATGTACCCTTTGGTCTGGCCGTCAGCCGGGCCATCGCGGTCCTGGCGAAGGTCGACACGCCGGCCCTGGACCGGGTCATCACCTGGGCCGGCGAACGCCTGGGCAAAGACTATCTCGGCCGGGATGTGGGCCTGGCCCGCATCCCGCAGAACTATAGCCTGGACAGCCTCGAGCGGCTGGTAGGTTTCGCGAAAGAGAACCTCGAGATCGTAGAGTAGGGACGACCGTGGGGCAGGGCTATTGCAAGGTCGGCCAAGACGTGGTGCGGCGCAAGATGGATGCTGCCTGCGGGTACGCAGGCGCTTATGCGCGAGGGTACTCGCGGCGGGCATGACAGTGCGTGGATTGACGAACGTCACCCCCGCGGAAGCGGGGGTCCAATTCTTTTCTTTCCAGGTGCGTCAAGGGACCATGCAAGCCGTGGCCGTTGAGGGTTGGGGGCGGCGCCTGGGCAAACCCAGGCCGAACCCTGGTCTCCCATCATAGATTCTAAGGATCTGAAAGAGGAGGAGGAAATTCTGTGGATAGAGAAATGTTGCCTGGTGAAAAGAAAAGGCGCGTGCTGGCCGGTTCCATCGGCGACTGCGTCCATTCCCTCGGCGTCGAGGGCTTTGCCGAGTGGATGGAGGACCGCGGTGAGGGGTTCATGGCCGTCAAGCTGGGGCCGGCGGTGCCCATCGAGGACGTCGTGAACAAGATCCGCGAGTCTCGGCCCGAGATCGTGGCCATCTCCATGCGCCTTGGCGACCTGCACGTAGACAAACTGATCAGCGAGTTCATCGAAAAGATCGCCCAGCACCGATTGTTGCCCCGCGAGAGCGGCATCCGCTACTCCTTTGGCGGTCTGCGCCCGGCGGCCAACCTGGTGAGGGCCATGACCGGCCTGCCGGTCGCGGAGGACAAGTTCTCCCCGCCGGCAGACCGCCACTTTGACCTCGACCAGATCGCCGAGGACTATGGCGACATCGACGCCTTCCAGGGCTTTTTCGGCCTCATTGTCGACGATTTTATCACAATGGAGGAGCTGGAAGCCTTTGCCAGCGGCGAGTCGGTCATCGCCGCCGAAGAGGAGGTGGAATGGGCCGACTCGCTTCTGGAGCGCATCGACCAGGTGCGCGAGCGGGAGAACCGACCCATCATCCGCGCCCACATCGGCATCGCGGCCGACAGCATCGAACCCACGGTCAAAGGGGTCGAAATGCTGGCCGAAGCCCAGTGCCTGGAAATCGTCTCCCTGGCGCCCGACCAACCCGCCCAGGAATATCTGGCCAAGTTCGTGCGCGGCGAAGAAGACCCCGAAAAGTACCTGAAGGGCCAGGGGGGTGCGCCGATCCGCACCAAGCGCGATCTGGAACGCCTCAAAGAGGCCACCCAGCGCGGCAATTATCCCATGACCCGCATCTATTCGGGCACCGACGAGTTGGTCGAGTTGGCCAAGCTGTACGAAGGCGCCTTCCGCATGCCCTTCCCGGCCGTGCCCATCTTTTTCTACAACAAGATGGACGGCCGCGGCCCCATTTCCATCCGCGACAGTTTCGACGAGCACTTTGAGGTCATGCGCTGGTGGGCGTCCATCGACAAGCCGGTCGAGATCAACGATCCGCACCAATGGCAACTGCGCAACAGCACCGACGACCTCTTGGTGACCGACCACACCCTCGCCGGCGTCATCGCCCTCAAGATGGGCATCCGCAAGTATGTGATGCAGATGATGTACGACCTGCCGCCTGGCACCTCGGGACTTAATGACCTGGCCAAGTTCCAGGCCGCCTATGAATTGATGGAACCCCTCACCCGCCATTTCGACTTTCGCATCATCAAAGAGACCCGCGGCGGCCTGTCCGACTTTCCGCCCAACCTGGACAAGGCCAAGGGGCACCTGGCTATCTCCACCTACTGGCAGATGCACATGGACCCCGACATTGTCCACGTCGTCAGCTTTTCCGAGGCGCACCACGAAGCCAAGTCTGAGGACGTCATCGAAAGCTGTGACATCGTCAAACAGGTCTTTGAGGACTATGGCCGTGACGACAAGCCCGACATCTGGCATGACCCCCGCCTCCTGGGCCGCAAGCGCAAACTCAAGCTGGGAGCCATGTACAACCTGCTCCACCTGGCCCTGCTGGGTGGATACGAGGGCCCGGTCAATCTCGACAACTTTTTCCACTGGGCGATCTCGCCCGAACTGGCGCGCGAGCGCGAACATCAGCGCGAGTGGGGCCGCAATTATGAGACCATGTTGCTCAGCTTTATCGACGAGGCCAACTATCCCACGGGACAGTGTGGCATGATCAGCTCCGACACCCTCGACCTGGCCCTCCAGGTGGGCCTGTTCCAGGCGCCCCAAATCACCGTCCTCGACAAGCGCTATGAGATGGTCGGCAAGTGCCGGACCAAGATCGTCGACGGCGGCTGCGTCATCGACGAGTTTGACGGCGTCCGGATCGCCGACGAGATCGAGCGCGTCGACCGCCTCCGCGAGCGCAGCCCCTGGTTCTTTGACAAGACCATCACCCACGCCAACGAGGACCTGTACATCACCGAGACCGCTGAGGCGGTGGACGAAGAGGTCCTGGCCCGCGCCCGGTGGCAGGTGGGGATCCAAACCGCGGCGGAGCTGGACCACAAGAAGGTGATGGTCGTTGACTTTGGCAGCACCTTCTCCAAGATCGGCACCTTTGACACAGAGGCCGAAGAGTTCAGCATGCACTATGTGCCGACCATCGTGGAAGACCTGCGCATCTCGCTGGCCCACGGCCTGAACGTGCTGGACGAGTGCCAGGCGCGAGGCGACTGGGAACCCCTATCGCGGGCCATGTCCGAGTTCGACATCAAGCTGCCCTGCTCCAGCGCCAAGGGCGGCCTCAAGATGGTGACCGTCTCCATGGTCAAAGAGGAGAGCGGCTTTGCCGCCGACCTCGCTGCCCTCACGGCCGGCGCCAAGCTGCTCAACAGCTATGACAGTCGATTGACCGAGGCCCAAGCACTGGCCGTCTACGAGCAGGACCAGCCCGAGATCATCCTCCAGGCGGGCGGCGTCGACTTTGGCGGCGATACCGAGACCCAGTTGCACAACGCTCGCATGTTGGCCAAAGCCTCAAAGGCGGCCACCTACGCCCGTTACGGCGTGCCCGTCATCTATGCCGGCAATCAGGACGTGCGCGACGAGATTGAGGCCATCTACCGGGCAGCAGGTGTGGACATTCGCATCACGCCCAACGTGATGCCCGAGATCAACCACTTTCGCATTGAGGTGGTGAACGAGGCCATCCGCGAGCTGTTCCAGACGATCATCATCCGCGGCAAGGGGTTTGACGTCGTCGAGGAATACATGAGCGCACCCTTTATCCCCACGCCGCGCGCCGCCTTCCGGGGAATCAACCTCCTGGCCAAAGGCTATGGCAATGAGCCCGGCTTGGGCAACATCATGGCCCTCGACATTGGTGGGGCCACCACCGACTTTTATTCCAACGTCGCCGACAATCCTCTCTACGACTATGAAGGTGCCGATCCGGTGCGCAAAGTCAAGCGCACCATCCTCAAGACCCCGAACACGCCTCTGGCCTATCGCCGCGTCGAGGGCAAATTCGGGCTGGCCTACGACGCCGAGAACATCAAGGAACTGGAGCGCTTTCAAAACGGCCTGATGCAACGCGACCTGGGGACCTTTCTGCTGGAAGAGTACCCCAACCTGCAACCCGGCGACGACACGTTCGGCACCTTTGTCCGACGGGAAAACGGCCGCCTCGACGTCGAGCTAGACCGCTACCTGGATTGGCTGTCGGCCAATCCCCACGCCCTGCCCACCCGCGACGAGGAGAACGCGGTCCGCTCCTTCCTGGCTCAAGAGATCATGGCCGCCACCACCGGACGAAATGTAGGTTATGTCAAAGAGACCGACACCTACTTTCTCCAGTACGGCGTCAACTTTCTCAACCAGCCGTGCACGACCCTGCTCATCGGCGGCGCCATCTATCACAAGTGCAAAGCGGCAGCCGGTGGCAACGACTTTGACCGGGACCTGCACCTCATCGCCGCCGGCACCCAGTACAACCAGGGGGAAAGCTGGATCCTGCGCCCCAACGGACGCCTTCTCCTCGACGCCGCCTACATGGTCTCTATCGTCGGCGGCCTGTACGGCTACATCGACCCGCAGCGCGCTCTGCGTATGCTCAAGCGCAACCTGGTGGGGTTGGAATAGCCTATCCCCTTTCAAATACACAGTGCTCGCCTCCCCATCTTTTTACTCGCCTCCCCCGTCCTCGGGGGAGGCCTGCTATATCCAATCGGTCAGGAAACAGAGCAACAACCCTTTTTCGCCCGTACCCGATTCTTACCTTCGCCCTCACCGCATTGACCGGGGGGCCCCCTTTGTGATAGAATACACCCACCACGAAAACGGGGGGAACCATGAACCGACTCCTGACCATCCTGACCGCGCTCTCGGCGCTGCTCAGTGCCGCGCCCTTTGCCCAACCCCGAACCCAGGGAGGCCAAGCCTTCCTCTGGCTGCCCAAGTTGCTCGGCGGCGCCCTTTCACCCGTCATCGGCCTGACCGGCGCCCTGGCGGCGCTGTTCGGCGTGGCGCGCCGCCGCTGGGCTCTGGTCGGTCCTGGCCTGGTGACCGCCGGGTTGGCTGCCCGATTTGTGGCTGTTCAGCCCAAGGTGGAGCAGGAACTGGCCGACCTGCCCGGGTTCTCGGACCGAACTCGGCCACCCGGCCCAGCCGCAGCCTCCGCCCAGTTCCAGCGCGATCGGGTCATCGGGCGTACCCTCGAATCGGACCAGCCTCTGCTTGCCGACCTGTGGCTGCCGTCCAGCCACCCACCCAGTGGCCTGGGTCTGATCTACGCCCATGGCAGCGGTTGGCGCGTGGGCGACAAGGACATGCTCACCCAGCCCTTCTTCCGGCGACTGGCCGCGCAGGGACACCTCATCCTGGACGTCGCCTATAGCCTGTGGCCCTCGGCCGGCGTGCCGGCCATGGTCACCGAGCTGAACCAGGCCGTCCTCTGGCTCAAGGAAAACGGGCCCGCCCATGGCGTGGACCCCCATCGCATCGTGCTCATGGGAGGCTCCGCCGGGGCGCACCTGGCCCTCCTGGCAGCCTATACACCGGGCAACCCCGCCTTTCGCTCCCCCCACATGGAGGGCGACACGAGCGTGCGCGCCGTGGTCGCCTTTTACCCGCCCGTCGACCTGGAAGAGTTGCAGGCCGTAACCATCCCAGAGGAATCCCCCTCACCGGGGTTTGTCGACCGCATGGCTTTGACCATGATGAGGCGCCTTTTTGTCATGCAAGACAAGCAAGGCCCCGGCGAGTACTCCTTCGATCCGATCAGCGACATGCTGGGCGGGACCGCGGCCGAGATGCCCGATACCTACCGGCTGCTGTCGCCCATCCGCCACGTGAGCCCCCATTGCCCGCCGACGCTCCTGCTCCAGGGCGCCGACGACGTGTTTGGATTAACGCCCGCCGTCCGGCGGCTGCGCCAATCGCTGCGCCAAGCGGGCGTACCTTCGGCCCTGATCGAGTTCCCGCACACCGAGCATGCCTTTGACCTGGTGCTGCCCCAGATCTCGCCCACGGCCCGGGCCGCCACGCAGGCCGTGGAGCAGTTTCTCGCCTGGCTGGGGTAGGAAATACTCCCTGGGTGCAAAAAGGCCTGGTGGGCTGCAAAAGCTCACCAGGCCCCTTTTTTGTTGTCGGGTATCCCCGAAAGGGGGCTCGTCACAGCCTATCGGCAAACGATAGCGATGCCCCGCGCCTCTGGCCTACTCCTCTTGCGCCTGGGGCAACCGGGTTGCCAGGGCATTGATCAACTCAATGGGCAGCGGGAAAATGATGGTCGAGTTCTTGTCCACCGAAATCTCGCTCAGCGTTTGCAGATAGCGGAGCTGCAACGCCGCCGGCACCTCCGAGATCACCCGGGCCGCTTCCTTGAGCTGCTGGGCGGCCCCGAACTCACCTTCGGCGTGGATGATCTTGGCCCGCTTTTCGCGCTCGGCCTCGGCTTGGCGGGCCATGGCCCGCTTCATGGTCGCCGGCAGCTCCACGTCCTTGACCTCCACCACGCTGACCTTGATGCCCCAGGCCTCGGTAGCCTCGTCCACAATTTGCTGCAACTTCAAGTTGATCTGGTCGCGCTGGATGAGCAGCTCGTCCAGGTCCGACTGGCCCAGCACAGAGCGCAGGCTCGTCTGGGCGATCAGATAGGTGGCCTTGTAAAAGTCCTCCACCTGAACGATGGCCTTGTTGGGATCCATCACCCGGAAATAGGCCACGGCATTGACGCTCACCGTCACATTGTCGCGGGTGATGGCATCCTGGGTGGGGATGTCCATGGTGATCACCCGCAGGTCCACCTTGGTCATGCGGTCGATGAAGGGGATGATAAAGAACAGGCCGGGCCCCTTGGCCCCCTGCAACCGACCCAGGCGAAAGATGACGCCCCGTTCGTACTCCTGCACGATCTTGACCGCCGAGGTCGCAATCAGGATCAACAGGACGATGACAACGCCCAGGCTCGAAAACAGAAAACTCACCACTTCGTTCATTCGATCTCTCCTTTTTTGATAATCACCATCTTGCTCACCAGGCTTTCTCCGTCCGTCCTGCTGACCCTGTGGAAGGTTGCCCAATGGGTTTTTTAATCGGGCACCACCTCCCAGAAGTCCAATGCCGACTTGGCCTCTTCGACCATCTCATCGGGGATGCGAACATACACCCCGCTGCCTTCGACCAGCACCGTGCCATCGGGCAGCCGGATCTCGCCCCTGGCCTCGTAGGCCCGCGAGCGACTGCGGGTCAACTCGCCGATGACGGTCAACTCCTGATCCAACGGCACCGGCTTGCTGAACTTGATCTCCAGGCGGCCGGTCATGGCCCACACGTTCTGGCCGGTAAGGACCCTGCCCATCGTCTCGTCCAGTAGCGTGCTGATGATCCCGCCGTGCAAGTGCCCGGGGTAGCCCTGGTGTTCTGGCCCGGGCCTGAAGCGGGCCACGCAGCGGCCCTCGTCGTCGGTGTAGAAGTGGAGGTGCAATCCGATGGGGTTGTCGACGCCGCACACGAAACACATGCGCGAGTTGGGTTGTTTTTCCATGCTGTCGTCTCCTTGTGCCGTATGCATTATAGCATCGATGCCGGGTTTGGACAAACGCCTCCGCTTGCCAGCCCCATATCCAATCGGCGTTGGGATACTGACGCGCCGCTGTATCGGTGCTCTTCAATGGGCTTTCTCTACCGTTTGACAAGAAGGGATTTCGGATGCATACTATCGTCACCGTCGGCCTGCACAGCAACCGGATTGCCCGCGAACGTTTCGGGTACGGTAGCTGAGATTCGGCATAAGTCAACCTGTGGGGCTGCTAGATTGAGCCTGTTTAGTATATGAACCCAGGCAAATAGGCCGAAATAGCTCGGTCTACTCAATAGTTGGGCGCAGTGCCACAAGACAGGTAGGTGCACAATGGTTTTCTCCGAAATATCGATAGACCGTCTTATAGACTACGCCAGCCTGTTCCCGGGTCGGCAGTTGGCATTGCTGAGGCAGTCAGTCTCTGCGGGAAACACCTTTGCCCGGCTATGGGTCACCAGCGGGGTCGGTACAACAGATACGGCGGTTTTGTGGGACTTTGGCAACAAAGGTCTCTATGTCGGTGGGGATTGCTCCTCCAATTGCTCACGAGATGCTCTGCGCTCCCT
This sequence comes from uncultured Anaerolineaceae bacterium, assembly GCA_964575225.1. Lineage (GTDB taxonomy): Bacteria > Chloroflexota > Anaerolineae > JAAYZQ01 > JAAYZQ01 > CAZNQW01. The sequence continues at coordinate 17,401 of CAZNQW010000006.1, read as the reverse complement.
TGTACGTGAGGAACTCGCGGCTGTTGCCCATGCAGCTGGGTTGAAATTCTGCAGCGTCCGGGCTGTGTCACCCGATGTGGCAGCTGCCGTGAACGACGCTTTTGCAGATAGTATCACTGCGAGCTGCAGGAAGCTGTTTCATGAACATCCTCTTGTTGTGCGGACCAGTGCAGGTGGGCTGGCGCCCGACGTGGAGTTTGTGAATATTGACCGAAGGCTGCTTGATGCCGGAACAGTGAATGGTGAACAAGTCGCAGAAGAGGTGCGATGGATGTGGCCCTCAATCGACCGCTTCTCGGCGCAAGGATGGGGAGTCGCTGCGGTAGTCCGTGGCGAGTTGGTCTGCTGGTGCACTTCAGAATACGTCGGGCCATTGCAGTGCGGCATCGGAATCGAGACGACAGCCGCGTACCAGAACAAGGGCATCGGGACCGCCACAGCCGCCCGCTTCATTGACGAGTCCTTCAGACGCGGCAGGAATCCTTGCTGGGAGTGCGATTCCGAAAACAAAGCTTCCATTCGTATTGCGCAGAAGCTCGGCTTCGCTGTGACAGAATCGATGGACTGGTACCTCGGACGTTGGGAATAGCACCACATGGCACGGCGCCTAACAAGCGCGTGCAGTCCGACGCCGCTCCGCGGCCGGTAGCCGCGCCAAAATTGGTTATGTGTCGCGGCTCGAATTGAAGCCGATCTCGGTAAACTCGCGGCGCGGCTGACGCGCAGGGCGTTGGGCGCATTTGAAGGCATTGCGGGATACTAGGTCGGTGGCAGTTTTGCTCGTATTGTGTGAGGCACCATGATAGTGGAACATCTACTGATGCATGGCCTATTCTATGCGATTGTCGTAACCGGCTACCTCCTTGTTATGATGGTAACAACCAGTCCGCGCATTTGGGGCTACAATGACTACTCACAGGCGATAAAAGATCAAGTGCCACCCCAAACGAATAGTGAAAAGAAGGTAGCCATGCTGATAGCATTGCCTTGGTTCATCTTTGCACTTGGGTTCCCGGTTTATTCAACATTGGTCTTGAAGGCGAGGCTCTCAGGTGATATTTCAGTAGGGGTGGCATTTCTCAATCTGTTTGTATTGTTCCTATTCGCATCAGTTGGGGACTTGCTGATACTTGATTGGCTCATAATCAGCAAAGTAACCCCTGAGTTTGTGATTATTCCTGGAACATTGGAGGAAGACTACAAGGATTTCTCGCATCACTTCAAAGGGCATGCAAAGGCACTGATTGTGATTGTGCCCATATTCCTTGCTCTAGCTGCCACAATCAGTTATTTGTGATCTCTGAGCGGCGCCTAACAAGCGCGTGCCGTCCGACGCCGCTCCGCGGCCTGGTATTGGAGCGAAATTTGAATATGGAACGCACCTCAATCGGGCGTATAATAGATTCCTCATCGAATCTCCACCACGGCCAAACTCTGCGTTTAGGGTCATGTTCCAAAGCCGAAATTCGGGTAGAATCAACCGTTTTGATTGTGCCATGCCCAACCCATTTGGTCTAACAACCCAGTTGGATAGGCCAGTACAGTTCGGTCTGCTCAACAGTCCGGCTCATTTCGATTCAATCAAGGAGTATCCGATTGAAGCATGAAGCCATTTGATGAACTGACTCGATTAGGTCGCATACGGAGAATGCGGCAGCTGGCGACAGTGGCCCTGCTGAGTTATGGAGTGGATGAGGCGCGCTTCCACCTTGTCCGCCAGGCCGGGAATACCCTATTTCGCGTCAAGACCTCCAGCCTGTCCAGTCCACAAGCACCTGATGGGTTGTTTGAGGAGGGTCAGTACCTACTACGGGTGCACGAACCTGGCTACCAAGAGCCGGAGGCCATTGATCTGGAATTGGCCTGGCTGGCTGCCATGCGCCGGGAGGCGAATCTGCCCGTGCCAGAACCCGTTGCAGCCCCGGATGGGCAGCGGCTGCTCTCAATCAACGCGCCCGGCGTGCCGGGGACACGTCATTGCTCGCTCCTCCGCTGGCTCAAAGGCCGCTCAGTGAAAAACCGTTTCCGGCCCCATCATCTCCGGGCACAGGGGAGATTGATGGCACAACTGCACCAGTTTTCCATTCAGTGGCAACCTGCGGCAGGTCTTTCCAAACGAAGGCTCGACTGGGACGGGTTATTCCAAAACGATGTGGGCAGCGGCATGACAAACGCTGATGCGTGGGCGCTTCTCTCGCCTCTCCACAGCAAAGCCTTTTCCTTTGTTGCAGAGCGGATTCGGGATGTGATGGAGGACTGGGGTCAGGGTCTCGACGTGTTCGGTTTAATCCACGGAGACCTGGGGGTGGACGCCAATCTGTTTTTCTGGCACGGTGAACCCAGGGCAATTGACTTTGATGATTCTGGTTTTGGCTACTGGGCATTCGATCTGGCGGTGGCATTGGATGCCTGTCGAGATGATCCTGCCTATCCTCGCTACCGGGAAGTCCTCTTGGATGGCTATGCTGAATTCCGCTCCCTCCCGGAGAAGCAGGCCGAGCAGATCGAGCTGTTTTTGGCGGGCCTTCAAGTCTATTGGAATCTTTGGGCTGTCGGTGGGACCCATCTCTATCCGAGCTTACTTCCGGAATACGGTAAGCGTATCGCTCGTAACGCAGAGTTTGTCGTCCGTTATGCTCGCCAGAAAGGTTGCCATGTCTAGGCGCCACCCAACAACGAATCCGGCCGACTCGTGTTCCGGTTCGCTCCTGCATGGGCGGAGAATACCGGGGTGGGAAGTACGATGAGCGAAATGCCACGTGGGTCAAGCTTGGCGATATGGCCTATCACAGCACAGATGGGCTCTACGGGCCTTTTTCCGTCGTTGGATACTCAGGGGTTGAGGTGTTTGAGGACTATGACAGAGGATGGACCTGTGCCGTGGGCAGAAAGCCGGCGCAATTCCTTGATAAACAACCGTAGGATGCAGGAATTGGTGGCCCTGACACCGAGTGCGCCCGCTCAACCACGGGTCGTAGCCAACACGCCGATCAAGGCTCCAGTTGTTGCGCTTTTCGTTTGCAGTCGCTTCGGAAACTGCCGGGCGCGTCGGTTCACCTGCGTGTGGCTGAACCGCAGACCGTTGGGAAGTCACTACATGAGGAGGTTTCTATGAGTCCAAAGAAAAAGTCCGAGGGATTCACGGACGAGGAACGAGCGGCGATGAAGGAGCGCGCCCAAGAGCTGAAAGCCGAAGCGCGCGTCAAGAAGGACAAGGCCCAAGGCGAAAGCGCCCTGCTCGCCAAGATCGCCGAGATGGAGGGATCGGATCGCGCCATGGCCGAGCGAATCCATGCGATCATCACAACCAGCGCGCCAGCCCTTTCGCCGAAAACCTGGTACGGGATGCCTGCCTATGCCAAGGACGGCAAGGTCGTCTGCTTTTTCCAAAGCGCGCAAAAGTTCAACGCGAGGTACGCGACCCTCGGCTTTAACGACACGGCGAACCTCGACGAAGGCGCCATGTGGCCGACCGCCTTTGCGCTAAAGGAGTGGACGGCCGGCGTAGAGGAAAAAATCGCCGCCCTCGTAAAGAAAGCGGTGAGCTGAGGTCTAATCACGCCTTGGACCCCGTAAGGCAGGAGGTGAAACATGTCCCTTCAGGCGCCTGTCGATCCTTGGTGGGCGGCGCTCACCGTGTGGGGTGTGGTAAATGCCGTCAACGTGCTGCAGGCGGCGGGCTTCCTTTCGCGGGTGTGCACAGGCACGAGAACCATCAACCATCTCTTGGGCTACGCCATCATCGCCCTGGCAGCTCCAGCCGCTGTGGCCCTGGTGGCATTCGCGCACGCGAAAGCCGGTTGGCTACACTGGGTCGGTCCGGCCGTCTACCTCGCCTTTATCGTATTCATGCTTGCCGTGGACTATATCTGGCCGGTCGAGTTCCGGGCTCCAGCGCGCCCTGGCATCCTCGTACCCTATCTGCTACTTTTCTTTGGTGCGATCCTTCTGATGGGGCTACCGATGTTCCGCATGGACCGGACGCTGTGGCTGGTCACTGTGGCGACCACCGTTCTGCTCCTGGGATCGATGGGCCTCGCCATGCGCAAGGGTGTCGGATGAGTCCTTTCTCGTGAAAAGGTGGCCCCGCCGCGGTCAAAGGGTTGAGTGGCTCTTGGAGCAACGGCGATCTTCCACGGGATCCGCTCCGCTACTTGACAGAAAAGGACGCCGGGTGTACCCTATCGTAGGCGGCAGGCCTGCACGGTTGCTCACGAGCAAAGCCCTGCCTGAAGGCCGGTTGTCCTTGCGCCCGCGGCAGGCAAGAGCAACACGCACCAAAGAAGTGAAAGGACTCAAAAGGTGATGGGCCGCCCAGCGCTGGCCCTAAGGAGGTGACCCATGCCGAACCAAAAGACAGGCGCAAGCCTCTCCGTCGTTTTCAATCTCCTGACACTTATCCTCCTTCTCCTCTCCCCGTTCCTGGCTTCGGGGGATTGGACCTGGGATCTGGGCTGGCTCTATACGGGGTCGATGCTGCTATTCACGATCGTCAGCCGGTTCATCGCCATCCGTCTTCACCCGGGGTTCGCCCGCGAGCGGGCCACCTCCAGCGCGATGCAAGATACCAAGGGCTGGGATAAATGGCTTGTGCCCCTGGTAGCTCTTTGGTTGCCCTTGCTGGCCGTGGTGATTGCCGGTCTGGATGAACGGCTGGGCTGGTCTGCGCCTCTGCCCGGATGGGTGCCTTGGCTCGGTCTGACTCTGCTGACCATGGGGTACGCCGTTGGTACCTGGGCCATGGCCGCAAATGCCTTCTTCTCTTCCCACGTTCGTATCCAAAAAGACCGCGGTCATAACGTAGTGACTACAGGGCCCTATGCCATCGTCCGCCATCCAGCCTATGCAACCGGATTCGTCGCCATGTGGGGCATCCCCTTGTTGCTTGACTCGCTCTGGGCGATTTTGCCCATCATTCCCCTCTGCATCGGCATCGTGATCCGCACCGCTCTGGAAGACAAGACGCTGCTTGCCGAGTTGCCTGGCTACAAGGAATACACCGAGAAGGTTCGCTTCCGCTTACTGCCCGGCGTGTGGTAAACCTCTATCCGCCATTCAGGCCTTGTCCCGTGGATTATGTCCATCACTTTCTGGCAGACCTGACACCTGGCAGGCCGACTGCCCAAGAGATACTCAAGAACGAAAAGTACAAGCCGATGGCGCCCCAGGGATTGTCGATGCCACGCACAAAACCCCTGTGGGAGGTGGGTTGATTTTGGTGCATCTCATCTCATAATGTTTGACACATTCCGGGTTTGACGTCATAATCGAATGAGATGCGCTCCGTCTAAAACTTATGTGGATGGGTTATGGAGATAGGCAACGATGATTGAACAGGTATTCAAGCTCTCTGTAGGCGATGAAAAGGCTGTGGAAAGGGTCATATTCGACGAGAACCTCCATTATCTGCACATGGTGTTCAACCAAGACCAGGGTCTGCCAGAGCACTTTTCCAATTCGAATGTGTATATGACCGTTGTGCGGGGTAGGCTCTCTATTCGTCTTGATGAGCAGGAAACTCACGAATATGGCGCCGGCACCCTGCTCAAGATCCCATTTCAAACCAAAATGAATGTCCGAAACCTGCATCCAGAAACACTGGAGCTTATCGTCGTCAAGGCGCCGGCTCCAAAGAATTGAGGAAGGAAAGACCATGACGATGGACTGGGAAGACAAGAAGCCGAACTTTGCGATCATTGATGTCAGGGAGTTGACCACCAATTTCCTGCCCATGATTCTGCACAAGGCGCAACAAGTCAATCTAAATCACGGTATTTGCGTCGTTCAGAGCTTTGAGCCCAAGCCCCTGTATTCGGCCCTAAAAGATCTGGGATTTGAGCATGAAACTGAGAAAATCTCGGATCACGAATACAGAGCCTATTTCTATAGAACCGAAATGAAAACGATGACGTTTGAAAGCGGAGCGGATATGCCGTTCAAGCCAACCGCCATTGTGAATTACAAATCGGTCGATGATATGCTTGCAAGCACCGTGGTTGATTTTTGGGAACTGATATGGGGGAATGACAATTCAGCCATCGATCTGAAAACCAAGCTGCTTCTGTCCATGAGCAACGCCATGGGCGCATCCAGATTCCGGCAAGCCACAAGGGAACTCATAAAAGCCTATTCCTTGGGAGTCACGGTCAAGGAGCTGGACGAGCTATTTTCCCTATTTGCCTGGAATCAAGGCATCGGCCATTTTTCCTCCGAAATCGGCCCATCGACCGTTTTTGGAGTGTACAAGCAGATTAAGAAAAGGGAGCAGGACGGTTGGGATAGAAGAAAAATACTGGATGATATTTTGGAAACCTTTGGCGACAAAAACCCTGACGTGAACACGCTATACAAGAAGCAGGTGAAATGCTGCGATATGCGCGACGAATGATACAGGACAGTCGGGCATCTTGAACACTACCCAGAGGATTACGGCGTTATTGGCTGCGCAAAGACCTTCCCTAGAGGGTTGGGGCCGAGCGAACGGCGAGGAGATGAGGCGCTACAAGAAACGACTCATGGGCCCCACCCCTCTTTTTGACAGGCGGCCAAGTCGGATGCATAATACCCCCTGAAATGAAGGATTGAGAGCGGCTTGTGAACGAATCGCGAAATGGGAGCATCAGTCGTCGCAGTTTTCTCAAGCAGGCCGCCATCGCCGGTGGGGTGCTGATGGGTGGCGGCGCCGGATTCCGCCAGGTATATAACCACCGGGGCCGGGATCTGCAACCGGACCGGGCCCAGACCTACCTCGGTGGTGTTCAGCCGTCCCCTGATCCCGGTTCCTTGCCCAACATCGTCCTCATTTTGGCCGACGACCTGGGTCACGGCGACCTGGACGCGCCGGCGGTCGACACGCCCCACATGGAGCGCATGGCAGCCGAGGGCGCTTGCCTGACCAGTTTTTACGCCTCGGCGTCGGTGTGCACCCCTTCTCGGGCCGGGCTGTTGACCGGTCGCTATCCCGTTCGAACGCTGATGACCAACCCCCTCTTTCCCCCCCGCGATCCCATGAACCTCGTCATGGACGTTCTGGGCCGCTACTCGTACAGCGTGACCGGCATACCCGAGGACGAAGTGCTTCTGCCGGAGGTGCTTCAGCGCCGGGGATACCGGACCGGTCTCGTGGGCAAATGGCACCTGGGCAGCAGGCCCGGCTCCCTGCCCAACGACCGGGGGTTCGACTCTTTCTATGGGGCGCTGTGGAGTAACGACAACCAACCCTACGCCATCTACCGGGACGACCAGGTGGTTATCCCGGCGCCGGCCGATCAGAACACCCTGACCCAAAACTTGACCCGCGAGGCGCTGTCCTTTATCCGCACCCACCGCGACGTGCCCTTTTTCCTGTACCTGGCCCACGTCATGCCCCACGAGCCCATCCACGCATCCGACGGCTTTCGGGGTCGGTCGAGGGCCGGGCTGTATGGCGATGCCGTCAACGAAATAGATTGGAGCGTGGGCCAGGTCCTCGATACCCTCGACGCGCTGGGATTGACGGACAAGACGCTCGTGATAGTGAGCAGTGACAATGGCCCCTGGTGGCAGGGCAATCCTGGCTCGGCTCGCGGCCGAAAATTGCACATCTTTGAAGGGGGCTTTCGCGTGCCCTTCCTTGCCCAATGGCCGGGCGTTATCCCTGCCGGCGCCACCACGTCAGCAGCCGCCAGTAACCTGGATCTGTTCCCCACCTGCCTCCAGCTCGCCGGAGTCCCGCTGCCCCAGGACCGCATCATCGACGGACGAGACCTCCTACCCCTCCTGACGGGTGCTCCGGCGTCGCCCCATGACGTGCTGTTGTTCTATGACATACGGAACTTGGTAGGTCTGCGCCGGCACGAATGGAAATACTACCGGCGCTACACCACCGACAACGCCGCCTATTGGCCCTTGCGGCAGGGTCCGTTCCTCTTTAACCTCCACACGGACCCCTCCGAATCGTACAGCCTGATCGAATCGGAACCCGCTCTGGAAGCCGAGCTGGCAGCGCGGCTCGAGGCTGCCGACGCCGCCATGACCGCCAACCTCCGTGGCTGGCTGTGAGTGTCCGCCTGCCGCCATCGCGATGGCTGGGTCGGCCAAGTCGTTTGATCTACTCAGTACTTGGGGCAGCTTCACGACGTCCAGCCAACAGATCGGGCAGTTGAGTGCCTGGGGAGCGCAGCAAATGCAGGATCGCAGAGCCCGAATTTTCAATCTCACGACAAAGGAACCTCAAGAATGAACATCAGTGAGGAACTGCGCCAGAAACTTCTTATTCTGCAAAAGAACGAGATCACCGAATATCACATCTACCAAAAGTTGGCCAAGAAGGTCAAGCATCCTGAGAATCGACGTGTATTGGAGAGCATCGCCGAGGACGAACTGCGGCACTACCACACCTGGCGTGAGTACACTCAGCAAGAGGTGTCCCCCGACCAATGGCAGATCCAGAAATATTACTGGATCAGTCGCATCTTGGGCTTTACCTTTGGCGTCAAACTGATGGAACGGGGAGAGGAAAGCGCCCAGGGCATCTACGATCAATTGCGAGGGGCGCTGCCCGAAGCCGAGACCGTCATGCGGGAGGAGAACCACCACGAGGCGGCGTTGCTCGAACTGCTGGACGAAGAAAAGCTGCGCTACACCGGCTCGATGGTGCTGGGCCTGAGCGATGCCCTGGTTGAGTTGACCGGCGCCCTGGCAGGGCTGACCCTGGCGCTGCAAGACACACAGCTCATTGCCCTCACCGGTTCGATCACCGGTATCGCCGCCGCCCTGTCGATGGGGGCCTCCGAGTACCTGTCCACCAAGGCCGAAACGACGACCAAGAATCCGGTCAAGGCCTCGGTGTACACCGGCGGGGCCTATCTGATTACCGTCGTGCTCCTCATCCTGCCCTATCTGTTTCTCACCAACTTTTACCTGTGTCTGGCCTGCACACTCACCGCGGCCCTCTTGATTATTGCCTTCTTCAACTACTATATCTCGGTGGCCAAAGATGAACCGTTCAAGTTGCGGTTCCTGGGGTGGGCGGGGGGCAGTCTGGCCGTTGGCGCGTTCTGCTTCTTCATTGGCTACCTGATGGGCACCTTCTTTGGCATCGAGATTTAGAACTGAGGGGAGAGCAGCCCCCGCTGTTCTTGCCCAAGGCCCTTCTGTGGCGCAAAGGAACGATCGAATGTCCATGATACAACTCGCCGAAACCAACCGGGTACCCGACGGGCTGATCCGGCTGGCGCTCCGAATCAGCCTCAGGGTCTCCCTCCGTCGCCGCCATCGACTGGGCGTGGAGCGCCAAGCGGAGGCCAAAGGCGCCCTGGTGGCCAAGTTCCGCGACAGCCCCATCGCCATCCGTGCTGCCGAGCCCAACCGCCAGCATTATGAAGTGCCGACCGAGTTCTTTCAGCTCGTGTTGGGCAAACGGCTCAAGTATAGCTGCTGCTATTGGCCAGAGGGGGTCGCGACCCTTGACCAGGCCGAGGAGGCCATGCTCCGCCTGACATGCGAGCGCGCCCGCCTGCAAGACGGCATGGACATCCTCGACCTGGGTTGCGGATGGGGTTCCCTGACCCTGTGGATAGCCGAGTTCTATCCCCACAGCCGCGTGGTCGCGGTTTCCAACTCGCACACCCAGCGGCAACACATTCAAGCCCAATGCCGCGCCCGAGGCTTTGATCAGGTCGAGGTTATCACCGCCGACGTCAACACCTTCCAGACCGACCGCCGCTTTGACCGGGTGCTGTCGATCGAGATGTTTGAGCACATGAAGAACTATGAGCGGTTGATGTCCCAGATTGCGGCCTGGCTCAAGCCCCACGGACACCTGTTCGTGCACCTGTTCAGCCACCGGCAGTTCGCCTACGAGTTCGAGGAGAGCAATCCCAACGACTGGATGGCCCAGCACTTTTTCACCGGCGGGACCATGCCCTCCGATGACCTCTTGCTGCACTTTCAGCGCGATCTGCCGTTGATCGATCGCTGGTGTCTGGGCGGGACCCACTATGCGCGGACGCTCCGAGCCTGGCTGGACCGGCTGGATCGCCGCCAGCCTGAGGTGCGCGCCCTTATGGCCCAGACCTATGGCCCCGAGAACGAGATCCGCTGGCTGGCTCGGTGGCGATTGTTCTTTTTGGTCTGCGAGGAGGTCTGGGGCCTGCGCCGCGGTCAGGAATACCTGGTATCCCACTATTTGTTCGACAAAGGGGGCCGATGATCAGGCGCCATGGAGCCGCCGCCAGCCAGGCCGGGCACGACGCCAAACAAGAGCCCGGGAAGGACTCACCATGCAAAATCGATTCCGGCACCGCCAGCAGGCCGCAGCCTTTCTCCAAGAACAGGTAGGCGGCCCATCCTGGGAGCTTGACCTGCCACCCTCCGGACGCGGGCACGAAACCTACATAGCCCGCAGCAGCGGACGCGGCCACGGCTGCCGCTACTTTGTCAAGCTGGGGGCCCACCTTCCTCGCTACCAGGTGATGGCCTCTCTGGGCTTGACCCCAGATCTGATCGCCTCGGGGCACCTGGGAGAGGGCCCGTCGATTCTGGTGCAGCCCTACATCGACGGCAGAAACCCCTCCTGGCAGGAATTTCACCGGTTTCTGCCCCAGATCGCCGATGTCGTGAACAGAACCCACCACAGCCCGACCCTAAAAGATCTCTTGCCCCCAACCGCGTCCCAGGCCTACCGCGACGCGGGCCTGGCAGCGGTCGGGCGCGTTCAACAGAAATGGGAACTGCACCGGCCTCAGGTCCCAGGGGTTGCCGACTATGTGGACGACGCGCTGTCCGATCTGCGGCAAGAGATAGAGACGTTCGTCGGCTCGGGCCTGGTGGCTTCCCACAACGACATCTGCAAGGGGAATTGGCTGATCTCGTCCGACGGCAGGGTCTACCTGGTGGACCTGGAAGCGATGTCTCTCGATGACCCTGCCCACGATTTGGGCGCGCTCCTGTGGTGGTACTATCCGCCCAAAGTGCGGCCCCGTTTCTTGGAGCGCGCCGGATACTCGCCCGATACCGACTTTCAGAATCGAATGCGCGTGCGCATGGCGCTCCACTGCCTCGACATTCTCTTGCCGCGCATCGGCAGCTTTGACCGGTTCCATGCCGACCGCTTTGCCGACGATCTGGTCGATTTCCGTGCCGTGGTAGCCGGCCGTGAGAATCCCCAAGGGTATGGCGCGGCGGAATCTTCTCCCTCCGTTATGTGAAGTCAACCCTCGGTCCAAGGCCACCGAAACCTTCGGCTTGTTGGGGCAGCCCTTGTGGCCGCCCCCCTTCCCGACCCACACCGCACCCTTGCCCTGCGCCCCCCTCCAGAGCCCTGTCAAAGTCCTTTTGAACAAGCCTCAACTCTAGCAACCGGCACGTCACCCCCACGAATGCGGGGGTCCATACGCTTTGTGCCCAAGAATGGATGCTGTCTGTGGGTACACAGGTGCTTAGGCGCAAGAGTACTCGCGGCGGGCATGACGTTAGAGAAAACTCTTGCGAATTGCACTGTACCCCTGTGGAAGAGCAACCGGAGCCAGCACGCGACTTTGACAGGGCCCTGCGCCCCACAGCCCCACAGCAGAGACTTGACAATCGGTGCGAATGCCTATATAATCTATCCTGTATCCTATAGGTTCGGAACAGGGCATCGATGCTTACACACAGCGCGCTTTCGGGCACCCACCCATTTCGGCCGCCGGGCAAGAGCGCGCAAAAGGACCAAGGCGATGAATCACACAAGACCAGGTTTGGGTGTCGTCGAAAAGATCCAAAGGGGACCGCTGCGCGAGGAGGTCCGCGACCAGATCAAGCAACTGATTCTCACCAACCGCCTCCGCCCCGGCCAAACCATCGTCATCGATCGATTGGCCAGCGAACTGGGCGTCAGCCACACACCGGTCCGCGAAGCGCTGGCTATGTTGCAGCACGAGGGCCTGGTCGGCATGAAACCCTATGGCAATCCCCAGGTAGCCGACATCGACGACACCAACGTGCGCGACGTATGGGAGATGCGTTTTCTGTTGGAGGGATGGGCCGTCCAGCAAGCCGCCCAAACCCTCTCGGACAACGAGACCGAAAACCTGGGCCTCTTGCTGGCCCGCGCCCGCCAGGATGCCCTGCAATCCCACTACGATACCCACATCGAATCCGATATCGTCCTTCATGACATCATCATGCAAACCGTCGATAACCGGCTCTTTGGGCACATGGCCCAGTTGGTCAACGACCAATCGGCGCGCATCCGGTCCCTGGTAGAAGCCATTGCCCCGATTGAAGAAATCCTGACGATCATTGACGAACACTGCGCCATTGTAGATGCCCTCCGCCAGCGCGAACCCCAGTTGGCTCGCGCCCGGTTGGTCGCCCATCTACAAGCCGGTGAACGGCGCACACTGGACGCCCTCGGCAAGATACAAGCAGATACAGAATAGGGGCTCTCCTCCACGGCGAGTCCCCTTCTGACCCGCAGGCGATGCGCCCAGCCCAAGACCGCGCCCCACACGGCCCCGGGTTGTGAATGCCCTCGCCACCATCTCAAAGGAAAGGAGCGAGACCTGTGAACCTCCAAGATAGGGTCCTGGCATTTCTGGACGACCGCGAAAGCGGCCTCGTGGCGCTCGCCCAGGCGATCTGGGACCGGCCCGAACTGGCCCAAGAGGAGGCCTTCGCCTCCCACCTGCTGGCCGAGCAATTGGAATCGGCCGGCTTTGCCATCGAATGGGGCGACCACCGCACACCCACCGCCTTTGTGGCCTCCTGGGGCCGCAGCAAGCCCGTCATCGGCATTTTGGGCGAATACGACGCCCTGCCCGGACTTTCACAAAAGGTCACGCCCCGTCGCGACCCGGTTCAGGAAGGAGCGCCCGGGCATGGCTGCGGGCACAACCTCCTGGGCGTGGGAGCCATGGCCGCCGCCCTGGCGGCCAAAGAGGCCATGGAACAGGCCGGGCTGCCCGGCACCCTCCGCTTCTACGGCTGCCCCGCCGAAGAGACGCTGCTGGGCAAAGTCCTGATGGCCCGCGCCGGCCTCTTTGACGACCTGGACGCCGCGCTGACCTGGCACCCCTCTTATGTCAATTCGCCCTGGGCCTCCATCGCCACCGCCGTGAACTCGTTCCGCGTCAACTTTCACGGCATCGCCTCCCACGCAGCCGCCGCCCCCGAATCGGGCCGCAGTGCTTTGGACGGCGTCCAGTTGATGGACGTGGGCGTCAACTATATGCGCGAGCACATTCCTACCCAGGCCCGCGTCCACTGCGTGATCACCGAGGGAGGCCAAGCGCCCAACGTCGTCCCTGCCTTTGCCCAGGTCTGGTACTTTGTACGGGCGCCCAACCGCGAGATGGTCGACCAGATCTATGCCTGGATGCTCGACATCGCCCGCGGCGCCGCGCTAATGACCGGCACCACCTACGACGTCGAGTTCCACAGCGGCTGCTACAACACCCTGCCCAACGACGTCCTCGGCAACCTATTGCTGGACAAGATGCGTCAGGTGGGCGCCCCCCGTTACACCCAGGAAGAGATCGCGCTGGCCCTCCAGCTCCAGGAGACCTTTCCGTCGGGCTCTATCGAGGGGGGCATGGCCCGCTATCGCATTCCCAAGGGCGAGATCGACGGCCCCCTGCCGGAGACGATCATCGAGGCCTACAACAAGGGCCAGGTGACCCCCGGCTCCACCGACGTGGGCGATGTCAGCTATATCACCCCCACGGCCCAGATCAACACCGTGTGCCAGGCCTTTGGCACGCCGGGGCATAGCTGGCAGAACACCGTCACCTCGGGCATGAGCATCGGACACAAGGGCATGATGCTCGCCGCCAAAGCGCTGGCCCTGGCTGCCCTCGACCTGCAGACCAAGCCCGAGCTGCTGCAGGCCGCGCGTCAGGAATTCGAAACCGCCACCGACGGCAAGCCCTATGTGTCGCCGCTGCCCGACGACGCGGTGCCCTTGGCCTCACCGTCAAAGGGATCGAAAGCATAATACCGGCCCGCCTTGCGGGGCGCGGCGCGGAGGGAGGCACTGCCCATGATCACCCTATTGCGCGGAGGTTGGATTGCAGCCTGGGATGGCACCCAACATCGCATCATCGAGCGCGGAGAAGTTGCATTTCACGGGGGCCAGATCCTGTACGCCGGTCCCCGCTTCGAGGGCCACGCCGCCGAGGTGATCGACCGGCCCGAATGGTTCCTCTGCCCAGGCTTTATCAATCTCCACGGCCACGTCGGCGTCGATCCCATGGCGCCCCTGGTCGATACTCCCCGGGGCGGGGGCTTTGCGCCGGGGCCCGAATTCGTCGAGAACGCCCCCTTGACCATGGAACCCACCCTCTCGCTAGAGGAACAGCAGCTCAGCGGTGAGTTCTGTCTGGTGCAGATGGTGCGCACCGGCACCACCACTGTGGTCGATGCCCACGGCTACGGCGCCATCTGGTGGCTGGGCAATCCGCCCACCGACGAGGCCGCCCTGGCCGATACCGTGGGCCGCATCGGTTGCCGGGCCTACCTGGCCCTGGGCTTTCGCTCGGCTCGCTCCTACCAGGACCACCAGGGGCGCTCGCGCCAGCACTGGGATGAAGAGCTGGGCCGGGCGGGCCTGCGCGAGGGCCTGCGCTTTGCCCTGGAACACCGCGGTCGCTTTGACGGGCGCGTCCAGACCCTGCTCACACCCCACGCCGTCGAAAAACTCACACCTGAATTGCTCCAGGCCACCCTGGCAGAAGCCCGGGCCGCCGGCCTGCCCATCCAGATCCACGTCGCCCAATCGCTGAACGAGGTCCACCTCATCCGCCAGCGCCACGGCGTGACCCCGGTGGGGCTCCTCCACAGGCTGGGCTTCCTGGGGTCCGATATTGTGCTGGGCCACTGTTTCTTTGTCGACTCTCACCCGGCAGTGGACGGCGATTCAGACCAGGACCTGCGCCTCATCGCCGACTCGGGCTCGTCGGTGGCCCACGCCCCGCTGGCCTTTGCCCGGCGCGACGCCGAGGTGCTCCATTCGCTGCCCCGCTATCTGGATGCCGGCATCAATGTCGGCATCGGCTGCGACATCTGGCCCGGCGACATCATTGGCGAAATGCGCCTGGCCTGGCTTCTGGGCAAGCACGCCCACGGCGACGTCGACCGGCCCACCTGCCTCGAAGTCTTTACCGCCGCCACCGTGGGCAGCGCCGACGCCCTCCAACGCAGCGACCTGGGCCGCCTGGCACAAGGCGCCCGGGCCGACATCGTCTGCGTGGATCTTTCGGGCTATCACTTTGGCCCGGTGCTGGACCCGGTGCGGGCGCTGATCGCCTTTGGCGAGGGCCGCGACGTCGACCGGGTCTATGTCGAGGGCCAGCCCATCGTCGACCGGGGCAAGGTCCTCCACGCCGACGAGGAAAAACTGCGCGCCGTGGCTCCCGGCATCCTGCACAAGCTGCATCGGGCCGCCGCCCAGCGCGACCCATTGGGCCGCACCGTTGCATCGATCCTGAACCCAGGTCCGGCGCCGAGACAGGCCTAGCAGCTCGATGGACGCCCAGCGGGGCCAACCCGTATTCAAAGGAGAACCTCTGTGAGCCAAGAACGAATGACCAATCTCCGCATCGCCGGGTGCAACGTCGGCCCGAGCCTGCCCATGGTGGGGCCCCTACAGGATGGCGGCACGCTGATCGTAGAATCGGCGCCCGGTTGCTGGGGACCAATGATCACCCCCCACCTGGACGGCGGTCACGAGATCACCGAGCCGGTGGCCGTCGAAGGCGCCCGCGTGGGCGACGCCATCGCCATCCGCATCCAAAAGATCGAGGTGACCTCGCGGGCCACCTCCTCGGGCACCGGCGTGGTGGCACCCGGTACACGGGCAAAAAAGGGCGACCGGATCGTGCGCCAGTGCCCCCAATGCCACACCGAGTTCCCGCCCACCGACCTTTCGGGCATCGGCCATAGCGCCGTCCGCTGCCGGGAATGCGGCGCCGAGGCCATTGCCTACCACCTGACCTCCGGCTATACGATGGTCTTTAACGAGGCCCAGTCCCTCGGCCTGACCGTGGGTCCCGAAAAGGCCCAGGAGATCGCCCGCCGGGCCAACGAGTACGCCGCCCTGCCCGCCACTTCCCGCCAGATCCCGGTCCTGCTCTTGGCCAGCGCCGACCTGCGGGCGGGCGTCCTGGCCCGCATGAGGCCCTTTATCGGCAACCTCGGCACCCTGCCGGCCATTGACCTGTCGGCCTCCTGCAACTGCGGCGACTTTGGCCAGGCTCTGTTCGAAGGGGGACTGAGCCCGGCCCAGTTCGCCGCCCTCACCGACGGCCACCTGGACGTCGACTCGGTGCGCGAGGGCGCCATCCTCATCTGCCCGGTCAAGGTCGACGGCGGCGGCGTCTATGTCGGCGACGTGCACGCCATGCAGGGCGACGGCGAGATCGCCGGCCACACCACCGACGTCTCGGCCCGCGTCACCCTCCAGGTCGAGGTGGTCAAGGACCTGGCGCTGGAAGGGCCGGTCCTGCTGCCGCCGCTGGACGACCTGCCCTTTCTGGCCCGGCCCCTCAGTCCGGCTGAACGCCGGGAAGGACAGCGACTGGCCCGCCAGTGGGGCGCCGAGCTGGAGGAATCCCTGCCCATCCAGGTGGTCGGCTCGGGACCCAACCTCAACGCCGCTACCCAGAACGCCCTAGAGCGGACCGCCGGCCTGCTGGAGATGAGCCTCGACGAGGTGCAGAACCGGGCCACGGTCACCGGCGCCATCGAGATCGGTCGGGCGCCCGGCCTGGCCCTGGTCAGCCTCCTGGCCCCGGTGGATCAATTGGAAAAACGCGGATTCCTGCACCTGGTGCGGGAACAATACGAGCGATAGGAGCGCCCCATGACGAAACGCCCCCTGAACCTGGTCGTTCGCAGCTACGATCACCTGCTGCCCCTGGCCTGCGGCGACATCCAGCCCGAGGGCCTGGACCTGAACCTGGACCGCCACACCGACATGCGCGAGTTCATGACCAACCCCGCATTTGACGCCGGCGAGATGTCCTTTAGCCAATACGTGATCCGCACCTCCCAGGGCGAGCGCGCTCTGGTGGGCCTGCCCATCTTTGTCATGCGGGGCTTTCGCCACCGCTGCATGTTCGTCCGCCGCGATAGCGAACTCACCACCATGCAGGACCTGGTGGGCAAGCGGGTGGGCACCAACGCCTGGCCCGACTCGGGCAGCACCTGGCACCGGGCAGCCCTCCGCGAGCAGGGCGTGTCCATCGACTCGATCGACTGGTGGATCGGCCCTGCCGACGACCCCACCTACGATTCGACGGGCGGCCGCCCTTCCATCGCGCTGCCGCCCAACGTCCACACCCTGCCCCCCGGCCAAACCCTCCAGGATCAGGTGATTTCCGGCGAGCTGGATGCCATGATGTGCCCCTGGTCGCCCAAGCGATTTGCCGAACGCCCCAGC
>CAZNQW010000005.1:45901-50073 GCA_964575225.1 uncultured Anaerolineaceae bacterium | reverse complement strand
ACGAATCGATGAACCTGGCGGCCAACTGGCAGATCCCCGTCATTTATGTCTGTCAAAACAACCTGTATGGCCTGTCGCAGCCCTTTCACAAGACCGCCTACAAGTGCGAGCTGTCGCTCCGCGCCCGCAGCTACAACATCCCAGGCGCCTGCGTGGATGGCATGGATGCCATCGCCGTCTACCAGGCCGTCAAAGAGGCGGCCGATCTGGCCCGCGAAGGCGGAGGCCCCAGCTTTATCGAGGCCAAGACCTATCGCTTCCTGGGCCACTATATCGGCGACCCGGGGGCCTATATGCCGCCCGAAGAGCGCGAAGCCTGGCGCCAGAGGGACGCCATCCTCAAGCTGGGCAAACAACTCCGAGCGTGGGGCATGCTGACCGAAGACGAGGACGAAGCGATGGGTGCCAGCGTCGAAGACGAGCTGAAGGCGGGTATCGAATACGCCCGCACCAGCCCCAGCCCTGCGGCCGAAGAAGCCCTCACCGACCTGTACGTCCACTTTGACTATGCGGGCAATCCGCTCTAGGGAGAGGCGATCATGCGAGAAATTACCTATCGAGATGCACTAAAAGAAGCCCTGAAAGAGGAATTGGAACGCGACGAGCGCGTGTTTATCATGGGCGAGGACGTCGCCGATCCCTTTGGTGGCTCCTACAAAGTCACGTTGGGACTTTCGTCCATTTTCGGCACCGAACGCGTCGTCCAGACACCCATCAGCGAGCTGGGTTTCACCGGCGCTGCGGTCGGGGCAGCCATCACCGGCATGCGCCCCGTCATCGAATTCATGTACATCGACTTTACGCCAATGGCCATGGACGCCATCGTCAACCAGGCAGCCAAGATCCGCTACATGTCGGGCGGGCAGGTCAACGTACCCCTCGTCATCCGCACCCAGGGTGGGTTGGGACGCTCATCGGCGGCCCAGCACGCCCAGAGCCTCGAAGCCTGGTTCCTCCATGTGCCGGGGCTGCTGGTGGCCATGCCCTCCACGCCGTACGATGCCAAGGGCCTGCTGAAGACGGCCATCCGCATGGACGACCCAGTGATGTTCATCGAGCAGAAGCTGCTTTACAACATGACCGGCCCCGTGCCCGAGGAGGAGTACACCCTGCCCTTTGGCGTCGCCGACGTCAAACGCGAAGGCACCGACTGCACCGTGGTAGCCACCTCCATGGCCGTTGTCAAGGCGTTGCGCGCCGCCGACCTGCTGCAAAAAGAGGGGATCAGCATCGAGGTCATCGACCCGCGCACCCTATTCCCTCTGGACATCGACACCATCATCCAGTCGGTGAAAAAGACCTCGCGTCTGGTCGTCACCCACGAAGCCATAGAACGGGGCGGTTTTGCCGCCGAAGTGGTCGCCCAAATATCCGACAAAGCATTCGGCTACATCGACGCGCCCATCCAGCGGGTGTGTGCGCCCAATGTGCCGGCGCCTTTCGCCCGCCACATGGAGGATTTCATTACCGTGGACGAACACAAGATCGCCGATAGCGTGCGGAAACTCGTCCATGGCGAGATCTAGAAACCTGACTGGAATCCGGGGCGCCAGGCGCCCCCAAGCGATGTACCTACCCAAAAGGAGGACAAAATGAGCAAGCCCAAGGTTGGAGTTGTAGGCTATGGGACCATCGGCACCCGGTTGGCCGATGGCGTCGCCGCCCAGCAGGATATGGATCTGGTCGGCGTTGTCGACGTGGCACCGACGCTGGCCATTCGAGCGCTCCATGAGAGCGGAATGGCCTACGACCTCTATCTGGTCGACATGGCACGCAAACCCGAATTCGACAAGCTCGGCATCCCCGTCAAGGGCAGTCTCGACGATCTGCTGGAGCAGGTCGACGTAGCGCTGGACGCTTCGCCAGGCGGCATTGGGGCCAAGAACAAGGAGCTGTACAAAAAGCATGGGGTGAAGGCCATTTTCCAGGGTGGAGAAAAGAACGAGATTGCCGACGTCTTTTTCCACGGGTATGCCAACTATGAAAAAGGCATCGGCCAGAGCTTTTTGAAACTCACATCCTGCAACACCACCGGCCTGATCCGCGCCGTCGACGCCATCGATCGCATGGTCGGCGTCGAGAAAATCGCCATCACCATCATCCGCCGGGTAGCCGACCCCGGCGACACGCACCGGGGCCTGACCAATGTGCTCCAAGTGGAAAAGGTGCCCAACCATCAAGCCGTCGACCTGATGACTATCATGCCCCACGTGGACGCTACCGGCTTTTTGGTTCACACCCCGGTGACCCACGGGCACATCATCAGCATCGTCGCCACGCCCAAAAAGAGCGTCGGCATCCACGACGTGATCGATAACTTTCGCGAGCACCCGCGCATCCGCGTCTTTCGCGTGGCCGATGGCTTTAACAGCAACGCAGCCCTCTTCAAGTATGCCCGCGACTTGGGCAACAAGCGCGCTGACATGTACGAGATCGGCGCCTGGGAAGAATGCTTTGGCCTGTCGGGCAACGATCTGCTGTTTGCCATCAACATCCCGCAGGAAGCCGTCACCATCCCGGAAACCGTGGATGGCGTCCGCGCCGCTCTGGAAATGCAGACCGATCGACTCGAAGCGGTGGGCATGACCAACAAGTACCTGGGCATGGTTGCCGGTCGCTAGACTGAAAAATTCGGCGCCGAACGCGCACAGATCGACCACAACGTGACGCGCGGGATCTAGCGATCCCGCGCGAGCTTGTGAAGACAGCCAAGCGTTCTGCGCGTACTGCAGCGCCATGGGATGGGGGAAAACGTGGAATCTGGTATTCATACTCTGGACGATTTCGAATTTCGGGACAAAACGGTCCTCCTGCGAGTCGACATCAACTCGCCCATTGACCACCAAACGGGCGGCCTGGCCGATGACAACCGCATCCGCAAGAGCCTGCCGACGATCCGCGAGCTGGCCGATGCCGGGGCCCGCACGGTCATTTTGGCCCACCAGGGCGACACCGAAGACTATCGTAGCCTGGTCTCCCTGGCCCCCCACGCCGAGCGGCTGGCCGAATTGTTGGAGCGGCCGGTGGGCTTTGTCGACGACGTCTGCGGCCCCACAGCCATCGCCCGCATCCAGGCGCTCAAAAGTGGCGAGTTGCTCCTGCTCAACAACGTGCGCTACCTGACCGAAGAGGTCTCGACCTTTGTCAATTTCGTCAAGCTCACACCCCAGGAGATGGCCCGTACCTGGCTGGTGCGCAATCTGGCGCCCCTGGCCGATCTGTTTGTCTGCGAGGCCATCGCCGCTGCCCACCGCTCCGCCCCCTCGCTGGTCGGATTTGCCGAGGTCCTGCCGGCCGCCGGCGGTCGCCTGTTTGTGGACGAGCTGAACGCACTGACCCGGATCAAGGAATCACCGGCCCAGCCGTGTGTCTTTGTCCTGGGGGGCAGCCGCATTGCCGACGCCTTTAGCATGATGGAGATGGTGCTGAAGGAAGGAACCGCCCATCGCGTCCTCACCAGCGGCCTGACCGGCGAGGTGATGCTGCTGGCCCAAGGTGTTCGCCTGGGCGAGCCCACCGAGCGGCTGATCCGCGACAAGGGCTTGGAACCCTTTATCGAGCGAGCCCGGGGCTTGCTCCACACCTACGGCGAGCGCATCCTGTATCCCTCCGATTTCGCCGTCGATCGCAACGGTCGAGTCGAAATCCGGACAGAGGACCTCCCCGTGGACGACTTGTTGGTCGACATCGGTGCCGGCACCATTGAGCGTTATGTCAATGAAATACAGCAGGCGGCGACCATCTTTGTGAACGGTCCGGCGGGCATCTACGAACAACCCGTCAGCGCCGCGGGCACCCAGGTGCTGTGGACGGCCATTGCCGATGCGCCCGGGTATTCGGTCATTGGCGGCGGCGACAGTGTGGCGGCTGCAGGTCGCTTTGGCGTGCGCGGGCGCATGGGCTACGTTTGCACCTCGGGCGGCGGCATGGTGCGCTTTCTCTCCGGTCAGGAACTGCCGGTCGTCACCGCCCTCAAGCGCGCTGCTCAGCGCTAGAAAACGGAAAAGACAGAATAGTGAACCACACCCATCGCATTTTGGAACTTAACTTGGCCTATGGGCACAGCACCCTGCCTGTGCGCCTCCCTGCCGACCGGGTTCAGGCCGTGATCGAACCCCGAGCCGAAGGCGAGCCAGGCTCGGAAACCGACCTCCTGGCGCAGGCCCTGGCGC
>CAZNQW010000005.1:0-45801 GCA_964575225.1 uncultured Anaerolineaceae bacterium | reverse complement strand
CGAGCCGAAGGCGAGCCAGGCTCGGAAACCGACCTCCTGGCGCAGGCCCTGGCGCGCCCCATCGGGACGCCCCGCCTGCGCGATTTGGCCACACCGGGACAAAAGGTGGTCATTGTGACCAGCGACCTGACCCGCCCCTGCCCTTCGGAGCGATTGCTGCCGCCCATTCTCGATGAGCTGGCAGCCGCCGGCGTGGACGACGGCGACATCACCAT
This sequence comes from uncultured Anaerolineaceae bacterium, assembly GCA_964575225.1. Classification (GTDB taxonomy): domain Bacteria; phylum Chloroflexota; class Anaerolineae; order JAAYZQ01; family JAAYZQ01; genus CAZNQW01. The sequence continues at coordinate 45,586 of CAZNQW010000005.1, read as the reverse complement.
CGTCCTGGCGCTGGGCCTGCACCGCCCCATGACCGAACCCGAGATGGAAAAGGCTGTGGGCAGCGACGTGTACCGGCGCGTGCGGGTGATCAACCACGATCCCAACGACACCATCCACCTGGGTGTGACCTCGGCGGGAACCCCGGTCGAGATCTACCGGCCCGTGGTGGAGGCCGACCTGCGCGTATGCCTGAGCAATCTGGAGCTGCACTATTTCGCCGGCTATTCGGGCGGAGCCAAGGCCATCCTGCCAGGCTGCGCTTCGCGGGCGGCGGTCAATGCCAACCACGCCATGATGGTCCGCCCCGAGGCCAAAGCCGGGTGCCTGGAGGGCAACCCCGTCCGCACCGACCTGGAAGAGGGAGTGGCCCTCCTCGGCGTCGATTTCATCCTCAACGTCGTGGTTGACGGACAGCACCGCATCGTTGGCGCGGTGGCGGGGGAGGTTACGGCGGCCCATCGCCAGGGCTGCCAGATGGTGGCCGAGCGCGGCATCGTGCCCATTGACCGCAGGGCCGACCTGGTTCTGGTGAGCGCCGGCGGCTCGCCCAAAGACGTGAACATGTACCAGGCCCAAAAAGCCCTGGACAACGCGGCCTATGCCCTGCGCGACGGCGGCATTCTCATCCTGGTGGCCGAGTGTCCGGAGGGGTTGGGGAACCCAACCTTTGAGACCTGGATGACCACGGCTGGTTCGCCCGACGCCGTGCTGGAGATGATTCAGAAGGAATTCATCCTGGGCGGACACAAGGCGGCTGCCGTGGCGGCGGTCCAAAAACGGGCCGCGATCTATTTGGTCTCGGCGCTGCCTGAAGAGCTGGTGCGCCAAATGGGGATGAGGCCGTTTGCCACCGTCGAAGCGGCCCTTGACGCGGCCCAATCGACTCTGGGCGACCAGGCCTCCATCCTGGTAATGCCTCAGGGCGGCTCGGTGCTGCCCCTGGCCTCTGCCTGATAACCACTATGGAAAGGAACGTCTCAACATGGCTGATACAACGGATCTGAACCGTTTCCTTGACCTGGCTCTCGAATACGGAGCCCTCGAAGCCAAAATCATCGACCCGTCCACCATCGTCGTGGCGCCCTGGGTCGCCTTCAAATGCCGCTTTGGCTGCCCCCACTATGACACGCGTCTGTGCTGTCCGCCCCACACCCCATCCCCTCAGGAGACTCAGGCCGTCATTGCCTGCTATTCCCGGGCGCTGCTTTTTCACAGTCAGGGGATGGAGCGCCAACCCAGCCAGATTGCCTTCAAGCTGGAGCGCGAGATTTTTCTCAGCGGCTACTACAAAGCCCTGGGATTCGGCGCGGGTCCCTGCCGTCTGTGCACAACCTGCAACAATGAAAAGTGCATCCACCCCCTCGAGGCGCGCCCGGCCCTGGAATCGTGTGGCATCGACGTCTATGCCACCGTGCGGGCCAACGGGTACCCCATCCAGGTGGTGCGCGACACAGACGAGATCCCCAATCGCTACGGGCTGATCCTGATCGACTGACCCCTGCGCCCTTGCATGTTCCAACACACAGGGGTACAATAGGTGCCGGTTTTTCAAGCTGGCGTGGCGTGAATTTCTTGGGAGGGAACAATGGCAGACACAGTATTTGACGTGGTAGTAATCGGCGGCGGACCGGGGGGCTATGTGGCCGCCATCCGCGCGGCCCAACTAGGGCTTCAAGTCGCCCTGGTGGAAAAGGAAAACCTGGGGGGCGTTTGCCTGAACTGGGGCTGCATCCCGACCAAGTCCTTGCTGCGCAATGCAGAAGTCATCGGCCTGCTGGGTCAGGGCAAAGAGTTTGGTTTTTCCATCACCGGCTTTGAGGCAGACTATGGCGCGGCCATGAGTCGCAGTCGCCAGGTCTCGGCCCGGTTGGTGAAGGGAGTCAGCGTTTTGATGCGCAACAACGCCATCGAAGTGGTGGAAGGTACCGCCACCCTGCGCTCGGCCACAAAGGTGGAAGTAGCGTTGAACGATGGCAGCACCCGTACCCTTGACACCCGAAATGTCCTCCTTGCCACCGGCGGGCGCGCCCGCTCCGTGCCGGGCATCACCCCCGACGGCGAGCGCGTGATGACCTATCGCGAAGCCATCGTGCTGGATCAGGTGCCCCAGTCGGTCGTGATCGTGGGCGCGGGCCCCATCGGCATGGAATTCGCCCAGATTTGGAGCACCTACGGCGCCCAGGTGACCGTGGTGGAGATGCTGTCACGCCCCCTCCCATTGGAGGACGAAGAGATCAGCGCCGTGGTCGAACGCGCTTTCAAGAAGCGCAAAATCAAGATTCTGACCTCGACGCGAGTGGAGGGCATCGACGCCACCGAAGCCGGCGTCCAGGTCCGGCTGTCCAGCGAAAAGGACGGCGCCCAGACCCTGGATGCGGAACGAGTGCTCATCGCCATCGGCATACAGCCCAACAGCCAAGACCTGGGCCTGGAGGCCTTGGGCGTCCATACGGAGCGGGGCCACGTCGTGGTGGATGACCAGATGCGCACCAACGTATCCGGTGTGTACGCCATCGGCGACCTGACCGGCAAGCTGGCGCTGGCCCATGTGGCGTCTGCACAGGGGATGGTCGCTGCCGAAGCCATCGCAGGCCAGGACGAAGCCCATGCCCGGCCCCTCGAGTACGAGATGATGCCGCGCTGCACCTATTGCCAGCCCCAAGTGGCCAGCCTGGGACTCACCGAAGCCCAAGCCACCGAGCGCGGTCACCAGGTCAAGGCCGGCAAGTTCTTTTTCCTGGCCAACGGCAAGGCGCTGGGCCTGAACGAACGCGACGGCTTTGTGAAAATCCTCGCCGACGAGTCCAGCGGCGAGATCCTGGGCGCCCACATGGTCGGCCCTGAGGTGACCGAACTACTTCCCGAACTGGCCCTGGCGCGCAGTTGCGAACTGACCCCCGACGAAATCGCGCGCACCGTCCATGCTCACCCCACTCTGAGCGAGGCGATCATGGAAGCCGCCCATGCCGTGTTCGGCCAAGCCATCCACGGCGGGAGTGGAAACTAACAAACGCTGAAGCAGGCCTCTAAATCGTCCACGGAGGCACAGGGAACCCTGGAAATCGACGGGACGTATCGATTTCTTCCGGTTCTCGGTGTCTCCGTGTTGCCGTCAGAGGCCGCTCGCCAGCGAGAGGATGCTATCGCTCATGAGTACTGCTCCACATTCGAAATCCCGTGTGCAAAACCGCAAGGTTGTGATCGCGCTCTTTGTGCTCGTGGCCCTGGCCTATTGGATTTCGATGTATCTTTTTATGCCCACCTTGCCTACTTATGTAAAAAGTAGAACCGACAATCTGGCACTGGTGGGCGTGATCCTGGCCCAATATGGATTGTGGCAGGCCATCATCCGATTGCCGCTGGGCATCACTGCCGACTGGCTTGGGCGGCGCAAACCCTTCATTTTGATCGGCCTTCTCCTGACGGGACTGGGAGCTTGGATGTTGGGCGTCGCCGACGGAGGCACCCAATTGGTCATTGCCCGCGCCATCACCGGGTTGGGGGCAGGTACCTGGGTGCCCCTCATGGTGGCCTTTAACAGCCTTTTCCCTCCCCGCGACGTCATCCGTGCCACAGCCATCCTGACCTTTATCGGCTCTGTGGGGCGGATCCTTGGCACCAGCCTGACCGGTTCCCTGAACGAATTGGGCGGTTACCAACTGGCCTTTATCCTGGCAGCCGGGGCCGGGGTGGCAGGAGCGCTGCTGCTCCTCCCCATTCGTGAGGAACCGCTGCCCATGCGCAAGCCCTCCGTGCAGGGAATTGGCCGTTTGATCCTGCGCCGCGATGTACTGATGCCTTCTCTGTTGTCGGCTGTCAGTCAGTACATCAACTGGACGGGATCCTTTGGCTTTTTGCCGATTCTTGCCGAAGGATTGGGCGCCAACGACGTCTCGCTAAGCCTGCTCACCAGCTTGCACATCGTGGTTGTGACAGTCATGACCCTGGGGGCGGCGGCTCTCGTCAACCGCGTGGGGGCGCGGCTCCTGGTGATCCTTTCCTTCGTACTGGCGACGGGGGGACTGGCCCTGGCGGCAGTGGCCCCGACCCTGACCTGGATCTTTGTCGCCCAGTTTTTGATGGGCGTGGCCCAGGGCTTGGGTTATTCCACGCTCATGGGCTGGAGCGTCCAGAACGTACCTGCCGCCGAGCAAAACACAGCCATGGGCCTGCATCAGGCCGTGTATGCCATTGGCATGTTTGCCGGTCCCTGGCTCAGCGGCATCCTGGCCGACACCATGGGCCTCCGCCCCATGTTCGGCGCGACGGCCTTTGTCTGCCTGGCCTTGGGACTGTTCTTGATCCGCCTGCTACCCTCGCACGAATAGCCCGCATCCCCGGCCCTAGAAACTCGGCGCCCCCATGTCAGCCCCCACGACATTCCTTTCTCACTGCTCGGCGCCCCCGTTTCGGGGACGCCACACAACCGGGCAGCAATTAGAAACCTCTCCACAGGGACTGGCAGCCAGCAAGCTGCCGCATGGGTCACACACCCCCAGGCGCCGATTTTTCTCAGGCGCCCCACCGCTCCAGAGCGCGGCGCAGCTCTGGGTGCTCCTTGGCCCTTTCCGATAGGGGCGCCCCCTCTACAGACGCGTCGATGGCCTGGCGCATGGCCTTGCCCCCGGCGGCCGGTCCGTCGGGATGGCCCTGGATGGCTCCGCCCACGGCCAGCATCACGTCGTAGCCCAGGTCCTGGATGATACGCACGGCTGTGGCCGGGTGGATCCCACCGCCGGCCGTCGGCAGGCTGGATTTGAGGTTGTACAGGGGCATGGTCAGCAGATGGGCAGTCCGCAAGTATTTCTCGCGCAACAACGGATAGCTGCTATAGACCGAGCCAAAGCTAGCCGCATCGGCTCCGGCCAGCCGCGTCAGCTTGCCCAGCAACAACGGCGAAGAGATCCCCGCCCGCGGGTTTTCGACCATCGTGCCGGCCCCGGCATAGTGGGCCAAAATGGGCAGGTCTACACTGGGATCCTCAGCGATCTCTTGGATGGCGCTCAGGCCCATGGCCACGCTGTTGATCATGACCATATCGGCGCCCAGTTCCTGGGCCCGCCGCGCGTTCTCGGCCAGCTTGTGAGGCCGATCGGTGATGTTGGCGCAATAGGCAGCCCGGTGGCCCGTCTCCTGGTACACCTGTTCCCGGGCGCGCCCATAAGCCTGCACCCGGTCCAGCATGGCGCTAAAGGAGGTGTTGCCCAACAGTTCGTCGTCCTTGACAATATCCACCCCGCCCCGCGCCGACTGGACGAAAAACTCGGCCCCGGCCTCGGGTCCAAATCCGGTGCAGGGCTTGATCATATTCAACAGAATGGGCCGTTGGGCGATCCCCAGGCGCTGGCGAAGCCCGTCGATGCCGAATTTGGGACCGCCAAAACCCGCGGCGAAACTGGGCGATAGGGTCAGGTCCACCAGCTTGAGTTGGGTGGCCGTCGACACGTCGTTACCCAACAGCGTGGTCCACAGCATCGGAAACTGGCAACCAAAGTTGACCTCTGGAAAGGCAATCTGCACATAGAACGAGCGCTTGCCCGCCGGGAGGTCGGCCTGGAGTTCCACGGGCGGCACATCGTACAGGGCCACGATGCGGCCCATGTGCTTTTCCAGCATCTCCTGGGTGATGCCCGGCACGGGCGTCCAGGTGCCCACGCTTTGGCCCACGGCAAAGGAAGCCGCCTTGGCCACCATATCCACCTCCGCATCCATCTCCAGATAGTAGGTGGCCGTGACATAGGGCTTGCCCATCAATTCTTCGGCATATACAAAGGCCAGATCCTTCATTACTGACTGCCTCCCGCCTCCAGCGCCGCGTCCACCATCGCCAGGATGTTTTCCGGCGGCACGTCCTCCTGGATGTTGTGCACCGAGGCCAACACAAACCCACCACCCGGCGACAGGTCTCGGATCCGCAGCTCCACCTCGGCCCGAACCTCGGCCGGCGTGCCCGAGGGCAACACATGCCCGGTGTCGATACCACCCCAAAAACAGATCCGATCGCCAAAGCGCGCCTTGAGCTCGGCGGTGTCGCCCATGCCCTTGGACGAAACCTGCACCGGGTTCAGGGCGTCCATGCCAATGTCGATAAACTCGTCGATGAGCGGTACCACCGCCCCGCAGCAGTGGTACAGCACCTGGGCCTTGGAGCGCGCCTTGAGTTCCTCCACCATCCGCGCATGGCGCGGCTTGAACAGGCGCCGGTAGCGAGTCAAATCGATCATGGGCCGGTCGTGAAAGGCCACGTCGTCGCCAAAGCCGATCACGTCGACGTAGGGCCCCACCTCATCCAACACCGCCACCGCCAGCGCCACCCACCACTCCAGCGCTCGGTCCATCAGCGCATCCAGGAACTCGGGGTTCAGGACAATGTCCATCAGCCATTGCTCATAGCCGCGCAGGTACTGGCTCAGATGCACAAAACCCACGGGCAACGACAGGACCACAGCATACTCGGTTTCCTCGTGCAGGCGCCGTGCTTGTTCGGCCAGCCCGCGAACGCGACCCGGATTGTGCGGATCGGGCCAAGGGAACGCCTCCAGGTCGTCCATCGTGGCCTCGCGCAGCGGATTGCCGGTGGGCGCATAGTGCCCGCCGCCGGCCCGTCGCCACACCACCCCAAACTCGTCCTGGAACGATCCATCGTCAAAATACCGATCTTGCCAGCCATCGGGCGCGCCTACGCCCAGGGGCCGGGTATCGGTGTACAGCCGCCGGGCCACCCCCTCGTCGAGGATGGCGCTCCGCGATTTGCGCTTCATGTAGCGGGTCTCGCTCTCGATCCCCAGATGTGCTTTCAGATCCTCGTAGGCCTGGCCGATGATCGTGCTGAAGGAGCTGCCTCCTACGTCGATGGGCACCCGATCGGGCCCTTGCCGCTCGACGGCAGCGCGTACTCGCTCGCGGGACGTCATGCGTTCGGCCATGCTGCCTCCCTTGGGTCCCCCACCCGAGGCATCACGAGCCCGCGACCTGGCGCAGGCGCAGGAAGGTCTCGATCACCGCATCGGCGAACGCAGCTTCGTTGATGTGGGCATCGATGCGGATCAGTTCCACCTCCGGAGAAAGAGCCGCGTCCATCGCCGTCTCCCAGGCTCGGTTCGCAGCCTCGTCGTACAGGACCTTGCCCTCTTGGTTGAACATACTATAGCCGCGCAGGGGCACCATCACCGCCCGAGGGCCTTGGCCCGCATTCAGGCGCTCGGCCATCCAGCGCGCCACAGCGGCCATTTCCTCGGCGCTGGTCCGCACGTGGGTGTGGGTCGGGGTATGCTGGACCGTAGGCCGCTGACGCAACTCCGCGGGCAGGGTTTCGGGGGCTCCGTGCAGGCGGATGTCGATGCAGCCCGGCGCGACGATCTGAGGAATACCCATCTGGCCCGCGGCCTCCATGCGCCCTGGCAAGGCCGGCATCAGCCCGCCGGTCAACAGATCGGTGACCTCGTGGGGCGAAAAGTCGATGAGACCTTGCACCGTCCCATCGAGGATCAATTCCTCCATCGCCTGCCCCCCGATGCCGTTGCAGTGAAAGGCAATGACCTCAAAGCCCAGTTTCTCCAACCGCTCCTTGACCGCCATCACACCCGGCGTGGTGATGCCCGCCTGGGTGATGGCCACCAGCTCGCCGTCGCCGACGGCCTCTGCCGCCACCTCGGCCATGTTCACCACCGCCGCTGCGGCCTGGGCCAGGATGCGCCGGGTGACCCGATTCAGCCCGAGAATGTCGGCCACCGAGTGGATCATGGCAATGTCTTTGGTGCCCACGTAGGGGCCAAAGGTGGTCTGTCCGCAAGCCACTGTCGAAACCATGACCTTGGGTATCCCCACCGGCAGAGCGCGCATCGCCGCTGAAGCGACGGCTGTACCCTGGGCGCCGCCCACCGCAACGATGCCATCGACCTGGCCCTCCTCGTGCAGCCGCTCCACGATGGCCACCAGCCCCTCGATCATCGCCCGCTGGCAGCGCTGCTTGTCGCCCGTAGCTACCAAGTCGGCCAACTCGTAGCCTGCGGCCTGGGCCACCTCCTGCCGGGTAACATCGGCGGCAATGGCCGGCTCGCCCAGAACGCCCGGATCGATCAGGATCGGCGTGTGCCCCCGTTTTCTCACCTCGTCGCAAACGAACCCAGCCTCGGGCCCTTTGGTATCCAGTGTGCCGACAACGACGATGTTCATCCCAATCCCCCTTTACGAAGCAGCCAACAACTCCAATCCCTCATCCACCGTACCTTGATTGTGCACAATGTGCTTGAGGGCGGCGATCAGCTTGCAGGGATCGGCGCTTTGCCAGATGTTGCGGCCAAAGGTGATGCCCGCCGCCCCGGCCTGCACCACGTCGTAGGCCATGTGCAGCACATCGGCGTCGCTCTCCAGCCGGGGCCCGCCCGCAGCCACCACCCGGACCGGTGAGGCCATCTCGACCACCCGGGCGAACGACTCGGCCGACCCCGTGTAAAACGTCTTGACAATATCGACGCCCAGCTCCATCGCCATCCGGGCCGCATAGCCCACCCGCTGCACCGAATAGACCTCATCAGGGGGCACCAGCTCGCCGTTGGGATAGGCATGGACGATGACCGGCATGCCCACCCCGTCTGCCTCGCAGATCAGGTCGCTCAGGTTCGAGATCAAGTAGGCCTGATCAACGCTGCCCACCGTCAAGGCCATGGCGATGGCATCCGCGCCCATCTGCACGGCCTCGCCCGCCGTCGCCACCCACACGTCGTATTGGGAATGGTACGGCGACAACGACGAGCCTTTCAGAATCAACGCCACCTGTCCGGCGTAGGGCCGGAAGCAGCGCTGGGCGACCCCCTTCATCAGGACCATCGCGTCAGGCCCGGCGCTGGCGACCCGATCGATCACCGTCTGAACGTCACCGATGCCTTCCAGCACGCCATAGCTGGGCGCGTGATCCACAGCCACGGTAAACATCCGTCCCGAGGCCCGATTTCGCAGCCGTTCCATTCGAATCTCTTTGCCAAGCATAATTCGCCATCACTCCTTATGTCTAGTTGACAGGAACTCCATACTCCAGGCTTGCCAATAGCAGCGCTCGATAGTTTTCCACCGGGACGAACTCGGGAATCGAATTGCTCGACCCCACCAGCCACCCGCCTCCCGGCGCCAACAGGGCTGCCTTTTCGCGCACCTCGGCACGCACGTCCTCCGGCGTGCCATCGCACAGGGTCTTTTTCAAATCGATGTTCCCGGCGACGGCAATCCGATGGCCCCACTCTTTCTTCACAGCCACAATGTCGTTCATCGGCGGCTCAAAGGGGTGCATGGCGTCAAAGCCACACGCCACCAGCTCGGGCAGCAGGCGCCTCAGGTCGCCGTCACTGTGCAACCCCACTGGAATGCCCGCCTGATGGCAGCGCTCCACGATGCGCACGTACCAGGGGTAGACCAGGCGGCGGTAGACCGCCGGCGCCACCATCGGGCCGCTGTTGTAACACAGATCGTCGGGCAACCAGATGGTGCCCACACAGTCGTGCTGCAACAGCATCTCCAGCACAGCCAGTTGGCTGGACCCCAACCAGTCGGTCAGATCGCGCACCAGGTCGGGGTCGTCGGCCAAGGTATAGCAATAGTTCTCAAAACCCATAATCTGCCAGGCGCCCATAAAAATGTAGCCCAACTGGACCAGTAACTTGACCCCATCGGGCAAGAACGAGCGCAGCGCCAGCAGATAGCTTTCTAGATCATCGTACCCGCCACCGCCGCCCAGTTCCTCGGGCCGCGGCCAGGGAAAGGCCTCGAAATCCTCTCGGGTGCGGATAAAGGCCGCGTCTTTTTCCACCCATCCCCCGGCGCGATCGGCCAGGCCCAAACGCTCGCGGCGCCAGGCATGGACCGCCGGATGATAGCCGCGGACGACCGTGCGCACCCCCGCCCGGATCGAGACGAAATCGTAGCCGGCGGCCACCCAAAAGGCCACCTCATCCGCCAGGCTGACCACGGGCCGGCCCAGGATTGCTTCCTTGAGGCGGTCGTGCACCGACATCTCAAACAGCGGCGCCCGATCGCCGGCCCCCAACCGAAACATGGCGCGCCGGACCCGAGAAAAGTCCGGCGCGTGATTCAATCCCAATGGCATCATCTAGGGGGCCTCGGCGTCACGCGGACCCCAGGCCCGGGTATCGTTCGGCCACCGATTGGGGCGGCTCGCCTTTCAGCAGGCGGGCCATGCAATCGGCCACCAGGTCGGCAAACTCGGGATCGTTGATGTGCATGTCGACCAGGATGATCGGGATCTCGGGCCGCAGCGTGGTTTGGAATTCCTTGATGAGCGCCCGATTGCCCTCAGGCACGTACAGCGTGCCGCCTTCCTGATTCTGCCGCGAAAAGCCCTGGGCAGGCAAAGCCACCAGGGTCGGTCCCAGCGCCCGGTTCAGGCGCTCGATCATCTCCCGCGCCGCGGCGACCATCTCTTCGGGCGTGGGAGCAAAGCAGGTCATCTGTGGATTGTGAACCATGTACTCTCGGTCGCGGTACTTGGGTGGGGTCTTGGCCATCGACTCAAAGAGCAGATAATCGCTGCCGCCCGGCACCACGATGGTGGGGATCGCCGTCCGCGTATAAGCCGTCATGCGGTTGGGTGCGCCCGCCAGACCACCGTTCTGGCTGTCGATCACTTCGTGGGGGCTGAGATCGATCACCCCCTCGAACATGCCCTCCTCGATCAACTGCTCCATGGCCGGGCCGCTGGTGCCGTTGGCGTGAAAGGGGACCAGGTCATAGCCCTGGCTTTCCAGCAGGTTTTTGACCCGCATCACACAGGGCGTGGTGATGCCCAGCATGGTTATGGCGATGGCCGGGCGGGTGGATGGCGGTTCGGGCTCCAGGCGCAAGGCCATGCCGGCGATGGCATTGGCCGCATTGCGCAGGATCGGCCGGCTGATCACGTTCAGGCCCAGCACATCGGTCACCGAGTGCATCATGCAGATGTCCTTGGTGCCCACGTAGGGTCCAAACTGGAACAGGCCGCTGGCGACCGTCGAGAGCATCACCTTGGGCACGCCGATGGGCAATGCTCGCATGGCCGCCGTCCCGATAGAGGTCCCTTGCCCCCCGCCCAGGCTCACAATGCCATGCAGCTCGCCCCGGGCGTGCATCTCCTGCACCAGGTTGCACAGGCCCTGGGTTTGCGTGGCGATAGAGAACGCTTTATCGCCCCGCGCCAGTAGATCCTCCAGCCGGGCGCCGGCCGCCTGGGCCACCTCTTCACGGGTGATGTCGGCAGCCACCGTGGGGGTGGGCAGCACCCCCGGATCGATAAGGATAGTATTCAGACCCCAGGCTGCCACCTGATCCCGAACGTAGGCCGCCTCTTCGCCCTTGGTGTCCAATGTGGCGACGATGACTACGGTGCGATTGCCTGCCATCTCTTCCTCCCCTGCCAAGCCCGACACGTTCGCCGGCGGCGTCTAGATACCCGCAAAGTAGAACGGCGCGCCCGCCACCGGCTTGCGGCGCTCGCGCAAGGGCATCCCCTCGTAGGGATAGACCGGATGGTCCAGCACCGCCGCATCGTGCCCCGGCAGGATGAAATCGGCGCGGCGGTCGATCTCTTCCATACTCCGCCAGCCATCGATCATGCTCACAAAGCGCTGCTGCACCCAATAGCGCCAGTGCTCCTCCAGGCGCGGCTCCATGTTGCGATACAGGAACACGGCATCGCCGCAGAGCACAATGTTCCCGGCCGAGGTCTCGACCTGGACCGATTGGTGGCCCGGCGTGTGGCCCGGCGTCGGAAAGACGGTCACACCCGGCACAATTTCGGCCTCGCCGTACACCAACTCGAATTGGCACCCCATGAACGGCGCTTCGATGCCCAGCGCCGGCGACTCGTACGAGCGGTAGTACAGGGGCAGGGGGTTGTAGGCCCACTGGATCTCGGTGGCGTGGGCAATGTACCGCGCGTTACGAAAGGCTTTCATGTTATGGGTGTGATCCCAATGCAGATGGGTAAAGATGCAGATGTCGATCTCGTTGGGGTCCACGCCCAGCTTGCGAAGTTCATCGGGGCTGTCCAGGCAATCCTTTTTCTGGCAGTCATGGTGATAGCGGGTCGCCCGCTCGGCATCGGGCAGGCCGGTATCGACCATGATTTTGTGCTCGCCCGTGTCCACGTAAAAGCAGGGAACGGGGATCTCGCCCTTTTTGCCGGCGACACCTTTGAAGAACATGTAGGTGCCCAAGTCGGTTTGCACCCATCCGGTGTTGATGGGGTAGATCTTGGTCTTTTCGACAGTCATTGTTGCCTCCTCTGGGTATGGGTATGGATGGTTATCGGTCCAACAGTTTGGCCGCTTCGGGCCACAGCGCTTGGACGTATTCGTATCGATCGGGGCGAATGCGAATGTTCGCCCACACCAACGGCCACCCCGTGGCGCTCAAAGCCAGGCGGTCCACAAGAAGAATGGACGAATCCGGCGCCATGCCGAGGATCTCCCCGTCCTGCTCTGTAGCCGGCAGGATGGCAAAATGCTCGTCCATGCTCACCGTAATGGCCGCGTACTTGCTCTCCAGCAGCTTCTGGAAGGAATGGCGAGAGACGTCGTCCTGTTCCAATCCCGGGCACACGGCATAGGGCATATAGTTGGTCTGGTTGGCCAGTGCCTGCTCATCCACAAAGCGGGTGCGCACGTACCGATAGGCGGGGCTACCTACCTCGATTCGGAGTCGGGACGCCACCTCAACTGAGGCCGGTTCTACCTCCACGCGCCGGACCAGAGACCGCGGCTTCAGGCCCCGGTCCTGGGTGTGGGTGAACACACTGGCTAGTTCAGTCGTGGGCAACCCCAAAATCCGATAGACCCCCTCCTCTGCCAGCGGTTCGACCAATCCCTTGCGGTAGGCAGTCGGAAGGATGAGGAGTAGTTGTCGATCGTCCGCCCTCAGATCGCGGGCCAGCTCGCCTATCGTCACCACCGAGCCGCGGGCATAGGCGCCCTCGACGACGGCCTGCTCCAATCGCATCTGCAACTCGACAGGGTACGACTCGTTCATTGATCCCCTCTCAGCGGGAACTCACACGGCAAGCAGGATCATTATACCCTAGACTGAGACGTTTGGTCAACTCGTTCACTGTATGGCGATGATTATCGATTATCGATGCAGTCGAACCCAGTTTTGACACAGGCCCAACCCTGTGCTATCATGGAGATGCGGGATTCCCTGGTGCTTGGGCTCGCTCGGCCAGGTGCCAGGAGACCTCAGAGAGAACCCGCGCATCCGTTCGTTCCAAACAATTCCAAATGGAGGGCACAATAATGAACCTGGAAGGCAAGATTATCGATCTGACGCAAGAGATTTACTCGGGCATGCCGGTCTACCCCGGCCATCTCAAGACCGTCATCTTTCCTCACGCCACCCACGAAGAGAGCCTAAAGGCGTTGGGCACCGGCTTTTCCTACCAGACCAGCGGCATCCTTCTGTGTGACCACGGACCGACCCACATCGACTCGATCAGCCATCTGTCCCCCGATCCCGACGCTCCTACCGTCGACGAAATCCCGCTGGCTAACTGCATCACACCGGCCATCTGCCTCGACGTGAGCGACGTCCCCGTCCAGACCCAATTCGGCAAAGAAAAGATCGAGGCCGCACTCAAGAGCGCGAATCTGGAGATTCGCCCCGGCGACACCGTTCTCTTTTACACGGGTCATTATGAGCGCTACTATGGCACCCCGGAATACATGACCCACCAGCCCGGCCTGACCCGCGAAGCCACGGAATACATCATCGATCAGGGCGCCATCAACTTTGGCGTCGACAACACCAGCCCCGACATGTTCCTGGACAAGACCTATCCCTGCCACATGGTGTGCCGAGCGCGCAAGGTGACCCACGTGGAAAACCTGTGCAACCTGGACAAGCTCGTGGGCAAGCGCTTTACCTTCATCGCCATGCCTCTCAAGATCCGCGGCGGATCGGGTTCGCCAGTGCGAGCTGCGGCCATCGTGAGCGACTAGGGAACCACTGAGAGCGATCCATGAAGGACCCCGATTTCAGTCTCACGGGCCGGGTTGCGATGGTCACCGGCGCCAGCAAAGGGCTGGGCGAGGGCGCTGCCCTGGCCCTGGCCCACGCCGGCGCCGATGTCGTGGTGACCGCGCGTGAGGTCGAGCGGGTGCAGCCCGTGGCAGCCCAGATCGAGCAGATGGGACGCGCCGCCCTGCCCCTCGCCCTCGAAGTGCGCTCCATCGACAGCATCGACACCGCCATCGCTGCTGCGCGGGAGCGCTTTGGCCGGATCGATATCCTGGTCAACAACGCCGGTGTCAACATCCCCGAACCCGCCCTGGAGGTAAGCGAAGAGCATTGGGATCGAGTGCTCGACATCAACCTGAAAGGCCTCTTTTTCTGCGCCCAGCGCGTGGGGCGGGTCATGGTGGAGCAGGGATACGGCAAGGTGATCAACGTCGGCTCGCAAATGGGCCTGGTCGGTGGAAAGTTGCGGGCGGCCTATTGTTCCAGCAAGGGCGGCGTCGTGCAGCTCACCAAGGCGCTGGCCATCGAGTGGGCCGAACATGGCATCAACGTCAACGGCGTGGCTCCCACCTTTTTGGAAACCCCCTTTACCGCCAAGATGTTCGAGAACAAGGAATTCCACGACGAGGTCGTCGGCAACATCCTCTTTGGTCGCCTGGGACAGGTGGAGGACGTGCTGGGGGCCATCGTGTTCCTTGCCTCCTCGGCCTCCGACCTGATTACGGGACACACGCTATTGGTGGACGGCGGCTGGACCGCCAAATGAAAACGGGCGCCCCTTGTGGGCGCCCATCTTTTTTTTGTTCCTCTACCCGCTTCTCCGAGCATCCCCGTGCGGGGCATGGGGCCTATCAGCCTTGTGCCGGGCAGATCCTTTTAGGCCAGAGGAGCGTAGCGGAAGTTCAGGTTGCGGTTCACCCGCTCCTCCCAGTCCTTGTCCCAGGTGGGCGTGCGCCGTTCCGATTCTCCCTTTTCTTCTCGCGGTGGTTCATACACACGGGGTTCGCACGTTCGCTGCTTGCGAACCGGGCGCACATCGTTGATGCGCGATAACTCCAGGGCCAGTTGTTCCAGGCTTGCCAGGTTATTCACCGGCAGAAAGTCGTCCACGCAGGGCATCACCGTGGCAATGCCCCGCTGCACCGGTTCGTATTCGTGGGATCCCATGTAGGGGTTCAGCCAGATCAAACGGTAGGCCGACCGTTGCAACCGAAGGATCTCCTGCCGCAACAGCGCCAACTCACCCCGATCCCAGCCGTCACTGATGACCAGGACCACGCCCCCCTGCCCCAGCACGCGCCGAGCCCAGTCGAAATTGAACGCCTTGAGCGCTTCGCCGATGCGCGTTCCACCCGACCAATCGGTGACCGAATGGCCCAGCTCATCCAATGACTCGTCGACATCTTTGTAGCGCAGGTGCCGGGTGATGCGGGTCAGCCGGGTGCCAAAGACGAACGTCTCCACGGGAATATCGGTCAAGCCATGGGTAAGAGCATGAATAAAGTGCAAGAGCATTCGCGAGTACCGCTCCATCGACCCGCTGATGTCGCTCAGGATGACCAGGGGGCGGGGCTGAGTCACTCGTCGCCGATGGGCAAGGTGAACCGGCTCCCCACCGTAGCGCAGGTTATCGCGAACCAGGCGCCGCATGTTGATCCGGCCCTTGGAGCTGGAGCGCATGCGACGGGTCCTGCGCTCGCCCAGATCCCATTGCAGGGCAGAGATGGCCCGCTTGGCCTCCTGGATCTCTTCCCACGTCATCTCCGAAAAGTCCTTGGTGCGCAGCACTTCGTCAGGGCTGTACACCATCATTCCTTTCCGCTCCGCTTCGTCTTCCCCCTCTTCGTCCTCGCCGGGCTTGCCCGCATCCTGATCCATGGGGTCGGGACCCGACTCTTGCTGGGCGGCAATTTTGTGGGGAAGGCGCACCCGCTTTAGGGTAGAACTCGACTCGGCCGCGTGGTTCTCGGCCGGGGCCATTTCATCCCGCCAGAAAATTTGAAACGCCTGGTTAAAGATATAGAAATCCTCGCGGCGATTGACCAACAACGCCTGGCAGGCATGGTAGAAATCGAATCGGTTGCTGATGGGCACGTGCTTGAGCGCCTCGACGAGATCCAACACCTGTCCCGTACTGACATCGACGCCCATCACCCGCAGCATCTGGCCAAAACGCAGCAATTGACCCAGCAGGTGTCCGCCTTCTTCAGGTTCGGGCACCATCGCGGAGTCGTTCACGGTTGGTGGCTTAACAAAGGGCATGTCGGCGATAATCCTCGTCTTCCAGGATCACACTCCTGGCTTTTCACTCAGTTGGCAAAAGGAATTCTGGACAGCGCCTGTTCTACCGTCGCCTTTTTGGCCTGATCGAGCAGGCGTCGGGCATGTCCGGTACGCACCAGTTCAAAATCGTCCTGATACTTGAGCAACAACCCAAGCGTATCCTCGATAACCGGCAGGTTCAATTCCTTGGTATCGAGGGCCACCAGAGCCTCGGCCCAGTCCAACGTCTCGGCCACACCGGGCAGCTTGTACAGATCCAGCTCGCGGAGATCCTGCACAAACTGGACCAACTGATGGGCCAGCAAATTGGGAGCATGGGGCATCTTCATGCTCACAATGCGATACTCTTTTTCCAGCGAGGGAAAATCGATCCAATGATAGATGCAGCGACGCTTGAGCGCATCGTGGATCTCGCGGGTTCGGTTGGAAGTAATGACCACCACGGGAGGCTCAACCGCCTTGATCGTACCTACCTCAGGAATGGTGATCTGAAAGTCGCTCAGCAATTCCAACAGAAACGCTTCAAATTCCTCGTCGGCCCGGTCCAGCTCATCGATCAGGAGCACCGGCGCGATACCCTCTTCCGATAGCTCGATGGCCTGGAGAAGAGGGCGCTTGATCAAATAGTTCTCTCCAAACAGGTCACGCTCTGCCTGAGCGTCGATGCTGCAACTGGACGCTTCCAGCATCCGAATGTGCAAAAGCTGCCGTGTATAGTTCCACTCGTAAATGGTGCTGTTCACGTCCAGCCCCTCGTAGCACTGAAGCCGAATGAGAGGGGCGTTGAGCACCTCAGCCAGAGTCTTGGCAATCTGGGTCTTGCCCACTCCAGCTTCGCCTTCCAGAAGGAGCGGCTTGCGTTGCTTGAGCGCCAGATACAGAACCGTCCCCAGGACGCGATCGGTCACATAGGCATGTTCATAGAGAACACGTTCGAGCTCTTGAATATTTGGAAATACCCGCGATTCCACCGGCACCTCTTCTCTACCTTTTTATGGATACTCCGACCCGCCCAAGCGGCGGACACGACTTACGCGATTATACCCCAGCCTTCCACTTTCGGCAACTTGGCGTTTCCTTCTGTCGCAGACTCGATAATCGATAGGTCGGTCATCCTCGTGGTAGACCCATCACCCTCGGCTAGACACCCAGCCGTACGGGCGGGTTTAGTGAGTCGCCGACGACACAGACCCGTCCCACTTGGCCATCTGCCTTCCCGGTGGTATACTGTCAGCATCAAGATCGAGCCCGCATTCCCAAGGAGGCATCTCTCATGCAAGACCCGGTCAAAGCCTGGAGCGAAGCCCTACAGCGCAACGAAGCGGTGGCCCTCATCACCGTCGTTCAAGTCATCCAACCCTCGCCGGCACAACTGGGCTGGAAGCTGCTCGTCTGGCCCGATGGCCGGGCCCTGGGCAACATCGGCGGCGGTGACCTGGAACAGCAGGCCCGTCAAGAGGCCATCCAGGCCCTGCAGCAAGGTCAACCACGCATGTTTCGGTACAGCCCTTCTGCCACCGACACGAACCAGGCGGCCTGTGGCGGTCAAGTAGGTTGTTTCGTAGACGTCCACCAACCCGTGCCCACAGTCCTCATCATCGGCGGAGGGCATGTAGGCCAGCCGCTGGCCGAAATGGCCCGCCTGATCGGGCTGCACGTGCAGATCGTCGACATCGACCCCGAGCGCTCCACGGTGCCTCGCTTCGATCCGGCCCAGGTCACCCCGTCAACCTATGTCGTCATCTCCACCCGAACCCACGAAAGCGACGAAGAGACCCTGCGACAGGCAATTTCCACACCGGCTGCCTACCTGGGAATGGTCGGCAGTCGCCGCAAAGTGCAAACCATCTTTGAGCACCTTCAAGCCGACGGCGTGACGGACGAGCAATTGAGCCGAGTCCACTCGCCCATCGGCCTGGACCTGGGTGGCCGCAGCCCTGCCGAGATCGCCCTCGCGATCCTGGCCGAAATCGTGCAGACGCGCTACCACCGCCCCGGATTAGCCAGCTCAGTCTGACACCTTGATGGACCTCTGGCCGCCTGCCGGGGGCCGCGCCACAAGGGAACCCGCGCCCTTCGCCCCATTCGCTGGTTCAGGATCGCGAAATCTCTTTCGTGATACGGCCGATGGCAGGCCAAGTAGGCGCGCAATCCACCGCCAGCCCCCAGGGACCCCATCCCGACTCTGCAACCACTCGAAAAGCTGATTGGCCACAAGTTGACAATTGGCCCTCTTGGTGCTAGACTGTTAGTGCGGATGCATGGTAGCTTACAAAACGGTGATCCGTAGGAAAATCCCTATTGCCCTGGCATCGCTCGCTCAGTGAGCCAGAGGCCGGTGGGCCAGCCAGCAGACTGGTCTGTTTGAAGGGAGGTGATCGCCCAAGACATCAGGACACGGTTGTTGATTGCTCGGTTGGGCGCATTGTGGCCACAATGCACCCTCTACGAAGAGGTAGGAGGGAGGAACCATGAGCATCGTCATCCTGATTATCGGCCTGGTATCCATCGTGGTGGGATACGGGTGGTATGCCAAGAGAATTGACCGCACCGTCATCCAGCCCGATGAAAAACGAGCTACGCCTGCCACCATGTACATGGATGGCGTAGACTTTACCCCGGCCAACCGCAACGTGCTATTTGGCTACCAGTTCAAGTCTATTGCAGCCTTGGGTCCCATTCTGGGCCCCATCGTCGCCGTTCAGTGGGGCTGGTTGCCGGCCCTGCTATGGATTATCGTGGGCACCTTTTTTATCGGCTGGGTGCAGGATTATGCCAGCATTGTACTCGGCGTCCGTGAAGAGGGCCAAAGCTTTGGCGCTCTCAGCTATCGGCTCATCTCCCCACGTTCCCGGACCATACTCCTCACCTTTATCTATTTCTATCTGTGGCTGATCATGGGCGCCTTTGGCGTGCAGGTGGGCTTTAACCTTCTCACCAACCCCGCTGTGCCCCTGGGTGTTCTCTTTGTCATCGGCGCAGGCATCCTCGCCGGACAGATGACCTACAGATGGAAACAGGACATCCTGATCACCTCGGTGGTGACGGTGATCGTCGCCTTCATCGGCATCTGGCTGGGCACCCTGGAGCCGGTCCGGAACTTTTGGACGGCCGTCTATGGCACCTCAGGGGGCGCCGCCAGTCCCAAGCTGTTCCTGGACGTGACCCTGGCCAAGTTCATCGGCAGCCTGTTAGTGGTGATCATCTGCTACTTTGGCGCCGTACTACCCATCTGGCGATGGGCGCAGCCGATCAACTATGTCGCCTTCTGGATTGTCACGGTCGGCATCCTCGGGGGCGTGCTGGGGCTGATCCTCTGGCGGCCGGGCTTTGAGGACTTTCCGGCCTACACCACCTTCACCGTTGCGGGACTCGGTCCGCTGTGGCCCATCCTGTTCGTCACCATCGCCTGCGGCGCCATCTCTGGCTGGCATTCGCTGGTATCCAGTTCGGGCACAGCGCGCCAACTGGAAAAGGAAACCGACGCCCTGTTTGTCGGCGGTGGCTCGATGTTCCTGGAAATGTTCTTTGCCATCATGGCTTTCCTGACGGCCACGGTCGCCTTTGGTGGCTTTCAGGGCTATGTGGATGCCGGTGGAGGCGGAGCCGCGGCCCGCGTCTTTGCCACCGGGTTGGCCGTGTTCATGAGCAAGTGGGGGCTGCCCCAGGCCTTTGGCTCCGCGTATGGCATGGTCTTCCTGTGCCTGATGGCGTTGACCATCATGTACCTGGTTGTCCGCTTTATGCGGGTGGCCAGCGCCGAAGCCCTGGGCGACCGGATTCCCGCCATGAAGAACGTCCACATCGGCACCATCGTCGCCTTGGTGTTGACCTTGGCGCTCATCTGGCTGGTGCCCTTCCTGCAGATCTGGGTGGTGTTTGGCGCAGCAAACCAGCTCATGGCCTCGTTGGCGCTGTTGCTCATCACCTTGTGGCTCATGTCCAAGGGCAAGAGCTATCAGTGGACCCTGTGGCCCTTTGCCTTTATGTTCGTGACCACCATCGGCGCTCTGCTGTACAAGGCCTACGAATCCTTCTTCATCAACTTGCCCAAGGCGGCCGCTCAGGCCAACCCCGGGCAGTTCACCATCGCGCAGGTCCTGATCGGCAGCATCTGCTTGATCTTGGTCGTCACCGCCTTTATCCTGGCCTGGGATGGCGTGCAAGCCATTCAGCGCTTCCGTGCCGACGCGGCCAAAGCGGCCCAGGCATGACAGGCAGGTTTCTAGCGTTGGGGGGAGTCCGCTGACGGGCTCTCCCCTCTCCGCATAGAGTGCACTTGACGGAGATCGTGGTCATGCTTGTGTGGGACAAGGTGCGATCCCTCGTCCATATGGTGGGCGAGATGTTCTACGGGGCGACCGTGTACGAGATGGTCCGCGACTTGAAAAAGGAACGGGGCATGATCGAGCGGTTGTTCATCCTGGTGGTGTTCGGCGACCTATTGGGCGTACCGATCTTGCCACCCTACTATGCGCTCCGCCTGTTGCCCCACGTCGTGCCCAATATCGCCGGCTGGCGGCACAGTATGTTGCGCGAGCGAGACCTGACCGATCTATGCGACCAAGAAATCACCTAACAAGGAGGCACACATGCCCGAGGAAGAAGAAAAAAAGGCAGGGTTTCTGAACACGGCCAAAAGCATCCTGTACGGTATGGCCGGCCACGACATGAGCCGCTTTGCCCTCAAGACCCGCGGCAGTATGGAGCACCTGTTCATTCTCATCACCATGGGCGACCTACTGGGCATCCCCATCCTGCCGCCCTACTACTCGCTGCGCATCCTGCCCTATGTCGTGCCCCAAATCAGCACGTGGAAGCGCCGCATGCTCCGCGAACGGGATCTGACTGACGCACTGGCTTAGCCAAGGAGGTGCTCAATTGTCCCTCAAACAAACCTTTGAAGAAAATCCCGAACGCCGCTACATCATGTTCGGTGGCAAGGGCGGACTGGGCAAAACCACCTTCTCCGCGGCTTCGGCCTATTGGCTGGCCAAGCAAGGGTACAAGGTTCTGGTGTTTTCCGTGGACCCCCAGGCGTCCCTGTCCGACATTTTCCAGCGGGATATATTCGGCAAGGGCGCCGTCGAGATCATGCCCAACCTCTATGCCCAGGAGATCGACGCCGACCAGCGCATCCGCGAGTATCAGGACGAAATTCGGCAAAAGATCCTTGATATGTACGGCCTGCCAGAAGTGCCGGAAGAGATCGAGAACTATATTCAGGCGGCGGCGGCCGAGCCCGCCATGGAGGAAAGCGCCATTTTCGACGCAGTGGTAGACATTGTGGTCAGCGCCGATTACGATTACTATATCTATGACCTGGTGCCCCTGGGCCATGCCCTCTACTATCTGAGCATGGCCAGCGTCTATGACCAATGGATCGACAAGATCACATCCCTTCGCGCCGAGATGGAAGAATATAGCCAGGTTGCAGCCGTGATGCAACGCAAAAAAGAGTCGGAGGAGGATGCCATTCTGGGCGAATTGCAGTACATCAAGGAACGCATCAACAAGTCATCGGGAATCCTCACCGATCGACAGCGCACCGCCTTCTTCTTTGTGGTCATTCCCGAAGAAATGGCCATTCTCGACACCAGAAAAGCGGCCGGCCTGTTTGCCAAATATGACGTACCGTTATCCGGCTACATCGTCAATCGGGTGATCCCTGAGGAACTGGCGCAGCAAGACATCCCCGACTATCTGCGGCACCGGCTGCAGATGCAAAAAGGCCACCTCGACACCATCAGCCGCGAGTTGGGCCAGGACGTGCTGGCCTACATCCCCGAAATGGAGCGGGATATCACCGGGCTGGCGATGATTGAGAAAATGGCCAACACCTTGTTCGGAGGGTAGGGCGATGATCGACAAAACCACCGCGCAGTTTGTGGCCGAGCATCCCAATCTCAAATATATCTTTTTCGGCGGCAAGGGTGGGGTCGGCAAAACCGTCATGGCCGGAGCCGCTGCCCTGTGGTTCGCCCAGCAGGGCAAAAAAACCCTTCTGGCCTCCACCAACCCGGTGCACAGCTTGAGCAGCATGCTCGGCCAGGACGTCTTTGGCAAACACACCCCCGTCAAGGATACGACCGGCCTCTATGCCTTCGAAATCGACACCAAAGACACCATCGAAAAATCGAAAAAAGAGATCCGGGAAAAGATCGAATGGTTCCTCAAGTTCGCCGACATCAAGACCAAAGCCGACGAGTTCGTCGAATCGGCGACGATGAACCCTGCCTTTGAGGAATCGGCCATGTTCGAGAACATGATCGATCTGATGTTCGAGGACAAGTACGATACCTATGTGTTTGACACGGCACCGACCGCCAACGCGCGGCGCCTGCTGGGCATGTCTGACGTCTATGGCATGTGGGTCAACAAGATGGTCCAAAGCCGCGAAGAGGCCACGAGCCTCAAAGACCTTCTCTCCTATAGCAAGAAAAAGAAAGAGAAGGATCCGCTGATGGACTATCTGCTCAACCTCCGCACCCGCATGGCCAACGCCAAAGAACTGCTGACCGACAGCGAAAAGACGGCCTTCTTTTTCGTCACCCTACCCGAGGCCCTGCCCATCGCGGTCATCACCCGTTTCATCAACTGGTTCGAGGAATTCGGTATCCCTGTGGGCGGCGTGCTGGTCAATATGCTCATTGACCAAAGCGCCGTGGGCCCCGACACGCCCGATTTCGTCAAAAACCGCGTGGCCATGCAATCCGATTACATGGATCTCATCGACCGCACCTTTTCGGACGTGCGGGCGGTGGTGCCGCTCTTTGAGACCGAAGTGCAAAGCGTGGCCATGCTCCAGAGAACGGCCGAAAAGATGTTTGCCTGATTCCCTGCCCTCCCACTGATTCTCTGTCAGTGGGAGGGTGCCTTTCAGAAACGAGACGACAAGTGCTAACCATGGACCCATACCTGTTGCTGATCTTGGTGGCCTGCCTCTTTATTCTGGTCTTTGGCGGATTGGGAGCCCTGCGGCGCGAAGGCCTCTCGCTCCAGTTTGCCGCAGAGGCCATCGCCCTGACCCTTCTGCTGGTGGGTGGCTCCTGGCTATTGCGCACGCCCCTCAACCCTGTGCTCTTTCTCCTGATTCTCTACCTGATCACCATGCGCTCGCGTCTGATCGTAGACCTGGCCAACCTGCTGGTCCAACGCGGCCGGCCTCAGCCGGCCTTTTCCCTCTACAAACTCGCCCTGGCCCTGCGCCCCGATGCTCCCTCCCGTCTCATCGTCTTGGTCAACCAGGGCGCGGCCTTTTTGCACCAGGGTCAGGTCGACCCGGCCATCGCCATTCTGGAAAGCGTGCTCGACAAAGCAGAGAGGCCGCGGCTGGGTGCGAAAAACGAGGCGGCTTGTTGCTATAATCTGGGCTATGCCTACGAACTCAAAGAGGAATACGCCAAGTCCAACGCCCACTTTCACCAGGCGATCGACGCTCTGCCGGGCTCGATCTATGCCCAGGGCGCTCAGTCAGCCCTCCGGCGCCGGAAAAGCAAACCTCCCGACGACTAGGTGCGAAACACCGGCGGCAGGAAAACCCCGCCGATCCCCCCAGCCCATCGAACCCGGCCCCTCTCTGTGATGCGATCCTTCCGCCCATCCCTTCGCCCTCGCGAAGGCGGGGGCCCATTATCATGGATGCTGCCTGTGGGTACACAGGCGCTTGCGCGGGCATGACGGAGAGAACAACTCGTCCTCGCCTCCACCCGCGCTCCAGATCCGGCGAGCAAGGCCTGGATCTAGCGGTCCAGGCCGAGCACCTGCGCGGAGGCAGATTCCCTCATCGCCAAAATTGGAATCGCTGACCCATCCGCCCGGATTCTTGCCCTGGGACCCTGGTTCGGCTATAATACCCAGGACTTGTTCTCAAAAGGAGTGTCCCATGACCAAGCTCTCCATCCTGATGCCCGTCTACAACGAACAGGCGACCTTGCGAGAAATCCTAAAACAGATTCGCGCGGTCGAAATACCGGGCGTCGACAAAGAGATCATCGCCGTCGACGACGGCTCGACCGATGGGTCCCGCGAGATCCTGGCCGAGGAAGAGGCCAGCAACGACCTTATGGTCATCTACCACGAGCAGAACCGGGGCAAGGGTGCCGCCATCCGATCGGCCATCGAACAAGCCACCGGAGACATCCTCCTCATCCAGGATGCCGATCTGGAATACGACCCGCGGGATTACCCCGCCCTCCTGAAGCCTATCCTCGAGAACCGCGTATCGGTTGTCTATGGCAGTCGATTCCTGGGGCCGCGCAAGGCGATGATGTTCTGGCACATGATGGGCAACAAGCTGCTGACCCTGACGACCAACATCCTGTACAACGCCATCCTATCCGACATGGAGACCTGCTACAAGTGCTTCCGCGCCGACGTGGTCCGCGACATGCCCCTTCGCTCCCGCCGCTTTGAACTGGAGCCCGAGATCACGGCCAAAATCCTCAAGCGCAGGTACCGCATCTTTGAGGTGCCCATCTCCTATTACGGGCGCGAGTACGACGAGGGCAAAAAGATCAGCTGGCGCGATGCGCCCATCGCCTTCTGGACCCTCCTGAAATACCGATTTGTGGACTAGGGGAATGGCACCGGCACAGCGCCGCTTTTCCATGGCCTGCGACGAAAAACGCGCCTCGCTCCTGTTGATCCCCATCCTGTGCCTGGCCCTGGGTCTGCGGTTGGCGCCCCTGGGACAAAACCGATTCCTGGAGGACGAAGCCCTGTACGCCACCTGGGGCCTGCAGATCGCCACCGGCGCCGATCCCATGCTCGATTGGGAGCCGGTCGACAAGCCGCCGCTGTTCCCCTACACCCTGGCTCTGTCCTTTCTGCTCGTGCCCACAAGCACCCCAGTAATCAGCGTCGCCGGCTATGAGTTGGCCGCCAGGATGCCCAGCCTCCTGGCCAGCGTCGTCTCGGTAGCGTTGGTATATGCCCTGAGCCGCGCGCTCTCCCGTCAAAACACGACAGCGGCGGGTACGGCTCTGTTGGCAGCTCTGTTGCTGGCCCTCTCGCCCTTTGACCTGCTCTTTGCCTCCACAGCCTTTACCGATCCCCTGATGACGGCCCTGACCCTGGCCTCCCTGTGGGCCGCGGCCCGCGCCCGACCCGGGGCGGCGGGGCTGCTGGCCGGCCTGGCTTTTGCCACCAAACAGCAGGGCTTGCTCTTTTTGCCCCTGGTGGCGGCGATATTGGCGAGCGCCCTCTCAGCGGGCTCGGGGCGGACCGCGGTTAGCCTCCGGTTGTCCGCCACCGAAAAGGGCGCGGGATCGGACGCTCCTGCGCAAGCCAAGAGGCTGCAACAGCTCCTCCTTCACCTGGGGCGCCAGCCCTGGCTTCGCTTTGCCCTGGCATGGGCCCTGGTCGTGGCTGGCGTTGTGGCCTGGGATCAGACCCGGGCCCAACGCCCTGGCTTTTTCGAGCAGAGCGTCATCAGCTACGGCGGCCTGGAACTGATCCCTTGGAACCAGCTTGGTGAGCGAAGCCGCGAATGGTTGCGCCTGCTGGGGAGCTTTTGGGTTTCGCCCGCCCTGAACCTCCTGCTCATCGCGGCAGGAGCCCTGTGGCTGGCTGCCAGCCGCGTGGTGGACCGAATTCCCCGCCCCGTCCGGGTGGACGGAATCCTGTGGGCCTTTGTCGTGGGGTACCTGGTGCTGCACGGGCTGATCGGCGTCCAGGTGTGGGATCGGTACCTGCTGAGCCTGGTCCCCCTCCTGGCCCTAGTCGCCGGTCGGGCCATCGCCCTCGTGGGCCTCGCGCTGCCCACCCCGACCCGTCGAACCGTCTACGCGGTTGCCGTCACCCTGGCGGTGGTTCTGCTCGCGGGCGTCCCCGTGTCCCGCGCCGTTCGCAGCGACCTGCCCCTGGGCGGCGACCACGGCGCCTACGACGGCATCGACGAGATAGCGGCCTATCTGCGCGCCCACGCCCCGCAGGACTCGGTGTTGTACCACTACTGGCTGGGCTATCACTATCGCTTTTACCTGTACGGCGCGCCGCTCCGCCTGCACTGGTATCCCGATCTGGCCGATCTCACCCACGATGCGTATGTCTATCGCCGCGAGCCGAGGTTCATCGCCTTCCCCAGTTGGCGCGACAGCGCGCCGGTGGTGGCCGCCCTCACTCAGGCGGGATTCTCTCTGACGCTGGTCCTGGAGACCCAACGGCGCGACGGCTCCGTATCCTTCCACCTCTATCGCCTGGACGGCCCGCTGGAGGGCCGCTCAGGCGATCTACCCCTCAGGCAAGGCAGGGCCCACCACCCCTCCGAAAGGCCGGTCCCCGTCTATGGTTGACCTGTTCAAGCGCCTCCTCAGTCCCGAATACTGGGTCGTGAGCGATCCGGGGCCTATGGGCGCCCTTGGGGTCTTGTACACCTTTCTCGGGCTCGGCTTTTTGGTGGGCCTCATCTGGGCACTGCGCACCTTGCAGGCACTGGGTCGCACGGACCAGCCATCCACAGGACGCACGCTGGCCTGGCTCGAATTGTGGGTATGTGTGGCCGGTCTCGGCGCCGTGATCGGCCGTTTCCTGGGATGGCCCGGCTGGTCGGCCCGCATCTGGCCTGCCCTGTGGGCCAGCCTGGCTGCCATGCTGGCGGTGATCGCCTGGTTCCGAGCCAAACCCCTCCCCCCCTGGCTGGGGGCTCAACTGCGCATCCTGGCTCTGCGGGTGCCAGAACCCACGGACGCCCCGGCCCACCGGCCGTCTGGGCGGTGGGGGTGGATGGCGGGCCTGGCCGTCCATTTGCTGGGCATCGCGCTGGTGGTGGCCGCCTATGGATGGCCCGTGTGGCTGGCGATTCCAGTGCTGGCCGCTCTGCTGGCCCCCCAGGCCCTCGCGCCACGGCGCCCGGCCCCCATCGCCACAAGCGCGGAATCGGATAATCCCCCGCGCGCGTCCACAGTCAACCTCCCGGCGGGCACCGAGGCCCTGATGGCCCTGACGCCGCTGCTGGGCGCCTACCTGGCTACCGCGCTGCGGCTCTTTTACCTCGGACAGGGCATCACCGTCATCGGCTGGCAGGGTCTGGTCTTCCCCAATCCGATGGTCTCTCTATTCTATCTCGACGGCGTCGTGCTGGCCGCTGTCAGCTATACCCTGCTGTGCCAGTGGTCCGTGGCCAGCGGAAGGCTGGCCCGGCGGGATCGCTTTTGGCAAGGCGCCCTCATCGCGCTGCTGGTCACCACCCTGGTCTGGTCGGGCGCGATCTATTTTGGCAAGCGCACCCATGGCGCCACTGCCAGCGACCCCTTTGCCTATGCCCAGATGGGCGTCGATCTCGCCGAGCGGGGCACCTTCCTGCACCGCTACAGCCTTTTCCAGGAGGTCATGCCCCTGCAAATCGCCTGGGCGCCCCTGCAACCGGTCGGGTACCACATTCCCCGCAATGAACTGGGCGACTGCCCCAGTGTGTGGGCCACCGGCGCCTCGGTGCTGCTGGCCACCGGTTACAAACTGGCAGGGGAAGCGGGCCTATACCTGACCACTCCCGTGGTCGCCCTGCTGGCCCTGGCTGCCACCTGGTTCCTGGTCCAGGAAACGCTGCGCGGCCAGCCGCGGCCCGTCCGTCATCTGACCGCTGCGCTGGCAGTGGCCCTCACCGCCACTTCCCCCGAGCACGTCGACCGGCTCCTGGTGCCCATGGCCGACGCTCCCGCTCAACTGTTTACCGTGCTCGCCCTGCTGTTTGCCCTGCGAGCCATGCGCCAGCTTTCGGGTGGCGGCCGAGCCCTTGGGGCAGCGGCCTGGGCGGGCCTGTTTTTCGCCTGGGCCTACTGGGTGCGGCACACCCAACTGGTCCTGGCCCTGGCTCTGGCCCTGGCCCTCCTGCTGGGCGCCCAGGCAGATCAAACCGCAGCCCCATCGGCGCGCCGCAAGCGGGCCATCGCGGCGCTAGTCGTCGTGGGCATGGCGGCCCTGGTGGGGGCGGCGCCCGATATCGCCTACCGATGGCAGGTGTTTGGCGGCCCATTGGCCACCGAGACCACCGAGCTGCCCTTGATGCACCCCAAATACATGGGCCCGGTCGCCTGGCAGATGCTGCGCGACTCGTTGGTGGCGGGTGAATGGGGCTATCTCTTTCCCCTGGCCCTGTTCGGAGGCTATCGCCTGGCCCGCGACCGCTCGCGCGAGGCCTGGGTTTTGGGCAGCGCCTTTCTGCTCGTGCTCCTGGTTCATCTGACCTATCACTCGCTGCGCCTGCGCGACCTGATCTCCCTCTTTCCGCTGGTCAATCTGGCCGTGGGCTATGGCGCGGTCGCCCTCGTCGTAGAGGCGCGCCGCCTGGCTCAGAAGGCCGATCCCCTCCCCCGGTTGGGCTCCGCCCTGCTGCCCGCGCTACTCATCGGCGGGACCCTCCTCAGCCTGACGATGGCCCGCTGGGCCATGATCGACAATCTGTGGAAACCCGGCTGGGCCTCCTTTGGCTACATGCGCGCCGACCATCGCCGTGCCTTTGATCGCCTGGCCGAGCTCACCCCACCCCAAGCCATCATTGGCGCCTCGCTCAACGCCGGCGCGGTGATGATGTACACCGACCGCGACGCCATCCGGCCCTACGATAGCTGGACCGAAGACGAGTGGACCCTCTTTTTGGAAGCCATGCGTCGCGCCGGTCGCCCCGTATATCTGGTGGACGACGGCGGACTGATGGCCGAGTTCATCGACCGGCAGGGAGCCCGGCACACGCTGACGCCTATTGAAGAGCTATCGCTGCCCCTGTTTTACACCCGAGACCGGGACATGGGTTGGCTCTATCGCCTGGAGTGGGAACCGTGACCGAAAACCGCCCCAAACGCTGGATCGACATCGCCGCCCTGGCCGGTCTGGCCGCGCTGGCGCTCCTCTTTTTCTGGAAGATCGCCCTCACCAACCGCATCCTCACCGGATTGGATGTATTCGCCTACTTTTACCCCTACCGCGACTTTTCCAGCCAGGCGCTCCGCTCGGGTCAGATCCCCCTGTGGAATCCGTACCTGTTCATGGGGGCGCCGCTGCTGGCCAACTCGCAGACAGCCGTGCTCTATCCACTGCACTGGCCGCTGCTGTGGCTATCGGCGCCTAAGCAACTGGCCTGGAGCATCATCCTCCATATTGGGCTGGCCTCGGCCGGGACCTACCTGTTTGCCCGCCGCTCGCTACGGGTGGGGATGGCAGCCGCCCTTGTCTCGGCCGCCATCTTTGGCCTGGGCGGATTCCTGAGCGCCCAGGTGGAGCACCTCAACCAACTGAATGCTTCGGCCTGGCTCCCCTGGCTGCTGCTCTGCCTGGATGGGGCGATGGGTTCCGGTTCCCGGCGCTGGCCGGGCATCCTTGGTGGAGGGGCCATCGTCGGCC
Organism: uncultured Anaerolineaceae bacterium; assembly: GCA_964575225.1. Lineage (GTDB taxonomy): Bacteria > Chloroflexota > Anaerolineae > JAAYZQ01 > JAAYZQ01 > CAZNQW01. Next base: position 15,966 of record CAZNQW010000005.1, on the reverse strand, counting down.
TGATGCTCCTGGCCGGACACACCCAGGCCGCCTACATCGTCCTGGCGGGCGCGGGCCTGTACGCCCTGTTTCGTGGCCTGGCGGGTGGGGAACCCCGCCGGTGGACCCGGGCTCTGGGCGCCGTCGCCGCCCTGGCGGTCATGGTCGCGTTGGGGCTGGCCTTGTCCGTGGGACAGCTCGCGCCCACGCTCGAGCTATCGGGTCTGTCGGTGCGCAGCGGAGGGCTGCCCTACCGGGAGGCGGCCTCCTTCTCCCTCAAGCCTGGGCTGGTCTTCAAGGCCTTCCTGCCTCCTGTCCTGTGGGAGCCCCCATTCAGCGAGTATGTGGCCTACATCGGCCTGGTGGGCCTGGCCCTCGCCGCCCTGGGCGCTTGGACGGCCATCAAACACCGGCGCCCCTTGGGGCTGGTGGCCCTGGTTTTGGCTGCCATTGGCGTCCTGCTGGCTTTGGGCGCCTACAACCCCCTCTATTACTTGCTCTATCGGGTCGTGCCCGGCTTTGACCTGTTCCGTGCCCCGGCCCGCTGGCTGCTGCTCTACGCCTTTGGCGCGGCGCTGTTGGCCGGCCTGGGGTTGGAGTCGTTGAACATGCTGCGCTCGCGGCGGATCGCCCGTTGGGGTCTCCTCCTGCTCCTGGTCATCGAGCTGTTCCTCGCCGGACGCAAACTGGCCTACAACCAGCCCACTGCGCCCGCCGCCTACGATTCGCTGCGCACCGCTCCCGCTCACCTGTTGGCCGATGCCAGCGGCCAACCCTTCCGCTTTCTCAGCCTGTCCGACATCCTCTTTGACCCCGGCGACTTGGGCGACCTCCAGGCCCTCTTTAGCCCATTCCTGCCCGAAAAGGCGGTCTACGACCTCATCGTCGCCACCAAAATGAAGGAGGTGCTGGCCTACAACCTGCCCCTGCGCTACCGGCTCGGTAGTGTGGATGGCTACGATGGGGGCCTGTTGCCCATTGAGGATTATGTCCACTTTGAGCGGCTGTTCTTGCCTGCGGACGAAATTTGGCCCGATGGCCGTCTGCGGCAGCAACTACCCCAGATCCCACCGGCGCGCCTGCTATCGCTGCTGAACGTCAAGTACGTCATTACCGACAAAGTCCAGGATGTCTGGATCGACGACGTCTTTTACGACCTGGAGCACACCCTGCCCCTGGGCAGCGTCACCCTCGACGACCTGCCCGACTTTCAGGCCACTCACCTGGGCCTGGTCTCCTATCTAACCGGAACTCTGGACCTGGAGCAAGGGACGCCCGTCGCCACGGTAACCCTCCACCGCGCCGGGGCCGCGCCCCTGACGCAAACCCTCCGCGCCGGAGAGGACACCGCCGAGGGACTCTACGATGAGGCGCTGGCCGCCCACCGCCAGGCACGGGTGGGCCACCGCTGGAGCGAGAACGAACAGGGCGCCGACTTTGTCAGCGTCCTCGAATGGGGGGAGAAGGTACGCCCCACGGCCATCACTGTCCAATCTCTGCTGTCGGGGGAACGCTTTGTTCTGCGGGGGCTGACGCTCATCGATGGCGAATCGGGCACGATGCGCACCCTGACCGTCGATCCCGCCTTCCGGCTGGTCCACTCGGGCGACGTCAAGATCTATGAGAACCTTGCCGTCCAGCCGCGGGCTTTTGTGGTTCACCGCGCCCGGATCGCACCCAATCCCGACGAGGCCCTGGCGATCATGCAGCAACCCGATTTCGACCCGGCTGCCGAGGTCCTGTTAGCAGAGGGCGATCCCATGCATTCCGAAAAAAGTCTCTCCCCAGCCCACCTCGTCGAGTATGCCCCCGAGAGGGTGCGACTGGACGTCGAGTTGGATGCGCCCGGCTACCTGGTGCTGACCGACAGCTACTATCCCGGCTGGACCGCGACTGTCGATGGGCAGCCGGTCGCCATCCTGCGCGCCGACCTCTATTTCCGGGCTGTGCCGGTGCCCGCCGGGGCCCATCAGGTCGCCTTCGAGTATCGACCCACCCTCATCCGGACCGCCCTCGTCGCCAACCTGATCGCCTGGCTGATCTGGGCCTTGCTGATGATCGCAACATGCTCGCGCGGGGTCTGGCGATCCCGCACGAGCATGAAGAAAATCTGAACCGAAAAAAGCAAAGGGAAACGGCGGTTAGTTATCCCGGCAGCGCGGGCACAACCTGAGGCCTAAAGCTCTGGGGTTCCTGAATCCCGCGCGGCCCGGGTTGCTCGAACTCGAGCATGCCTTCACCCAGGGACACACCCAGGTAGGCCATGCTGGGCGTATCAGGGTGCTCGCCCAGGGTCACCGTCACTTCTCGGCTTTGGCGATTGCGGTGACGATACAGGGTCAGCATAACCTTGTCGCCGGGTTCATACTGGGCGAGCAGGTCGATCACGTCCTGCCTCGTCTCCACCTCCTGGCCATCCAACTGAGTCAGGATGTCGCCCACCTGCACGCCGGCCTTTTCGGCGGGCCCGCCTGCCACCAGCTCCGCCACAACCAGTCCGCGGGTGCCTCGCCACCCCGGCATGGGCGTCAACTGAGGCTCGATCCATTCCTCCGGTTCCAACTCCTGCATGGCCCCAGGCCAGGGCAAATCAGCCGGACCCTGCCAGGGCATGTAGGTCACACCCAACCGCGCCGCGCCGGCCCGATCGGGATTCTCGTCCAACGTCACCTGGACATCGCTGGGGTACTCGCCGGGCCGCCATATTTCCAGCGTCACCCGATCTCCGGGTTGGTAGCCGCCGATCAGGTCGGCTAGATTGCTACCCTCGTCCATCGCCCGTCTGTCCACCGCCACAATCAAATCGCCAGATTCGAGGCCCGCCCTATCGGCAGCGCTTCCGGGCACCACCTCGACCAGCAGCGCTCCAAACATCTCGCCTCGGTATTCCGGGGCCGGCGTCGCCCGGGGAATCGGCGGTTCGGCCCACTCCTCCGGCCCGATCACGGCCGACGTGTCGTGCTGCACATCAAACCACCGGTACACGCCATAGGCCGCAACTCCGCCCACCAACATGGCGCCGCAGGCCACCAGGAAAAACGCCAGCAGTGCTCCGATTATTAACAACACTTTGGTATTCTTTTCCATGCGAACCTCCTTATCCTCAACCCATCCAATCCATGTGGAACGGCTCATTCTGTCAGGGCCGCTCGAACTTGTATCTCCCATCCGCCGTCGCCACCAACCAGCGCGGCTCCCGTGACTCGGATTCGAGCCTCTCCTGGAGACAGCGCATCCGGGCATTGAGGACCCGTTCTCCCCCCAGGTCGCTGTCGTACCCCCACACCGCTCGGATCAGCTCATCCTCGGCGAACTCTCGGTCGGGATGGCTCACCAGATGACACAGCAGGCGAAACCCCGTCGGTGTCAGATCGATGATCTGACCCTGGCGAAATACCTGCATCAACGACAAGTCAACTTCCACATCCCCAAACAGCACACACCTCTCGTGAGGCAACAGCGCCAGGTCTCCGGCGAATCTACGAACCAACGCCCGGATACGCACCACCAAATTCCTGGGGTCAAAGGGCTTGGCCACCCAATCGTCAGCGCCCGTTTCAGCGGACAGCGCCCGGTCCCATTCGCCACCGCGGGCAGCCAGCAACAGGATGGGCATCGGGAAGCCCTCCCGCCGGAGCTGGCGACAGACCTCGCAGCCATCCTGGTCGGGCAGGCGAGCTTCCAGCGCGATCAGGCGTGGATCGTAAGTGCGCGCCAGTTGCAGCCCTTCTTGCCCCGATTCGGCCCACAAAGCCACCAACCCCTCGTCGCCCAGGGCGCCCAGGATCGCTCGTGCCAGATTTACATCGCTCTCAACTAATAATACGCGGCTGCCGTTCATCGGTTTCTTTCCGCTGGCCATGTGCTTGGAGTACCACCCGCCAACCCGTACCTAGATTGTAGCGCAAGAGTCCCAAATTGGCAAGTGCTGTGTTGACATCCCTCGGACTTGCCACTATAATGAACCCAGAGACCGCGATAGGCGCAGGTTCCAGCCGAAAGGACGACCACCATGTCTGACACCTTGCGAGTGCAGCCCTTCGACGCCCTCCTGACCTGGATGCTGACCGAACTCCAGGCATGCGATTCGATCATGGGTATCCCTCGTTCTCTGTTCTACCGGCCTATGGCCAACGCCCTCTTTAGCCTCGACGACCTTTATGGGCATCCCTTGGCCACGCCCATCGGTCCGGCAGCCGGCCCCCACACCCAACTGGCTCAGAACATTGTCTGTGCCTGGCTGTCGGGCGGCCGCTTTATCGAACTCAAAACCGTGCAGATCATGGACCGGCTCGAGATCCCGCGCCCCTGCATCGACGCCGCCGATGAGGGCTATAACGTCGAATGGTCCCAAGAGCTCACCCTGGAGGAATCCGCCCGCGAGTACATCCACGCCTGGGTGTTGATCCATATCCTGCGTCGCGTGCTGGGCCTCGAGCATCTGCCTCTGGGCACCATTTTCAACATGAGCGTCGGCTACAGCCTGGAGGGCATACGCCAGCCGCCCATGCTCCGGTTCATGGATCGTCTGGCCGACGCCTCGGCCGAGATCGACGAGATCCAGAGCCAACTCCGAAGCCGGTTCCCCCAATTTGCCGACATCGAAATCCCGGCCCAGGTGACCAACAACGTCACCCTGTCGACCATGCACGGTTGCCCACCCGACGAGATCGAAGCCATCGCCCGCTTTTTGCTGGAGGAGCGGGGCTTGCACACCACCGTCAAACTCAACCCCACCCTACTGGGCCAGGACGCGGTCCTGCGCATCCTCCACGATCACCTGGGCTATCGCGAGATCGACATCCCCGATTCCGTGTTCGCCCACGACCTGCAATACGACCGCGCTGTGGCGCTGATCCGGTCGCTCCAGGCTGCGGCCCGGTCTCGGGGGCGGACCTTTGCCGTCAAACTGAGCAACACCCTGGCGATGGCCAATCACAAGGGCCATCTACCCGGCGACGAGATGTACATGTCGGGTCGGGCGCTGTACCCCATCACCATGAATCTGTTCCACAAATTGGCCCAGGAATTCGACGGCAACCTGCGGGTGTCCTATTCGGCCGGAGCCGACGCAGTCAACCTGTCCACCATCCTGGCCTGTGGCGCCCGCCCCGTGACGGTGGCCACCGACCTGCTCAAGCCGGGCGGCTATTCCCGCCTGACCCACTACCTGCACAGACTGGAAGCCGAGATGCAGGCGCGGGGAGCCGCCACACTGGACGAACTGAGCCGCGACCGTCTGGTGGCCCTGGAACGAGCCGCTGCCGAGGCTCTGAAGAATCCCCGCTATAAAAAGACCTACCACCCCTTTGGCTTGCCCAAAGTCGAAACAGCCCTGGGCGCCTTTGATTGCATCACCGCCCCCTGTCGCCACGCCTGCGCCGTCTGTCAGGACGTGCCCGAGTACGCCCGCTACCTCACCATGGGGGAGGACAGCCTGGCCCTTGCGGTCATCCTCAGCCGCAATCCCCTGCCCGGCGTGACCGGTTACGTGTGCACCCATCTGTGCCAGACCCGTTGCACCCGCAACAACTATGACGAGCCGGTGGCCATCCGCAATCTAAAGCGCTTTGCCGCCGAACAGGGCCACGTTACCCTCCTGTCCCGTCCTTTGGGCAACCGCCGGGTGGCCATCATCGGCAGCGGTCCTTCAGGGTTAGCGGCAGCCTATTATCTGGCGCTTAGTGGCGTGCGGGTGACCCTTTTCGAAGCCCGCGCCACCCCCGGTGGGATGCTGGCCCTGGCGCCCACCTTCCGCCTGCCCCGCGAGGTGGTCCAGGCCGACATCGAGCGCATCCTGTCGCTGGGGGTCGAACTCGAGCTTTCGCACCCCGTCGCTGCGCCGCCGGCGACGCTCCTGGACGACGGATTTGACGCCGTTTTCGTGGCCTGCGGCTTTCCTCGGGACGCCCGCCTGGACATCGACGGGGAGGAGGGCCAGGGCGTCCGGCCTGCCCTCGACATGCTGGAGGAAGTGGCCCGGGGCGACGCGCCCGACCTGGGCGAGAGGGTACTGGTCATCGGCGGTGGCAACACGGCCATGGACGCCGCCCGTACCGCGCAGCGGTTGACCGGCTGGCCCGTGACCCTGGTCTACCGCCGCACTCGCGCCGAGATGCCCGCCGAAGAGGAAGAGGTGGATGCTTTCCTGGCCGAGGGCAACACGTTCATGGAACTGGTCAGCCCCGTGCGCATCCTGCTGGACGACGGGCGCGTGGCCGCCCTCGAATGCGTCCGCAACCGCCTGGGCAAGCCTGATGCCGATGGGCGCCGCCGGCCCGTCCCCGTGGCGGGCAGCGAATTCCAGATCGAGGCCGACTCGATCCTGGTCGCCATCGGCCAGCGCCCCGACCTGACCTGGTTGGAGCAGAGCACCCTGACCCGGCGGCCCAACGGCGCCATCCAAGTCGACCCGACATCGGGCCGGGCGGCCGACGCGCCGATCTATGCCGGGGGCGACGCCACCCGCGGCCCGGCCACTATCATCGAGGCCTGTGCCGATGGTCGCCGCGCCGCCGAGGCGATCTGCCGCGCTCTGGAGATCCCCTTTGAGCCCCTTCCCGTCCATTTCCCCCAGATGACTCCCGAGGACCTCCTGGACAGCAAGGCGGCCCGCGCCCAGACCTCAGATCAGGAAAGGCCCAACCTACTTCCTGTGGGCCGGCGGTCCGGCTTTGATCTGGTGGAGCAGACGCTGACCACAGAGGCAGCCCGGCGCGAAGCAGCCCGCTGCTTGCAGTGTTCCACCTATTGCGACAAGTGCGTGGAGGTCTGCCCCAACCGGGCCAACGTCGTCTATGAGGTGTCGCCGCACCACATCCGCCTGCCCCGCCTCATCGTGCGCGAGGGCCGCCTGGTGGCCGACGGCAGCGAGAGTTTCGAGATCCTCCAGGGACGCCAGATCCTCCACGTGGCCGATTTCTGCAACGAGTGTGGCAATTGCGCAACCTTTTGCGTCCACCAGGGCCAGCCCTACCAAGACAAACCGCGGTTGTTCCTGCGGCGCGAGGATTTCCAACGAGAGCAGGACAATGCTTTCCACATCCAGGGCAGCGTCCTGTGGCGGCGCGAGGGCGGCCGGGAATCGAGCCTGACCCTGACCGGCGACGGCCTGCTGTACGAAACCGACGTCATGTGGGTTCAATTCGGGCCCAATTGGACGATCCAAAAGCTCACCCAGCGCCGGAGCGACGCGGGCCCCATTTCCCTCGTGCAAGCCGCCGAGATGGCTGTGTTGCTGCAGGGCATCCGGGCAACGGCCCCCTTTCTGGCAGGCTAGCACTGTGGCTCTCCCAGGATCCACGCCCATCCCTTCGCCCGCCCCGGGCGGACCGCCGGTGGGTCGCTGTTTTCGGCGGCATCTGCTACTCAGCGGGCTGCTGGGCTTGTTGGCCTGCGCCGGTCTTGTCGCCCTGTGCCTGGCTATCGCCCGGTCGGGCAGGACGCCGTCGCTTCTGTCCACCTTTCCCCTGATCGTGGCCCTGTTGGCGCTGATGATGGGCGCCTTTTCCATCGCCGAGATCCCCCTCATGGTCTTTGCCATGCGTCGACTGGCCATCGAGCGGCGGGGCAACCTGAAGCTGGTTCTGGGCCTCAACGCCCTGTTCGTCTTTTTCGCCGGCGTCTATGCCGTCCCGGTCCTCCTCCTGGCAAGCAGCCCTGGTTGGGGTCTGGCATTGGCCGCTCTGGCCCTCATACGGCTGGGAGCCAGCGCCTGGTTTGTCCGGCCGCCCGATATCGATTCGACCACAGAGCATCCCAGGCCATGAGCGAGCCCGACATCCTCCACCTGACGGCCGCCGCGGCCGCAGCCTGGATCGCCCGCGAGTTGGAACAGGCATTCCAGGTCCTCCCCCTGGACCTGGAAGCCGCGCTGGACGGCTACATCCGAGCCCTGGGCCTGGCCCTACAACTCGGGCCGGCGCCTATGGAGTGGACCCTGGACGGTATCCGCGGTGCGGCCCTCTTTCTGGGCGCCGATCATAACGCCACGGCCCTCTCCACGCTGGGGCCGGCGGTGACGGGACTGGTGCGCCAGGTGCGCGACGCCGAGGCTCTCCCCGCGACCAAGGTGATGTCAGCCTGGGCCACCGCCACCGAGGGCCTGGGCGGCGTCATCGGGGAGGTGGGCCTGGCTCTGGCCTTGCCCTCCGAGCGCCGCCGCGAACTGCTGGTCCAGGCGCGAGCCCAGGCCGCTCTTCTGGACGATGTGACAGAGGGCCGCTGGCAGCTCGTGGCCTGGATCGATGGCCTGCAAACACCCTCCGGCTTCTGACGAGCAAGGCCCCGAAAACAGGTGTTATCCTGATACCCAGGAACCGGTAGCTCGCTCAAGATTCCGAAAACGGCGCCGCTCTGGCTTTCGCTCTCCTTTCATTTGACAGAATCTACCAAGTGGCCTACACTGGGCCTGTTGTCTTGTGAGCGCTCCCAGAACGAGCGTGCCACCCATGGCTGTTTTCTGAAAGGACAGATACCTTGAGCACACCAAACTATCAGACCGTTTCCGTAACCTGCCCAAGCTGCAAAACGCCGTTTTCGACCCCGATCATCACCATCATCGACGCCCAGCAGAACCCCGAAGCCAAGGCTCGGCTCTTGGCGGGCCAGATCAACATCGCCATCTGCCCCTCGTGCGGCAGCGGCGGCGCCTTGGGCAGCCCCCTGGTGTACCATGACTCGGAAAAAGAGCTTTTGTTCACTTTCATGCCCACTGAACTGGGCTTGCCCGAAACGGAGCAGCAGCGGGTCATCGGCGATTTGACCAATCGGGTGATGATGTCGATGCCACCCGAGCAGCGCAAGGGCTATTTGCTCCGGCCCCGTTCCTTCCTGCGCCTGGAGGCCATGATCGAGGCCATCTTTGAGGCCGACGGCATTAGCCCAGAAATGCTCCAGGAACAACGGGCCAAAGTGGACCTGCTGGAAAAATTGCTGAACACGCCGGACGAAAGCGCCCGCCGGTTACTGGCCAAAGAGAATGACTCGCTGATCGATTACAGCTTTTTCGAACTGGTGACGCTGAATCTAGAGATGAGCCAGGCCAGTGGGCGCGACGAGATCGCCAGCGAACTCGAAACACTGCGCCAGCAGTTGCTGGAATGGACCACCCAGGGCCACGACCTTTTGGCCGAACAGGAGGCCATTGAAAGCCTGGGCGACGACATCACCCGGGAGGGATTGCTAGAAAAGCTTGTGGAAGCGGCCCTGGCTGGCGAGACGGTGAAAATCGAGGCGATGGCGGCCTTTGCGCGCCCCGCCATCGATTATCAGTTCTATAGCCAACTCACCGACCGGATCGACGCGGCCAACTCCTCGGGCGACCGCCAGACCGTGGAAACGCTTCAGAATTTGCGCCAGACCCTCCTCGACTTGACCGACACGATCGATGCCGAGATGCAACAACAGGCTCAGAAGCGGGTAGCCCTGTTGGAAACGATCCTCAAGAGCGAGGACATGGAGGCTGCCATCCGGGGGAACGTGCGAGAAATCGACGAGCTGTTCCTGCGCATTCTTTCGGCCAACCTGCGCGCCGCCGAAGCCGAGGGGCGTACCGAACAGGCGGCCCAATTGAATCGGGTCGGTGAGATCCTCACCCGTTTGATCGAAAACAGCCAGCCGCCCGTGATCCGGCTTCTCTCCAAACTCCTGCAGATCCAATCGGCCGCCGACATCGAGGCCACGCTGAAGGCTCACCCTGACATGACCAACGCCGATCTATTGTCGTTGTTAGAGGAGATGAAAGAGCAAATGGAAGCTGAGGGCCGACACGATGCGGCCCGGCAGGTGACGCGAATTCACGAGGTCGCTGCCCGCCTGGTGGGCGCGGGGTCCCCTCTAACCACTTGATAAACAGAACTAAAAAGCCCGCGCTGCGGATCGATTCGCGGCGCGGGCTTTTTTTTCTCTCAGGGCACGGCATTTTCCAATCGGAACCCGTGCCCACGCACCGTCACAATGAACTGGCTCTCGGGATCGGCCTCTGCCAACCGCTCGCGCAGCCGCCGAGCCAGAGCGTCGATGGCCTGTTCAGAAATTCCATCCCGATCGTCCTCGGGCCACACGGCTTCTACCACTTGATCGCGGCTAAACACTCGGCCCGGCTCCTGATGCAGCAACGCCAGCAACCGGTATTGGGCCAGCGACAGGGGAGGATCCAGCTCCTGACCCCCGACCCACACGCGCTTGCTCTCGAGATCCATGTGCAAGCCGGTGGTCGGTTCTTCCAGAAACACCGGGGCCGTCGATTCGGCAGCCACAAACGCCAACCGGCAACACAGGGCCACCTGAATCTCATCGCCATCCTGCAGAACATACGTCCCCGAAAGCTCCTGCCCATTGACAAAGGTGCCATTCTTGGAACCCAAATCTTTGACGATGTACTGATCCTCTTCCTGCGTCACGACCGCGTGCCGCCGCGACACCTGCCGGTCGGGAATCACCAGGTCGCACTCTGCATCACGCCCCACCAGGAACACGGGGCTCTCGATGAAAAATCGCTTTCCAGGCCATGGCCCTTCGACCATGAGCAGCATGGCTACATCCGACACAGCATCCTCCTACCCCTCGTTTTTCCACTCACCAGGCACGATTTCGGATCCCTCCCTTGTGCTTTCCCGATGCGATTGCCTGATCCGCCATCCGCGCACCCTTGACAAGAACCTGATTCTGCGCTAAGCTATCCACGCTGGCAGGCGGGAGGCCCGGCGGCCCGTTTCTGCCCAATTTTCGCGCAGGGAGCCAAGGCATTGGCCACAAGTCTGCCTCCAGGCACTATTCTGAAAGAACGGTACAAAATCATCGAGCTGGTCGGACGGGGCGGGATGGGCGCCACCTATCGCGCCGAAGACCTGCGTCTGGCAGGTCGCATCTGCGCGGTCAAAGAGGCGCTGCCGGATCCCGAGGCCCCAGCCGAAGAGCTCGAACAGAGCCGTGACCAGTTCTACAAAGAGGCTAGCACCCTAGCCCGCCTGGACCATCCCAACCTGCCCAAAGTGTCCGACTTTTTTCTGGACAACGACCGGGACTATCTGGTCATGGATTTCGTCCCGGGCCACGATCTCCAAGAACTCTTGCGCAACGCCCTACGCGACGGTCATCCGCTAGCCGAGAAGCAGGTGCTGAACTGGGCGGCCCAGCTCTGCGATGCCCTCGAGTACATGCACACCCAGGATCCGCCGGTGCTGCACCGCGACATCAAACCCGGCAACATCAAAATCACACCCTCGGGCACCATCAAACTGGTCGACTTTGGGCTGGTCAAAGTGTTGATGCCCGATGACCAACGCACTATCACAGTGGCCCAAGCCCGGGGGACCGTCCAGTACACCCCTCTGGAGCAGTATGGCGGCGACAGCCGCCACACCGACGCCCGCTCCGACATCTATTCCCTGGGCGCAACCTTGTACCACTTGTTGACCGGCCAGCCGCCCGTCGATGCCAAGGAGCGCTTTCTGCGCCCCAATTCGTTGGCCTCGCTGCGCAAACTGAATCCTGCCATTTCCCCCCAAACGGACCGGGCCATCCTGTGGAGCCTGGGCATGCACCCCGACGAACGGCCCCCCACCATTGCCGTCCTGCGCCAGGAGCTTTTGGCCCCCAGTCCTGTGAGCCGGACGCTGGCCCGCCTTCTGGATGAAGAACAGCCCCTTGCTCAGTTCGTGCGAGTCAACCGCGGCGTCTTGGCCGTGGTCGGCCTGTTGCTTCTCAGTGCCACGCTCATCACCGCCCGGCCGGCCATGCTGCCTCCGCCCAGTCCCACACCCACCGTGACCGTGGTAGCGCCCACAGTCACCGTCCGGCCCCGAGCGACGGTCACACCAAGGCCTCAACCCAGCCCGACCCCAAGCCCAACCCCCAGGCCCAGCGCCACGCCAGCCCCGCGCGGTCGATAGCCTCGCCGGGCGCCTAGTCGTTTTGCCGCGCCGCCAACCAGGCGACGACCGCGAGAGGCACCAGGCCAAAGCCAAAGCCGATCAACAGGCCGCGCAGCCCTGGGGTGACACTTTCCAGAAAACCGCTGCCCGGCAATGCCAGCCCATAGAATAAATAGCCCACCAAACCGGAGACGAGACTCCACAGGGCAATACGCAGCGCCGGGTTCCAATAACGCGCCCGGAGGTGGAGCGCCGTGCCTGCCGCCAAAACCAACCCACCGGCCGCCGCCATCCCCACCAGGGCCAAGGTCAGATCGATCCATTCCACCCGCGGGCTGGACGGCACAATGGGCACGTCGGGCTCCGGCGTAGGTGTGGGGCTCGGTGTGGGCGTTGGGGTGTCTGTCGGCGTGGGCGTCGGCGTATTTGTAGGCGTTGGCGTGGGTGTGGGTGTCGGTGTGGGCGTCGGCGTCAAAATTTCCGTCTTTTCCCCCAGTTTGATGACTTGCAAGGGCAACGAATTCCGCGCGGGATCGCTGGTGGCACGGATCTCGAGCAAGCCCGCGTGCTCCAGAGTGAGCGTCGTTTCGGCCACACCGCCCACTGTGTTGACCTGCACCTGGCCCCCCAGCCCCTCATCGACATACACATAGCGGAAAATGACCGGCGTGCCGTCGGGCACCGCGTTGCCGTTGCGATCCACGATCACACTAGTGCGAACGTTCAGCGGCCCGCCGACGTCGAGCTGAATAGGCTGCGGCGTTCCCTCACTCGGCGCCGGCTGGTCGGCCCAAATGACCGAAATGATCTGATTCGGGTCGGGCGACAGCTCACTGGTCAAGTGATAACCCACCCCCTCCACCGTGACAGGCGAGCGCCCCACCGGCGTGAACTCCTGGAACAGGGCCCGAACTGAGGCGGTCACAAAGGGTGCCGATTTGCTGTATACCCCATAGTACGCGGTAAGTTTGCTGACCTCAGTGGTATCGAGATAGTAGGGCGCCTCGTAGGCCATTACGACAATGTTCTGGGTCTCGAGGCCTGCCGTCCAGTCACGCAGAAACTGCTTGAGCGCCCCCGAACTGGGTTCTTCATCCGGTGCATAGTCCAACATGGCAAAGAGGATCCAGTCGGCATCGCGGATAAAGGGATCCAAGCTGGGCGTCCCAAAGGACAAAAAGCTGCGCAATTGGGCAAAGGTGAACGAATTCACATTACTGGGATTGACCTGCCCACTGGCCTCGGGACCGTACATGCGCAGGAGGGTCTCCTCCAGCGCATCAGGCTCCAACAGGTAAAAGGGCACGCAGGGATCGCACTCTTGGGCTTCTCGTGCATCGGTGAAAATCAAAATCTTATCATCCACGCGGGGTGGGCGAGGAATGCGCACAGCCAACTCTGGCAAAGATGGGTACAGGAGAGTGATCGACTCTTGCGCCACCTGGGCGATGCTACCCTGCGAGTTGCCGATCTCTGCCAACCTCGTCCCGTCGATACTACAGCTCGCCAACGAAAAATCGTCGCACAAGCGCTTCTTGACCCTGAGAATGCGGCGCACGGCATCGTCGACGCGCAATCGGAAGTTCTCATCGGTTTTATACCGCGATTGGAAAAAGAGGATGGTATCCTCAATATTGCTCATCTGCTCGTCCCACGAATCGTTGAGGGAAAAGCGGGACAGCGTCAACAGATCGTTGCCTGCCTGGAAGGCATCCAGGGCGATCTGACGGTGGGGAAAGGCGGTCAGGTCGGGCGAGTAATAGCGGCGCACGGCCGGAACCCCCAGCGAGTCGCTCACCAATAGCCCGCCCCGATTGCGCCACGGCACCAACTCGGGTTGAGCCATAATCTCCTGCAACCCCTGAGAGTGCAAGCTGATGGGCGGCGTGACATAGCGGATGTTGCCCTGAAACCCCCGATAGCGAATGTGAGCCGTCATCAATGCATCGGCCGTGTCTGTAGAGACTTCTGAGTGTGTTACGGCAAAAAAGGGCGGCAGCTCGATCAGGCGTAGGTCCTGCAGCGATTTGTCCACCGTGGCGATCTCTTGTTCCAGGCTGCGATCGCTGGCTCCCAATCCGGGCAGATGCTTGGCCACAACCGCCACCCGGCCGTCACTGCCGGTGTGGATCCCTTGAATATAGGCCTGGCCCAGACGTCCCACCCAATAGGGATCGCCGCCAAAAGCGCGCGTCCCCAGGTCGCCGCTGCGGCCCGGGCGAGGTACAGCCAGCACGTCGAGGGACGGCCCTAAAAGCAGATTGACCCCCACCGCCGCCAGCTCTTGCCCCACGATCTGACCCACCTGCTGAGTCAGTTCTTCATTCCAGGTGGCCCCCAGCGCCATATTGCTGGGCAGGGGGCTAAAGCCGCCGCGCAAGGTGGTGATGGGGTACCCATCGCCCTCCTGGGCAACTGCGATCAACACAGGAATGCCCTGAGCCTCGGTGGTGATGACCTGAGAGGCGGTGATCACCGTCGACACAGTGACCGGTTGGCTACCGGTGATGGGTTGCCCTTCTTCCACAGGCAAGGTCGTGGTCACCGGCAGATAGTGGGTCATGGTAACCGCTGCCGACGGCGTAAAAGCCAGCTCCTGAAGCCCCTGCGTCAAGGTTTGAATCTGTTGGGGAGTCGATGAATCGTTAACCAGATTGCCATTTTGCGAATCGAGAATCACGCCACCGACGCGAAAAACCTGAATCAGGCGAGCGACATCCGATTCAGTCGTCACATCCGACCCCGAAAAGGTCACCAGGAACAACTGACCCACCTTGTCGGCTGTCGTCATGCCTGCCAGGGTCTCGTCCAACCAGGCCTCATCGGCCGGCACGTCTGATTGGGCCACCGCCGGGTAGGTTCTCAGGTAGGGAGTCAAGGCGGCCAAAAGCACCCACACGACCAGCCAGCGTCCCCGTCCAAATCGCATCCGCACTCGTTCTCCTCCACCAAACTTGGCCTGATTCTACCTTAAACCGTCTCAAAGCGCAAGCCCGACAGCCGCCTTCTGGGTCGCCGATACTCCTTCCGTCCCCCCGCCGGATTGCAGCCCTAAGGTTCTGGCTTTTTGCACGCACTTGTGCTAGAATAGCGGTATCCAAGGCGCCGGAGGTAGATGGATGCATCGACATTCGAACCTATGGGGACTTGTCCTATCCCTCACACTGATCGCGATCCTGGGAATCGCCTGTAGTCCCAAGCCAGACCCCACGACCCAGCCGACGGCCGCTACTCAGGAACAAACCCCCTCCGTCGTGCCCCGTCAAGGAGGCAAACTGGTCTATGGACTGACCCTGGCTCCCTCGGGCATCGATCCCCACGTCGATGCTTCGTCGGAACTCGGCATTCCCCTCACCAGCGTGTACGACACCCTGGTCTACCAGGATCTGGAGGGCCATTTCGTTCCGGGGCTTGCCGACCGTTGGGAGATCTCGGACGACGGTACCGTCTATACCTTCTACCTGCGACAGGACGTGACCTTTCACGACGGCACACCCTTTGACGCTGCCGCCGTCCAGTTCAACCTCGACCGCATCGCCAACCCCGAAACCAAATCGCGCAAAGCCCGTGGCATGCTGGGTCCCTACGAACGTACCGAGATCGTAGACCCTTACACGGTCAAGGTCCACTTGAGCGAGCCCTACGCTCCCTTCCTCGATTCGGCCAGCCAGGTCTATCTGGGAATGGCCTCGCCCACGGCGGTGGAGAAATGGGGCGCCGAATATCAGATTCATCAGGTGGGAACGGGCCCCTTTCTGTTCAAGGAGTATATCCCCAACGACCACCTGACGCTGGTGCGCAATCCCGAGTATGCCTGGGCGCCCGACGTGTATCAGCATGAGGGCGTCGCTTACCTGGACGAGATCGAGTTTCGTTTCTACGTGGATGCTGCCGTGCGCTCCCTGGCCCTCGAATCGGGAGAGGCTGACGTAATGGGCGAGATTCCGCCCAAGGATGCCACCCGGCTGCAAAACAATCCAGACTTTGTGGTCTATCAGGTCCCAGTACCAGGTCAGCCTTTGCAGTTCTTTCTGAATAACGAAAACCCGCCCACCGATGACCTCCGAGATCGGAAGAGCACACGTCTGAACTCCAGTCACGAGATTCCATC
>CAZNQW010000004.1:0-50462 GCA_964575225.1 uncultured Anaerolineaceae bacterium | reverse complement strand
TGCCCGAGCCCTCCGGCCCATAGATCTCGGTCACGCGCCCCCGCGGCACCCCGCCCACTCCCAGGGCCAGGTCCAACGACAACGACCCCGTGGGAATGGCTTCGATCTTTAAATGCGACGCTTGCCCTAGCCGCATGATGGAACCTTCCCCGTAGCGCTTCTGGATCGTCGCCAGAGTTGTTTCCAGGGCTTTGGTCTTGCCAGTTTCTGCCATTCATTCTCTCCAATGCACAGGTTTTGATACTGTGCTCATTTTCTAGTGTACATCAAAAGGTGTGAGAAGTCAAACCGTTCCTGCCCGCCATGCGCAAAAATCCTCTGCGATTGGCTCGGGCTTGGCCCATTTGACAAACCCGGCCCGTTGGGCTATAGTCGTGCCAAAGGAGTCGATAACCCATGCCCGACACACGATACGAGCGCCCTTCGGTCACTGTAGATGTTATCCTGGTTTCGCCGCAGAACCAGGTTCTGCTCATCCGACGCGCCCATCCACCTTTCGAGGGGTTTTGGGCTTTGCCCGGCGGCTTTGTTGAACCTCACGAACCCCTCGAATCAGCCGCCCGCCGCGAGTTGTGGGAAGAGACCGGAGCACGGCCTGCCCACATGGAGCAGTTGTACACCTTTGGCGATCCCGGTCGAGACCCTCGTGGGTGGACGATCAGCGTGGCCTATCTGGCCTGGCCAGCTGCCGATGACAAACAAAACTGGCGGCCCAGAGCCGCCAGTGATGCTGCAGATGCAAGATGGTTCGACCTGGACGATCTCCCCCCCCTGGCGTTTGATCATGACCAGATCATCGCCCGCGCGGTGGGTCGCCTAAAGGCAACGGAGGATGCTGGGCGCAGCTAGTCCCCTTCTTTGCACCGCACAGGCTCCCATGTAGCCCCTGAGCCGCTAGCTCATGCGCGTGACCAGATCTCGTTCACTGATCTTTCGTAGCACCCACTTGTTCACCTCGGCGGCAATGGAGGGAATCAGGATCAACGGCAGCATGATCAGCCAATCCTGAACCGTCAGGAAGGTGGTGCCAAAGATCGGATCCAGGAACGGCACATAGATGATCGCCAGCAAGATCACCAGCGACGCCAACACCGCCCACTGCATCCATTTGTTGGAAAAGATGCCGATATCCCACACCGCATATCGTTCAGAGCGCGAGGTATAGGCCCGGAGCAGCTCCGAGATCGACAAGGTGGCAAAGGCCATCGTGCGGCCATGTTCCATGCCGGAGTTCATGCCGATTTGGAAAGCCGTAAGAACGGCTATCGAAATGGCCAGAGTCTGCACGACAATGCCAATCACCATTTCCCGGTTGATAATCGGCTCGTGGACGGCCCGCGGTCTTTGCTGCATGATGTCTGGATCGCCCTTTTCCATTCCCAACGCCAGGGCCGGCGCGCCATCGGTCAGCAGGTTTAACACCAGCAGTTGGATCGGTATCAAAGGCAGGGGCCAACCCACCAACATCGAAAAGAACAGGATCGTCACCTCGGCCATATTGCACGAGAGGAGATAGTACACGAACTTGCGAATGTTCGAATAGATGATCCGTCCCTGCTCGATGGCCGAAACGATGCTAGCATAGTTGTCGTCGGTGAGCACCATGTCGGCCGTCTCTTTCGAGACGTCCGTGCCGGTGATGCCCATCGCCACGCCGATATTTGACCGCTTGAGCGCTGGCGCATCGTTTACCCCATCGCCTGTCATGGCGACCACGTGTCCCCTGGTCTTGAGGGCTTCAACGATCTTGACCTTGTGCTGCGGCGAAACCCGAGCATAGACCCGCACATCTTCAACCAACGAGGTAAACTCATCCTCGTCCATGCTGTCCACTTGGGCGCCTGTGAGCGACTTGTCGCCCTCTGTCAACAAGCCGATTTCCTTGCCAATGGCGACCGCTGTGTTCAGGTAATCGCCAGTGATCATCACCGTCTCGATACCCGCCTGCCGCGCCGTCGCGATCGCCGGTGCGACTTCGGGGCGGGCCGGATCGATCATCCCCAACAAGCCCACGAACGTAAAGCCCTGCTCCTCCGTCTCGGGTCGTGGATTGTCCGGCACGGCATCCAGGGGACGAAAGGCAACCCCCAAAACGCGCAGTGCGTTGGCAGCCAGCGATTCGTTCTCGTGCAAAATATTCGCGCGCCGCTCTTCGGTCAACGATCGCATCGTGCCATCCTCCAGCACCTGATGGCACAACCCCAGCACGATATCCGGCGCCCCCTTCATATAGGCCACATAGCCCCCGTAACGCGGATCGGGGTGGAAGGTGGTCATGCGCTTCCGCTCCGAGTCAAAGGGGATTTCGGCCAACCGGGGATACTCTTTGCTCAATTCATCGCGCCAGTAACCGGCCTTGGCCGCCGCCACCACAAAGGCGCCTTCGGTCGGATCACCGGCAATGCGCCAGGTCGAGCTCCCGTCATCCTCGATCTCTTCCAGGCGAGCGTCGTTGCATAAAAGGCCCGCCCGCAGCAACAAGCGCATGCCTGGATAGCCACCCAGTCCCGCCGGTTGCCCGCTGTCCTGGAATTCGCCGTTCGGGCGATAGCCTTCGCCGGTAATGCTCAGCAGGCTCCGGTCCACATACATCTGCACGGCCGTCATCTCGTTTTGGGTCAGGGTGCCCGTCTTGTCGGAACAGATGGCGGTCGCCGAACCCAGCGTCTCCACCGCCGGGAGCTTGCGGATCAAGGCGTGGCGCCGGACCATCTCTTGCATTCCCAACGCCAGTGCAATGGTCACTACGGCCGCCAACCCCTCGGGCACAGCCGCGATTGCCAAACTCACGGCAACCATGAACATCTCGATCAGGGTGGGAACGGTCTCTTCAATGCCAAAATAGGCGCCAACGCCCTGGCTAAAGAGAATTCCGATGGACGTGTCGCGCACAATGCCGATCAACCCCACGAGCCCACAGACCACGAGGGTGATCACTCCCAGGGTCCGACCAAGCTGATCCAGCTTGATCTGGAGGGGTGTCGGCTCTTCCTCGTACGATTGGATCATCTCGGCGATCTTGCCGATCTCGGTATCCATACCGGTGCCCACCACCAGGCCACGCCCGCGCCCATAGGTGATCAGGCTGCTCATAAACGCCATGTTGTGACGGTCACCAATCGAGGTCGCCTCGCCCAACACCTCGCGAGCGTCCTTGCCCACAGGCACCGATTCCCCGGTCAACGAGGCCTCGTCGATGCGTAAATTCACGCTCTCGACCAACCGCACATCCGCCGGCACATAGTTCCCGGTCTCCAGGATGACAATATCGCCCGGAACCAGCTCGTTCGACGGCACGGTCACTGTATGCCCATCCCTGATTACCTGGGCGTTGGGCGCCGACATCTTTTTCAGGGCCGCCAGCGCCTGTTCGGCACGCCCTTCTTGTACCACCCCCAGGATGGCATTGAGGATCACGATGGCCATAATGGCAATGGCGTCGATGAACTCGGTCGTCTCGCCCGTGCGACTGTACTGACTCCAGCCGATGAGGGCCGAAACAATGGCGGCGACAATGAGGATTAGGACCAGAAACTGGTTGAACTGGTCCAGGAGCATCTTCCAAAAGCTCCGTCCCGGCGCCTCGCGCAATTGGTTGGGTCCGAATTTTTCCTGTCGCTTGGTGACCTCTTTTTCGGTCAATCCTCGCTCGAAATGGCTGTTGATTGCAGCAACCGCCTCATCCGCGCTAAGGCTGTACCAGGCACGTTTCTCTAGCTCCATAGTCTGCCAATCGCTCCCGCAAAAAATAGTCCGAAAACCCGATAACGGGCACGGATCAGTATACCAGATTCCGAGCAGCGGGCCAATTTCTGACGAGGCCCAAACGGATGACTCCCTTACACAGACACGGCAGGATCTACGGCCATTGATTACAAGGGTTTCTCGTAAATACGATAGGTCCTGTAGACTCGGCCCCCCAGCCGTTCAATGATCCGGTTCATCATGTCGTTGGATTCCAGGATCCAGGACATCTCGCAGAACTCGTACCCTTTGGCAAAAGCCGCTCGGGCCGTCTCCACATAGAACAGTGAGTCGATGCCCAGGGCCCGGTAATCGGGAACGACCCCCATGATCATCAAGCGGAAGGTGTCGACCTTGCGTCGGTACCACAGGAATTTAAGCAAGGTGAGGGGCAGACTCCAGGTGTTGGGTTGCGGCCTGGCCTTGTGCAGTGCCTGATTGATGTCGGGCACACCAATGGATACTCCAACTGTCTCGCCGTGCATTTCGGCAAAATACACCAGATCCGGGTCCAGCACCATTTTGAGTTCCTGACCCAGATGTTCCATCTCGCGATCCGTCATCGACACAAAGCCCCAATTCTTTTCCCAGGCCAGATTGTACACATGCTTGGCCCGTTCGACCTCCTGGTCAAACTGCTTCATGTCGATCTTGCGCAGCACCAGATCCTTGCGTTGGCGAACTTGGTCGGCCACGTTCACAAACTTGCGGGGCATGCGCTGTACATCATAGTCAAAAATCGAGGTCCGGATCAACCAGGCGTAGAGATCTTGGGCTTTGGCCAGGCCGGTCTGTTCGAGAAACTCTTGGTAATACGGGGGGTTATAGGTCATCATCACCACCGGGGTTCCGTCGTACCCATCGATGAGAAGGCCACACTCTTCATTCTGAGAAAAGCTCTCGGGGCCTCGTATGGCTTCCATCCCTTTCTGGCGGAGCCAGGTCGCAGCCGCCTCCAAGAGGGCCTCCGCCACAGCATAGTCCTTGACGACCTCAAAAAAGCCGAAAAAGCCCACCTTGTCGCCATAGATCTCATTATGCCGGTGATTGATGTGAGCGCTGATGGTGCCCACCACCTCCTCACCTCTCAAGGCCAGAAAAAGCTGTACGTCGGCATGCTCGTGGAAGGGATGCTTGCCTGGATCGAGCAGGGCCAATCGGTCGTTGAAAATGGGGGGAACCCAGTAGGGATCGTCTTTGTAGAGACGCCAGGGGAACTTGGCAAACGCCAGTCGCTCCTCCTTAGTAGTCACCGGAACGACGCGGACACCAACTGATGCCATGGGCCTTCTCCTCCGTATGATCGTATGAATGACGTGGCTCACCCCACGCAAAATCCGGCTTGCCAAGTACAGGCCCTGACATTCTTTCTCCGCCGGATCGGACAGATTATACTCCAAAAGCCCCAGTCCGACAAGTGTGGGTTGCGGTATCAGGGCGCGCGATGCCAGGCATTCATTCAGCCAGTTTGCCATCTAGGGGAAAATGGGGTATAATAAGCCCAGTTCTTCCCCTTTTTCGCCATTGCCGGAGGAAGGTCAAAGGGGAAAAGGTGTGCTTTTCGCCTTTCCGGGCCGGCGCCAAGGAGGTGAAAACCGAACCAACCATTCGAGTGGGACCACTCGCTGCAGCGGATGCAGCCTTGAGACTGCCCCCTCTTGCAGCCCGCGTCCTGCAACACCCAAGCATGTAACCATTCCCTGAGATGGTAGAGAGCGGTTTTGGCAATGAGCCCGCACCCCATGGGGGTGCGACCGAACAGTTCTGTCTCTGTCGTCTCGAATGAATTCGCACAAGGAGAATCGAATAATGGCAAGCATTACCTACGACCATGTCTGGAAACGATTTGGCGATGTGGTTGCTGTGCAGGACCTCGACATCTTTATCGAAGACAAAGAGTTCCTGGTATTCGTGGGTCCTTCCGGCTGCGGAAAATCCACGAGCCTGCGCATGTTGGCCGGGTTGGAAGAGATTAGCGAGGGCACCATCTCCATTGGCGACCGCGTCGTCAACGATGTGCCGCCCAAAGACCGGAACATCGCGATGGTTTTCCAAAGCTATGCCCTCTATCCCCACATGTCGGTCTATGACAACATGGCCTTTGGCCTCAAACTGCGCAAGACACCCAAGACCGAGATCGATCGCCGGGTGAAGGAAGCCGCCGGCATTCTGGGCATTGAAACCCTGCTGGACCGCAAACCCAAGCAACTTTCCGGTGGTCAGCGCCAGCGCGTCGCACTGGGCCGGGCCATCGTCCGCGAACCCGCGGTGTTTCTCATGGACGAGCCCCTATCCAACCTCGACGCCAAACTCCGGGTTCAGACCCGAGCCGAGATCTCGAAACTGCATCAACGCCTCGAAACCACCTTTATTTACGTGACCCACGACCAGACCGAAGCCATGACGATGGGCTCTCGCATCTGCGTTCTCAAGGACGGCCTGATGATGCAGATCGATACGCCCCAAAATCTGTACGACAAGCCCGAAAACGTCTTTGTGGCGGGCTTTATCGGCAGCCCCGCTATGAACTTGTTTGACGCCACGTTGGTGGAACAGGATGGCGATGCCTACGCCGACAGCGGCACCTTCCGCCTCAAGCTGTCACCCGAAAAAGCCCAGGCCGCTCGTCCCTACCTGGGCAAGCAGGTCATCTTTGGCGTCCGCCCCGAGGACTTTCACGACCGCGAGTTCACTCCTCCCGGCATCCGGGCCGAACCCCTGACTGCCACAGTCGACGTCACAGAGCTGATGGGCAACGAAATCAATGTCTATCTGCTGTCGGGCCAGAAGCAGTTTATCGCCCGTTTTGACCCACGGACTTCGGCGCGGATCGGGAAGGAGATGGACGTCGTCGTCAACATGGACAACACCCATCTCTTTGATCGGGAGACCGAACAGGCCATCCGCTAATTCTCGTCTGGCCATACGATGTCCTTCATCACTCTCATTTGCTTCGGTGACTGAGAGTGGTGTTTATCGAGCATACAAGGAGACTCGATGAATTTTAAACAACTACAAAGCCTGCATATGGCGGCAGAGACCAAGATCGTCCACCTGGTCATGGATGGCCTGGGCGGGCTGCCGCGCGAGCCAGGCGGCAAGACCGAGCTGGAAACGGCCCACACCCCTCACCTGGATGCCTTGGCGAGCGAGGCCCAGTTGGGTTTGGCCGTTCCCATCGCACCTGGCGTCACCCCAGGCAGCGGTCCTGCCCACCTGGCCCTGTTCGGCTACGACCCGATAAAGTATCAAGTGGGGCGAGGCGTGCTTTCGGCTTTGGGCATCGGCTTTGATCTGCAGCCGGGCGACGTGGCAGCGCGGGGTAACTTTTGCACGGTGGATGACCAGGGCCTTATCACCGACCGGCGAGCGGGGCGCATCTCCACCGAGGTCGGACAGCAACTGGTGACCCTACTTCGCGACATCCAGTTTCCAGAGGTCGAAGTCTTTGTCTTCTCTGAAAAGGAATACCGCTTTGTCCTCGTGATTCGGCCAACCGCAGGACAGACCCTGCATGCCAACATCCAGGACACCGATCCCCAAAAGACGGGCGTCCCATCCCTTCCTGCCCTCGCCCTGGATGAAGAATCGGAACCCACGTCTGCCCTCATCAATGCCTGGATCGCGGCTGCCCGCGAAATACTCAAAAGCCACGCCCCCGCCAATTCGGTAAACCTGCGGGGCATTGCCAAGGATCCCGGCTTGCCCCAATTCCAGGATGTGTTTGGGCTCAGGGCCGGGGCCATTGCCACCTACCCTATGTACCGAGGCGTGGCCAAGTTGGTCGGCATGGATGTGCTGCCCGTGCAAGGTGAGGATGTGGAGGCCGAGGTAGAAACCCTTCGCGCCCATTGGTCGGACTATGACTATTTCTTCTTTCACGTCAAAAAGACCGATTCGGCGGGGGAGGATGGCGACTTTGATCGCAAAGTCGCTGTCATCGAACACGTGGACGAGGCTGTGATCCCGGCCATCCTGGACCTGAATCCCGATGTGCTGATCGTCACCGGCGACCACTCGACGCCGGCGGTGCTGAAAAGCCATTCCTGGCACCCCGTGCCGACGATGCTGTGGAGCCGAACCTGCTTGCCCGACGGCGCGACCTCGTATGGCGAGCGCGCCTGCGCTCGGGGCAGCCTGGGGGTATTCCCGGCTACCGACGAACTGCCCTTGGCGCTGGGTTATGCCCTCCGCCTGATCAAATACGGCGCCTGAACGGACTGCTCGATTTAATCACAACCGGCGCCCTGCCCCTCATGGGGGTGGGGCGCTGTGTTGTCCACTGCCCAAGCCAGAGGATGCCGAAAGAGCAGGCTTCATGGCCTCTGCATGGTCGATCGACAGAACGCATATGGCAGGCTCTGCCCCTTGGGTCCGCACGGCGTCCCGTGCCCGCGGCCTTGGGGCATGAAATCAGATTGAATGGCCAACTTGGCCACAATCCTGATCAGACCAACTGAATGCTTTACAAAAACACCGTTTTCAGGTATAATCAATGTACTGTTAGCAAGAACACGCAGTTGACTGTGTTAACCGAAAGGAAGGGCAACGGATATGGCCTACAGCCTGCTGGGCGCTCACGTCAGCTATACGGCAAGCGGTATCCCCGAGTTGATCGCTCGCTGGAAACCTCCGCTGGTCGTCCTGTTGGATCATAGCAGCGTCTGGCTTGATGTGAAAAAAGAGACGCCCGACACGCTGTTTGTGGGCCGTCTGGTCCTCGAATCGGAATACGACTTTAACGATGGCTATCTCGATGTGCGCAAGGCCGCGCGAGAACACTGCGCCAAGGTGATGCCCTGGGCTGAGCGGATGCAGGGGGCTTATGATTATTGGCAGGGGGTGAACGAGCCGGTGCTGGATTCCCCCGAGGCCATGAAGCGCTACGGCGAGTTTGACGCGGAGCGAACGCGCATCCTGGGCGAGCAGGGCTTTCGAGTCGTCGTCGGGAGCTTTTCGGTGGGGAACCCCAAGCTGCCGTATTGGACCTACTTTCTCCCGGCCCTCGAGGCAGCACGCCAGTATCAGGGGGCGCTGGCTCTGCACGAATATGCCTGGCCCACGCTGGATACGGAATGGAAATGGTACCTGCTCCGCCACCGCAAGGTGTACGAGGGGGAAAAGGAGCACAACTGGGGTGGATTTCCCAAGCAGTTGCGGGACCTGCCGTTGCTGATCACCGAGTGCGGTCTGGATGGATTGATCGAGCGCGGCCATCCGCCCCGTGGATGGCGGGCGCTGTACGGACACAAACAACCCCATTATCTGGAGCAACTGGCCTGGTACGACGCCGCTCTCAAGGGGGATCCTTACGTGGCCGGGGCTGCGATTTTCTGTTGCGGTACCGGCCACAGCAGCTGGAGTTCGTACGATATTTGGCCCGAGCTTGCCCAGGAGTTGGCGGCCAAGGCCAACCCCCTCTATCGGTTGAAAAAAGGTGGGGGTTCTCAGCCGAGCCAACCTGCCCGACCGAATCAACCCAGCCAACCCGTGGCCCCAGAGGTCCGGGATTGGCGGATGCAGGTGGAGTACCGCGCCGGGGCACGGATCATCGCCGGGTCACTTCCCAGGGCGGGCGTCCCCATCGTCGTTCGGGATCTGTGGGGTAACGAGAGTCGGGTGGTCAGCGGCTCCAAACCCGAGTACGGCGAGGGGGGCTTTGAGGTGCTGGCACCAAACGTGGGTACCTACATCGTCTCCTTTGACGGTGGGGGCTTTCCCGTCCACACCCAGGATGGGGTCACCCTTGTGACCTTTTACCAGGCCGATACAGAACCGGGGGAGGTGCCATCGCAACCGACTCAACCGCCTGCCGCCGAACCGCTGCCTGGGGCAGAGCCCCCGCCACCGGCGACCCAGCCCGAGATGCCCTCGCCCGCCGAACCTTTGCCGGATGATGCTTTTCTCGACCAGCTTCTCGAACGATTGGAGCGCGTGCTAGAAACCCTGCAGCAGCGTCTGTGAGCGTGCGGGCAGGATAGAAAGGAGACCCTCCGTGGAAGGTGTGCGAATCTTTGACAAACAGGGCAAGGAGCGGGATTGGACCTGGTTACAGGCCACCTTCGGGCCTGTGCGGATTGAGCGGACTGAGGTGCCCGCCGGCGTCAAAAAGGTCTTTCGTCTCGTCGGCCTATTGGAACGGGAAGGCCCCGCGGTTCAGGTGGTGGGCGTGTCGGATGCCGCGAGCAAACCCTTGCAGGGGGTGCGGGTTGTGCGCCAATGGCCCGATGCACCGGCCCTGCCCGAGTGGCCCTCGCCGGTAAGCCGGTGGCATGCCAAGGGCGTCTTTGGCGAGACGAATGTCAACGGCAGCATCGGCTTTGGCATGGGGCAAGGGGATTACTATTCCATAACCAACGGGGGAGTGAGTTCCCTGTGGATTGCCGATGAGCGGGGCCCTTCGGACCTGATCAGCGGACTGGGCATGGTGGGCGGCACGGCCCACCGCCATCTGGATGTCTATTTCAGCCTGCAATCGGCGGCGGCCGTCCAGCCCTCCGAGCCGCCCGAAGAATCGGGAACCCCTTCCCAGCCCATTTCGGAGCTGACGGCGGAAAAGTGGAAATTGGTCCTGGAAAAGCTGGATCGGATCATCGATCTATTGGAGAAGCGGGTCGGGCACTGAACGGAGAGCCTGCCGAGCCCCTGGCCGATGCGGCAGGGGCTTTTTTCTTGACAGGGCAGTTGCCAAAACCTGGGGGTTATGCTACACTGATCGCATGACTGGAACGCCGCGCGCCCAAGGATTTCGCTGGGGGGTCCTGATTCTCGTCGTACTGGCTTTTGGTCTCCGGCTTTATGCCATCGATCGCCAGGACATCTGGGGGGACGAGGCATTCAGCATTTGGCTCAGCCGCCAGCCCCTGCCCGAGGTG
Source organism: uncultured Anaerolineaceae bacterium (assembly GCA_964575225.1). GTDB lineage: Bacteria > Chloroflexota > Anaerolineae > JAAYZQ01 > JAAYZQ01 > CAZNQW01. Next base: position 39,843 of record CAZNQW010000004.1, on the reverse strand, counting down.
GTAGCCGGCGGTGCCGACACTCACCCTCCCCTCTATCCCTTTTTGCTCTATGTGTGGATTCGACTGACGGGCCTCACACCCCTGGCTGTGCGGTCGCTTTCGGCTCTGATTGGCACGTTGACGGTTCCGGTGGTCTATGCGCTGAGCTGCCGAGCGCTTGCGTCCCTTTCTCGCGAGGGTAACCACCGATGGACCCAGGGGGCCAGCATGCTGGCCGCGGCGTTGACGGCTTTATCGCCGGTTTTGGTCTTTTATGCCCAGGAAACGCGCATGTATGGGCTGGTGACCCTGCTGGCAGCCGCCTCGATGTATTGGGCGCTGCGCCTGTTGCAGGATCCGCGCTCGCCCGGGCGATGGTGGGCCTATGTGGTCGTCACCCTCGGCGCCGTCTATACCCACTATTATGCTTTTTTCGTCGTCGTAGCCCAGAATCTGGTGGCGGGCCTTCTGCTGTTGCGTCATCGTCGTTGGGCGGATCTGGGCCGGTGGTTGGGGGCGCAGGCGACAATGGCTCTGGCCTATGTGCCTTGGGTGGTGGTGCAGAGCGATTTCCTGGGTGGCAAAGCCAGCGGCCGTTTTGCCGAATGGAACCTCGACACCGCGCTGCGCATCGCGGGTGATACAGCTCTCGCCTTTGGGGCGGGTCCGTCGGTACCGGCTCCAGTGGGCGCGTGGCTTGCGGCAGCCTACCTGGGCGCGGTCCTGGTGGGTGTGGCCTTCGCGGCCCGCAGCGCCCGGTTCGAACTGGGGATGGTGATCGCCTGGCTGGGTGTTCCCCTTCTGCTGGCCTGGGCCGTCAACCCCATCATGCCCTTTTTCTACCCCCGCTACCTGTTGTTGGTGGCGCCGGCCTATTGCCTGTTGGCTGCTTGGGGCGTGGCGATGCTGGGCCATCTGGGGCGCCCTCTGGGACTGGTGGGAGCTCTTTTGTTGCTCGGCATCAGCAGTTATGGCCTGGGAGCCTACTACACGGACCAGGAGTTTGTCCGGGGCCGATACGGGCAGATGATGGCCTACGTGGAGGAGCAGGCTGACCCTGGGGATGGGTTGATCCTGGTCAATCCCCTTCAGCGGCCCCTGTTCGACTATTATCAGCCGGAGGGTCTGGCGGCCTACTTTTTCCCGCGCTACGATGTGGCCCTGGAGGATTCGGAGACGGCGCGCGATCTGGAAGAGATCGCTGTGCGGCATCCGCGCCTGTGGCTGGTCCGTTTCGGAAATCCCGCCGAGTTCGATCCCACCGATTTCCTGCCGCGGTGGTTGGCCACACGGGGCAGCAAGGCCTACTTTGACGGCTGGGTCGACGCGGACCTGGCGCTGTACGTGATGCGCCCGACCGGGAGCGAGGTGGCGCAGGTTCCGGTGGGGGTGAACCTGGGCGATGGGGTGCGATTGGCGGGCTATGTTCTGAGCGGAGATTCGGTGGTCCCCGGCGAACCGCTGCTGCTGACGTTGTATTGGCAGGCCCTGGCGCCGATGGACAAGGGCTACACCGTCTTTACCCACCTTTTGGATTGGGACGACCAGATTTGGGCCCAGGTGGACAGCGAGCCCCAGGGCGGCGGCCTGCCGACCAACCGCTGGACGGTCGGGCAGGTCGTCGAGGATAACTATGCCCTCAAAGTGGACGAGGGCGCTCAGCCCGGCACCTACTGGCTGGAAGTGGGAATGTACCTGCTCGAGACCTTTGAGCGGCTGCCGGTCACCGATCCGGACGATGGCGCCTATCTGGGCGACCGGGTGTTGTTGGGTGCGGTTGAGGTCGTGGCGCCATGAGGCAACGTATACTGTCCCTACGGTGGGAAGCGTTGTTGGTCGTGCTGATCACGCTGCTGGCGGGGACCCTTCGGTTTTCCTACCTGACCGAGCTTCCCCCGGGCCTGCATTTCGATGAGGGGTTCAAAGGCGTCACCGCCCGGGGGCTGCTGGCCGGCGATCCGCCCCGATTGTTCTTTGAGAGCGATATGGGGGAGGAACCGATTGCCATGTATTTGGTGGCGGCGGCGCTGGCGGTGGTCGGGCCGGAGCCCTGGGCCATCCGGCTGCCGTCGGCTGTGGTGGGGACGCTGACGGTGCCGTTGGCCTGGTGGCTGGGCCGTGAGGTGTTCGGCAAGGGGCGAAAACTGCGGGGACAGGTCGCAGGACTGGGGACGGCGCTGGTCCTGGCTGTGCTGTATTGGCACCTGAGCTTTAGCCGCATTGGGATGGAGCCGATCCTGGTGCCCTTTTTCGCCACAGGGGCCTTTGCCTCTCTGGTCTGGGGGTTGAACAGCGGCCGGCCGGGGGCTTTTGCCCTGGCCGGGGTGGCCCTGGGGGGCAGCCTCTACACCTATAAGGCCGGCTATTTCGTGCCTGTGTTAGCCGGATTGTTCCTTTTGTACGGCCTGATCGTGGAGCGGGGTTTTTGGCAGCGCCATCGCCGCGGACTGCTCCTCCTGGGCCTGGTGGCGTTGATCGTGGCAGCGCCCATCGGTGTGTACTTTGCCACCCATCCGGCCCATTTCCTCCAGCGCCCAACGAGCGTCGCTCTGGGGGGCGAAGAAGGGGTTCCCCTGGGGGCTCTTCAGGCCTGGGGGCAGAACCTGAGCCGGGTCTTGGGCATGTTCTTTGTGCGCGGCGATGCCAACCCGCGCAGCAATCTGCCGGGCCGCCCAGCCCTGGACCCCTTCCTGGCCCTGCTGTTCCTGGTGGGGTGCTCCCGGTCGCTGATCGGGTTGCGGCGACCTTTGACGGGGCTGCCCTTGTTGTGGCTGGGCGTGATGGTGACGCCCACCCTGATCACCGAGCACGCGCCCCACTTTGGCCGGGCGATTGGCGCCACCCCGGCCCTGGCCCTGCTGTGCGCCCTGGGCGCCTGGACGCTGGGGGAAGGGGCGTTGCATCTGAGGCGGCGCTGGGTCACGGTAGCGGTTGCCCTATTCCTGGGCGGAGGGTTGCTCCTTTCTGCGGTTTCCACGGTCCATGACTATTTTCAGACCTGGGGGCGCAGTCCGGATCTGTTCTATGCGTACGACGTAGGGCTGGCCGAGAGCGCCCGCCGGATCAACTCGGTGCCAGGGGCAGAGCACGTGTACCTGACTCCTACGGACCGGGAACATTTCACCCTGCAATTCCTGGTCGGGCGGCCTTTTGCCACGTTCGATGGACGGGCCGGGTTGGTGGTCCCTCCGCCCGGACGCGCTGCGACGATGGTGGTGCTGCTGCGGGAGGACACCGAGACGCTGCCGCTCCTTCAACGCCTGCGCCCTGATGGGCAGGTGGGTTGGTCACTGAACGACGGCTACGATCGGCCCTATGCGGCCGCCTACCAACTGCCGGCCCGTGAGACCCCTGCGCTTGAACCGGAGCACCGGATGGAGGCCATTGTAGGCGACAGTGTTCGGCTGCTCGGCTATGAGGTCGATGCCGAGAGGGTTTCGCCCGGCGACACGGTGCGCCTGACGGTCTATTGGGAGGCTCTGGCCCCCATGGACACCGACTATACCGTTTTCAGCCACCTGTTGGGCGGCCACAATCCGGCTACTCAGGGACCGATGTGGGCCGGACACGACAGCCCGCCCCTGCAAGGGCATTACCCCACGACGGTGTGGCAGCCTGGCGAGGTAATCCTCGACGTGCACCCGCTGGCCATTCCCGCCGATGCCCCTCCGGGGGAATACGAGTTGGAGGCCGGGCTTTACGATCTGGCGACCATGACCCGTGTGCCCGCTTATGATGCGTTGGGGCAGCGGCTGCCCGACGATCGGGTTCTTTTGGGCTCGGTCGTCGTTGTGGGCCGGTAGCGCAAGAGGGCGGGAAGAGGGATGCGAGCGATGAGGACGAGAACTCGAGCGATTGCAGACGAGATCGGCGCTTTGGCTCTTTTGCTGGCGGCCGTACTGGGCTTTTTTGGGCGGATCTTGTTCACCTCCGATGCCTGGAAGCCGGCCGGCGGCGGTGACTTGGTCTCTTTTCTGTACCCTGTCTATCGTTTCGCTGCCGCCCAATTGCGGGCCGGAGACCTGCCCCTGTGGAACCCCCATCTGTATGGCGGGGCTCCCTTTCTGGCCGACATGCAGACCGGCCTTTTTTACCCTCTCAATCTGATCCTGTTCCTGCTGGTACCGGATTTCGGCTACAAGGCGATGGAGTGGATGGTGGTGTTCCATGTCTTTTTGGCCGGGTTGTTCATGTACCTCTGCCTGCGATATTTCGAACCGGGCCATCGCCTGCGCGTTCCGGCTGCGATGCTGGGCGCCGTGGCCTATATGTTCTCCGACCTGTTCATCGTCCACTTTGGCAACCTGAACCTGGTCGCCGTGGCGGCCTGGCTGCCCCTGATCGTTCTTTTCTTTTGGCGGGCGGTTCGAACTCGCCGTCTGGGGTTGGCGGTGGGGGCGGGCGTGGCCCTGGGCATCGCCACGCTGGAAGGCCACCTGCAGATCACGCTGTACATTGGGCTGGCGTTGGCCGTATTGACGGCGGTGGATGCGTCAGGCCGCCGAGAAGGGCGAGATCGAGCCTGGTCGCTCCTGGCGCTGGCCGTTACGGCCGCGGTGGCGGTGGGGTTGTCGGCGTTGGTGCTGCTGCCTGCCTTTGAGTATGCGCGCCTGAGCCCGCGCGCCGGGCTGAGTTATTGGGACGCCGCCCGCTATTCGCTGGTTCCGGGGTTGTTGGGCGAGATGTTTGTGCCGGCGCTGTTCGGCAGTCGAGAGCCGTCGCTGTACTGGGGGGTCTGGGACCGGGTGGCGGTGGGCTATGTGGGCATCCTGACCCTGGTGCTGGCGGGCCTGGCGCTCTTGCTGCGCCGCGGACCCAAGGTTCGGCCCTTTGTGGTATTGGCCGGGGTGGCCTTTCTGCTGGCGTTGGGTGGGGAGTCGGTCTTTCACGGGTGGGCCTACCGGCTGCTGCCGGGCTTTGGCCACCTTCGCGCCCCGGCGCGCCTGATCCTCCTGGTCGATTTTGGGTTGGCAGCGCTGGCGGCCTTGGGGCTGGATCGCCTGCTCGGCCCGTTGGACCGGCGCGACCGAAAGGCGCTGGACGGGGCATGGCGGTGGCTGCTCTGGTTTGGCAGCGGCGCGATACTCTTGGGCGGGCTGTGGGCCTATACCATGATCTACCAGGCTCAGGACCGGGACCCGACCCTCTTTTGGCGGGTGTCGATGGCAGGGAGCGGTCTGGTCTTTTGCCTGCTGATGTTGGCTGCGGCGCTGGCCTGGCTTAGCGCCCGGCGCACCGGGCGTTTGCCGCGAGCCACGCTGGCCTGGCTGGCGGTGGGGTTGGTGTTCGTCGATCTGGCCTCGCTGGGCGCCCACACCGACATCGGTCGAGAGGCGCCCACGGCCGGTTTTGACCATTCCCGCATCGTCGAGTTCCTGGCCTCCGACCCGGACCAATTTCGCATTGACTCGCGCACTGACGTGTGGGGAAACTGGCAGCCGAACCTGGCCCTGCTGGCCGGGTTGTACGACGTGAGCGGAGTGGACAACCCGCTGATGGTGGCCGATGTGGCCCGCTACTATGAAGGCCTAGGCGGCCGCTCGTCGGCGCTCTACGATTTTCTGGGTGTGCGCTATGTGCTGGGCAGCAAGGACGTCGTCCTGGATGAAGCCAAGTTCACCCTGGCCTTTGATCAGGACCCGGAGGTGAACGTCTATCAGAATAGAGCGGCCCTGCCGCGGGCCTTTGTGGTATTCCGCACGGTACAGGCCGATAACCACGAGGAGGCCTGGGCGCGCATCCACGAGGCCGATTTTGACCCGGCTAAGACGGTCGTCCTGGAAGGGGGCCGGTCCCTCGCCGGGTCGGACGCCGGACAGGGCGTGGTACAAGTGGTAGATTATGAATCGGATCGATTGGTACTCGAGGTAGAGAGCCCGGCCGAAGGCTATGTGGTGCTCAGCGATCCCCACTATCCCGGCTGGCAGGCCACGGTGGATGGGGAAAAGGCGCCCATCGTGCGCGCCAACTATGCCTTCCGTGCCGTGCAAGTGGGGCCGGGAACGCACCGCGTGGAGATGGTGTATCGCCCAACCTCCTGGTCTGTGGGCCTGGGGATCACCCTGGTCACGGTGCTGGTTCTACTCGTCATGGGGGGGCTGGCGCTTTGGCGGCGATGGAGGGGAAGCGAGTAGACCCCCTGACGGGCCCTCAGTCTCCCTGCAGAGAATCGGCCATCTCATCCAGCTTTTGCGCCAGAGCGTCGATTTGATCAAAGAGCGGCTCGAGGTCGTGGCGTGTGGGCACTCCATGTTCTTGCAGGGCTCCCTCCAGCGCCTCTTGCAGCGCAGCGTCGCCGGGCGCGTTCCACGCGTCCCGGTCCCCGGCATGCTGGCTCAGCAGACCGTCCATGAGACGAATTCCTTCTTCCGCAGCCATTTCGCCCCGGACAATGAGGGATTGAACGCGCCGCTCGATCTCGTCGTCGACGTGGCGCGCCAGTTCCAAGGGTGAAGCCAGGGTGCGCCGCAGCGCGCCCATGGTCTGTCCTCCCGACTGGATGAGGCCGGCCAAGATGCTTTGGGGTACAAACCCCCTGCGCTTTTTTTCCTGCTCAAAAATGATCTGGGTCAGGGTGACGGCAGTCAGATCCTCGCCGGTTGCATGATCCAGGACCTGGACTGTGTGGCCCAGGCGGATCAGGTCGGCGATGCCCTCCAGGGTGATGTACCGCTTTTCCTGTGTGTCGTACAGTTTGCGATTGGGATAGCGTTTGATGACCGGCATGGGCGGGCTCTCCGTGCGGCGGCAGCAGGCTGGCAGAGCAGTGGGGGAGGCGTCGAGAACCTTCGCCTCCCCCCCAGGGTTGGGCGCTACGGGTTCTTGAGTTCGTCGAGCTTTTTGCCAAGCGCCGTGATCTTGGCGCTGAGGGCGTCAAGGTCGCTCTTGGTGGGCACGTTCATGCGGGCCAGCAGTTCCTCAATTCGTTTGTCGAGTTGGTCCTCGACCCGGATGCTTTCGCTCCTGCGCTTTTCCATGACCTCACGTACCAGCTTTTTGCCGTCCTGTTCGGCAATTTCGCCACGATCGATCAACCGGTTGACGAGCTTTTCCACTTCGTCCTGGGTGAGCGCCATGGCGCCCATGCCGGCCAACATCAGCCGACGGATCATCCCCATGAGCGGATTGCTTTCGGTCTGTTCGGTTGGCTCTTCTACGACCACTTTGACCTCCTTGCCCATCGTTGCACCTCCCATTTGTTTTGCGTTCAGGCTTGTTGAGAAATGACGCATTGCATCATAAAATGAGTATAACACACTGCGTCATGAATGTCAAGAGAACGATTTCAATCTCGAGTAGGGCTGTTGCATAGTCGGCCAGTCAATCTAGTTTGGAGCTCGCCGCCCCCGTCTCGGGGGCGGCCTGCACACCTGGCAGACCACCGCGCCCCGAGGACGGGGCGCGGAGCCCAACCAAATCACATCGGTCAAGAGACAATGCAACAGCCCTGCAATCTCGAGGGCGTCATCTTTGGAATCCACAACGGCAGGCGCCCTGTGGGCCAGGATTTTTTCGGAAAGTGGGGTTCCGATTTGTCCAAATAAACAAAAGTGTGGTATAATAGAATTGTCAAATGATGAGAACCAGAGCTAAGGATAGGATTATGGTGAAAAACAGAGAGATTTCTTACATTGTTCTTCTCCTGTTTCTGCTCGCGATCGTGCCTTCTGCCTGTTCTCGCGAGCGAGATCCCACCCCCGATCCTCTTATGCCCGAAGGTGCCGGTTCTGCCAAGACGGCTGCGGATCAAGGCTCTCCTTCGCCGACGGTGGAATTGAGGGATATCCCGGACGTGGGCTCGACGGCTTCTGGCTCTGGCACAGAGTCGCAGAGCTACACGGTGGCTAGCGGCGATACCTTGAGCGCCATAGCGGCTCGCTTTGGCACCACCGTCGACGCACTGGTCAAAAACAACCAGATTGCCAACCCCAATGCCTTGCAGGTGGGCCAGGAATTGCAGATCCCGTCAACCCAGGTTGACGTCGGCCCCGATCTCATTCTTTTGCCCAACAGCGAGTTTGTGTATGGCCCGGCCTATGTGAACTTTGATGTGGCGGCCTACGTGGCCCGGCAAGGGGGCTATTTGTCGGTGTACCAGGAAAACGTCGGGGGCGAGCTTTTGACCGGCGCCGAGATCGTGATCCTGGCAGCGCATCATTACAGCGTCGGCCCGCGCCTGCTGTTGACCGTCCTCGAGATGCGGAGCGGCTGGGTGACCAACCCCAGCCCCGCTGGCAACGCGCTGGCCTATCCGATGGGCTACATGGGCGGTGGTTGGGAGTCGCTAAACCTCCAGCTCACCTGGGCCAGCGATCGGTTGAATCAGGGATATTATGACTGGCGAGGACGGGGGATGGGTCTCAAGGTGTGGAGCGATGGCACCGCTACCCGGTATGCGCCCACGTTGAACGCGGCTACGGCCGGGCTCCAATACTTTTTTGCCCTGGATGCCACCAAAACCCAATGGGATGCCGATATTGGCAACGGCCCGGGGAGCTTTTACGAAACCTATCGCCGGCTGTTCGGCGACCCAGGCCAATATGCCATCGAGCCCCTGGTGCCGGCCAATACGGTGGTCCCAGAGATGAGCCTGCCTTATGCCAAGGGGCAGCTCTGGCTCTATTCGGGCGGCCCTCACGGTGGGTGGGGCGATGGCGGCGCCTGGTCGGCGATCGATTTTGACCCCAACGAGGGATACCTGGGCTGCCAACGGGCCTCGAACCCGGCCCGGGCTGTGGCTCCCGGCCTGATCACGTACAGCCGGGATGGCGAAGTGATGCTCGATCTGGACGGAGACGGGTACGAGCAGACAGGCTGGGTGATCTTTTACCTGCACATCGCCTCGGAGGGGAGGGTGGCCGTCGATACCCGGGTCAAAGAAGGGGATCCCATCGGCTATCCTTCGTGCGAGGGTGGGTATACCGAAGCGACTCACTTGCATATAGCCCGCAAATTCAACGGCGAATGGATTGCTGCCGATGGGCCGCTGCCGCTGGTCCTGTCCGGCTGGCAGTTCCACTCTAGCGGCGAGAGCTACGAGGGGACGGCCTCGCGCGGCGACGAGCAACGAACGGCCTGTGAGTGCCGCGAGCGGGACGATTTCAACGGCATTCCGATCCGTTAGGCACACAGGGGATGGATCGGATCACCAGTACTCAAAATCCAAGGGTCAAAGCCCTGCGCGCGCTGCGACAGCGCAAGCACCGGACGCGAGAGGGCCAGTACCTCATCGAGGGCATTCGCATCGTCAACGAGGCGCTGGACCTGGGCGCCCCTCTGGAGACGTTGGTCTATGCGCCTGACCTCCTGGTGAGCGAGCGGGCTCAGGCGCTTGTCGAACGCGTGGAGCCGGCGCGACGGCTGGTGTTGGCTGCCGAGGTCTTTGCCACCCTTTCGGACCGCGATCAACCCCAGGGCATCGCCGCTGTGATGCGGATCCAAGAACCGACCCTGCAGGAACTCCCCCTTTCGCCCGACCTGTTGGTCTTGGTCGCCGTTCAATTGCGCGACCCTGGGAACCTGGGTTCCGTCATCCGGACCGCCGACGCGGCCCTGGCCACGGCTGTGGTTATTGTCGAACCGTCGGCGGACCTCTATGGCCCGTTGACGGTGCGGGCGACCATGGGTTCCCTTTATGCACTGCCCATTGTGCGGATAATGGAGGAGGCGATGTTAGCGCCCTGGGTCGCGAGCCTGCGATCGGCCGGCTTGCCCGTTCGGGTGGTGGCCTCATCGGCCCACGGCGAGCAGGTCTATTATGACGTCGACTATGATGGGCCGTTGGCCCTGTTGATCGGCAACGAGCAGAGAGGTCTGCCGCCCCAACTCCGCGCCGAGGCCGACGTGACCGTTCGGTTGCCGATGGGGGGGCGAGCCACGTCCCTCAACGTTTCGGCAGCGACCGCCGCGATGGTCTTTGAAATCCTGCGCCAGCGGCGAAACTCGGGTCGTGAAACAGGAGTAGAGTAAACGGCAAACCAGAGCTTCCCGCAGAGTAGGTCCGCGGGAAGCCAGGTTGTGGATCGGAACGGCAGGGAGTGGGCAATGCCCTATTGGGTGGTGAAAGAATACCGCCCGATTTCCTGGTTGTTGACGGTCAATACCACCAAATGTGCTCCGGTCGGCCATCCCCCCTCTGGTACGAAGGAGAAGGCAAAACCCGCATCCTCGATATTTTTATCCAGGGTGAGTCTTCGAGTCCCCGCTTCATCGAGCTGGCCGCTGACAAACCAGTCGGCCTGGAGCAAGGTGGCCAGGCCCAGATCTCCCTTCCCCACGAGGTAGACGGTGTCGGCGGCCCCGAACTGGGTGGTGGGCTCGATGGGGTTATAGTCCTCGTCGGCGCCGCGGGCCAGGGTAACCGAATTGATGACGGTGGCGATCGCATCTGCGGGGGGAACGACGCGGAAGGGATAGGAACCCAGGGCCTGGTCGTTGTAAAACAGGTCGGCGCGGTAGCCGTCTCCGACGGGAAAGGGTTGCTCGTGGGTCAGGGTATAGCCCGCATAGGTGTTTTCGCCGATGGAGAACAGCAATCCGCTGTTGACATCGGCCAGGTCGATGCTGGCCTCGGCGATATAGACCTCGTCCCAATAGAACCGGGCGGTCACGGCGCCCTCTTTGGGCCTGCCCTTGATCGTCAGGGACAGGTAGACAGTTTCATCGGGCTGAAACTCGGAGCCGGGGTCGACGGCCTGCATCTCTTCACTCAGTCCGTGGGCAAAGTTTGCCTCCAGGATCTCGATCGCGCCAGCCGGTGCAGGTGGCGGGGCGGCTTCGGTCGGCGACTCGGGTTGGCCCGGGGGCGGTGTGACGATGATGACGATGGGTGTGGGGGTGGCGTCGTCCCCTCCACAAGCCAGGACCGGCAAAAAGAGCAACAGAACCAGCAATATGTACCATTTTCGGTTCATGCAATATCCTCTCTATGCGTCTGTGGCAAGTTTCCCCACAGTAGCCGCCCCGGCAGGCGACGTGATGTCGTGTATGCCATAGTAAACCAGAATGCACAATGTGTAGAAAACGTTTCTTCTTTTGCCTTACAATAACTATTGATATGGACCGAACCAATCGGTTGACGGGAGGTTGATGGCCCAACCCTGTTTGAAGCGGTTCAGGCGCCCAGGGCCTGCTGGATGGTCGGGGCCGTCCAGGGGAATACCTGAGCACAGGCGCGCACCAGTCCCCAGCAGCCGGCCATCATCATATCGCCGTGGGGTACGGCCAGATAGGGGCGCAGGGCCGACCCGACCATCAGGCTCCGCCGCGGCCCGGTGACGGATACGAACTCGAGAGGAGAGGGGGCCGGATCGAGGATCAGGGCGCCGTGGCCGCGGTCGGCAAAGAGTTCTTTGTGGGACAGGGTACCGGCCGCCAGTTGGGCCAGCAATCCCTCCAGTTTGGCCTGGTTCAGCAGGCCGGTGTGATGTTCGAACAGGCCGGCAATCGCGCCGTTTTTTAGGTGAAAGGCCAGGGTGTGAAGGTTACCCACGTTGGCCACGATGGCGTGAGCCTGCTGGCGGACGCGAGGGTCTTCCAGCGCGCCCAGGACGGCGGCCGGCGCCGTGTCCATGGCCAGGACGAGTCGGTCCTTGGGCGCGCTCAAGGCGACGGCTTGCATGCGCGTCATGCTGGGTGGGATTTGATCCCGGGCAAAGGCAAAGCCGGCCAGTCCGGCGCCGGCGTGAATGCGCTGGGCCAGGTACTCGAAGCGGAACTGCCGGTCGCTGACGCCGGGCGGCGCGGCGCCGTGGTCAAAGACCGCCAGCGCGAGGACGTCGGCGTCGTTCAGGTCGACGCCAAAGGCCTCAAAGGCGCGTGCCAGGGCCGCATAGTCCAGGTCTCGCATGGTCAGCCGGCGAACACCGCGCAGGCTTGCGGTTTCCTCGTCGCTGACGATGTGGACCCCCATGGCTGCCACCTCATCGAGGTCGTCATTAAAAGTGCGGGCCGCATCGGGCGTTGCGTACAGGGCATGCCCGGCTTTGAGGTGATCGCGGGCGGCCCAACCACAGGGGCCGCCCCCCATGGTCACCCCGGTCAGGAGCAGGGGCTCACCGGATTGAGTGGCCTGGCGGATCTGTTGCGACAGCCAGGCCGTCGGCGACGGCATGACCATTTTCAGGGCGTTCTCGGGTTCTTTATCGGTGTCGTACAGTAGAATGTCCTGGGTGCCGGTACCGATGTCAATGGCCAGTATTTTCATGACTCTCCTATCCTGTGGAATGTGCTCCGGCTATCGCGTGTGCTGTTCGATCCAGTGCTCCATGTCTTGAAAGACCTGTTCCTTGCCCGGCTCGTTAAAGACCTCGTGAAAGTAGCCGGGGTATTCGATCCGCTCCTTGTCCGCATACCCGACGTGGTCGAAAAAGGTCTTGCTGGCGTGGGCCGGGCATAGCCTATCGGCGGTGCCGTGCACAATCAACAGGGGCAGGTTCAGCTCTGGAGCATGGGCCTGGGTCCAGTCGATGGCCGCAGCGATTTCGGTCCCCAGCCGCGCCGTGGCTTTGCCGTGGACGAGAGGATCGTGGACATAGGCATCGACCACGGCCTGATCGCGGGAAATGGCGGTGGCATCCAGGCCGTCGCGGACCACCATGCTGGGCACAAGGGCGGAGAGGAGTCTGGAGATGCTCCACAGAAGAGGGGGCACCTCGGGCGGGCAGAGCAAAGGGCCTGAGGCGATAACGCCTGCCAGGTCGGCCGGACGGTGTAGCACATAATTGAGCACAATCAGCCCGCCCATGCTGTGGCCGACCAGAAAGAGGGGGCAGTCGGGCTCGGCCTGGCGCACTCGATCCAGAAAGGCGCTGACGTCGTCGCGCACCTGGGCAAAGCTGTCGACGTATCCCCGCTTGCCCGGCGAGCGACCGTGCCCGCGCAGATCAAAGGCATAGACGCCGAATCCACGGGGCACGTACCAGTCGACGACGTTGCCATAGCGGCCGCTGTGTTCGCCAAAGCCGTGGACAATGGCCAGGGTCGCTTTGGGTGCTCCCTCAGGGCGCCACCCTTGGTAGTACAGCTCGGTGCCTTGCTGTCCTTGAAACGTTCCTTCTGAGTGGTTCATGGACGCCTCCTTGCGGTGGGATAAGGCGGCAGGCGGACGACGATTCCAGACCGGGGACATGCCGCGCAATCAGTATATCCCGTTCTGGTCGGGGGAGCAAGTTCTGATTTCGGTGCCGACAGAGTTGGTCCGAAAAAAACCGATGTGGTATAATGGCCCTGTTTGGAGAGTGGGTTTCCATGTCGATTCTTGTTGCAGAACAACTGGCCAAATCGTTCGATCCTCAGGATGTCTTTTGGGACGTCTCGTGCAGTGTGGCGCGCGGGGACCGTATCGCCCTGGTGGGCCGCAACGGCACGGGCAAAACGACCCTGTTGAATATCCTGGCGGGCCTGGAAGAGCCCTCTGCGGGTCACGTCCACCACGCCAAAGGATTGCGCATCGGCTTTCTGGCGCAAGAGGCCAAGCTGGGGGGCGAGCGGACGCTGTGGCAAGAGATGATGACGGCCTTTCAAGACTTGCGGGCCATGGAAGGCCGCCTGGCAGAGTTGGAGGCCGCATTGGCCGATCCCGCTCGCGCCGATACGGCGATGGAGGCCTATGCCGCTCTGCGCGATCGGTTCGATCTGCTCGGCGGCTATACCTACGAAGATCGAACCAAGCACGTGCTCATGGGGTTGGGGTTCGATCCCTCCGAGCACCAGCTCCCGTTGAGCTATCTGAGCGGCGGACAACAGACCCGAGCCGTGCTGGCCCGCTTGCTGTTGGAATCGCCCGACATGCTCTTTTTGGACGAGCCAACGAACCACCTGGACCTGCAGGCCATCGAATGGCTGGAAGGTTACCTGAACAAATGGGAAGGGACGGTGGTCCTGGTGGCCCACGATCGCTACTTTATGGACCGGGTGGTGCACAAGGTGTGGGAGCTGGCCTTTGGCCGCCTGGAAGTCTATTCGGGAAACTATAGCCACTACCTGCAACAGCGGGAAGAACGCTATGAACGCCGGCTCAAGGAGTACCGCGCCCAGCAGGAGCTGATTGCCAAAGAAGAGGACTATATCCGGCGGTACATGGCCGGGCAGCGCACCCGCCAGGCGCAAGGCCGGCTCAAGCGCCTGGAGCGATTCAAACGGGACGAGGCGGTCGACCGTCCCCTGGAAGAGCATACCATCAAGCTGAGGTTCGACCAGCCGCTCCGCAGCGGGGAAAAAGTGATCTGGAGCCAGGACCTAATTGTGGGCTATGATCGGGAATCTCCCCTGTTTTTTAGCCCCGACTTGGACCTGCGGCGGGGAGAGTGCGTGGCCCTTTTGGGTCCCAATGGCTCGGGCAAGACCACCTTCTTGCGGACGATCTTGGGAGATCTGCCGCCCCTGGACGGCTATGTGAGATTGGGCGCGAGCTTGATGTTGGGTTATTACGCCCAGGCGCGGACCGATCTTCAGGCCGACCGCAGCGTTCTCGACGAGATCCTGGCCGTCAAGAACTTGGACCTGAGCGACGCCCGCAATTTCCTGGCGCGGTTCCTGTTCACCGGCGATGATGTGTTCAAGTTGAACGCCGAACTCTCGGGTGGGGAGCGTAGTCGGGTGGCATTGGCCAAGCTCGTGCTGCAGCGGGCCAATTTCCTCCTCCTCGACGAGCCGACCAACCATCTGGACATCGCCAGTCAGGAAGTGCTGGAAGAGGTGTTGAGCGATTTTGCCGGTACCATCTTACTGGTCACCCACGATCGCTACCTGGTGGACCGGTTGGCCACTCAACTGTGGGTCCTCCATCCGGGGGAGCAGCATCTGGAGGTTTTCCAAGGCAGTTGGGCCGCCTACCAGGAGGAGCGGTCCCGACAGGAGCAGGTGTCTGAGGTCCGCCAGAGTAAGGAAAAGTGGTCCCAGGAGCAGCGCCAGGCGCGCCGCAATGAACAGCGCACCCGGCGGGAAGAAGAAGCCCGGCAGCAGCGGGTGGCCGACATGGAGGCCGAGATCCATCGCCTGGAAGGGGAACTCAAGGCTCTGCAAGAAGAGATTGCGGCGGCTGGGAAAAAGGGGCAGAGCATGCGCCTGGTGGAGCTGAGCACCCTGTATGGCGAGCTGGAAGGTCAGCTTCACGAGTATCTGGAGCAATGGGCCGAGTTGGCGGTATGACGGACGAGAGGCAACGTAGGCCGGTGATTATCGGGCTTACGGGCAACATTGCCACAGGCAAGAGTGCCGTCGCCCAAATCCTGGCGGAAAAGGGGGCGCTGTTCATCGATGCCGACAAGGTGGCCCACCGGGTGATGGAGCCGGGCGGCCCTGCCTACCGGCATGTGGTGGAGGACTTTGGCCCTGGGATCCTTGCTCCCGAGGGCGCCATCGACCGCAGGCGGCTGGGGGCCATCGTCTTTGCCGATGAGGATGCCTTGCAGCGCCTGGAGGCGATTGTGCATCCGGCGGTGATCGCCGAGGTAGACCGGCAGATTGCCGGGGCGACCGAGTCGGCGATTGTGGTGGAGGCCATCAAGCTGATCGAGGCCGGCATGCACCGCCGCTACGATGCCCTGTGGGTGGTGACGGCGTCGCGCCCGGTGCAAATCGAGCGCTTGGTGCAGTCTCGTGGCTTTACGGAGGAGGAGGCAGCACTGCGCGTCGACGCCCAGCCGCCCCAAGAGGAAAAAGCGGCGCGGGCGGATCGGGTCATCGTCAATGACGGTGACTTGACGGACTTGCAGGCCCAGGTGGATGAGGCATGGGCACAGCTCTGGGCCGGGCCACCGCTAGATGGGATGCCTTGCCGGGGAGCGTACATTTGAAGGCGGTGATTCTCGATGGTAGAGCTTGAGGTACGGCGCGCCGGGCGGCAGGACCTGGCTCCCATGGTCGCCTTGGTGCGAGCTGCTTCGCTGGAAGACATCGAGATTGACGAGAGCGACGCTCTGGAATGGCTGTATGGCAAAGGGCTGCTTGTGGCTGCGGAAGGCGATGCTCTCCTGGGCGTCCTCGGTTGGCAGGCAGAGAACCTGTTGGCCGTCACGGACCTGTTTGCGATCTCGGCCCATGCCAGATCTGCCGGCGCAGGGCGCGCTTTACTGGAGCGGGTGGAGGCCGAGGCGCAGGGCCTGATGTGCGAGGCCCACCTGGTGGCGCTGGAGGACGGAACCTCGGGCGTGGCCGAGATCTTGGCCGGGCAGGGGTACGAACGGCAACCCTTTGCCGATCTGCACCGGATCTGGCGCGAGGTTCTGGGAGAATTCACACCCGAACAACGGGATGTGTGGGTCAAACGCCTGCGGGACCGGATGGTGATGGCGCCGCTGTAATGGGAAACCCGCTGCCGCCCTTGATAGGGCGGTGGGCGCGGGTAATAGGGAGGTATTCGACAATGCCGATCAAGGATTGGGTCAGCCGGCATCCCCGGTTGGCCGCGTGGGCGGTCTTGGCCGTGGGCATGGTGGTCATCTTGGTCTTTTCGGCGCGCCACGTCGGGCTTCTGGGCGGGCAGTGGTTGGCACTGATCGTCGCGACGGTCCTTTTGGCCGGGTTGTGCGTGTGGATCATCGGCTGGGAAGACGGCACAGACGAGGAAGCCTAACGTGGATGTACAGGCCAAGGCACAAGAAGTCCATCATCGTCTCCTGGACACCTACGGGGAACCTGAGTGGCGACCCCATCTGGACCCTGTGTCGGAGCTGGTGAGCACCATCCTGAGCCAGAACACCAACGATGTCAACCGCGATGTGGCCTACAACCGGCTCCGCGAGCGCCTGCCCACCTGGGAAGAGGTGTGCGACGCCCCGGTGGAGGAGGTCGTCGAGGCCATTCGTCCTGCCGGCTTGGCCAATCAAAAGGGTCCGCGCATTCAAGAGGCCCTGCGCATTGTGGGCGAGGAGCGGGGCGAACTCACCCTTGACTTTCTGGCGGATTGGCCCATCGACCGGGCCAAAGCCTGGCTGTCGGCCATCCACGGCGTGGGACCCAAGACGGCAGCCATCGTCCTGCTCTTTGCGCTGGGCCTGCCGGCCTTTCCCGTGGATACCCATGTCCATCGGGTGACGCGCCGCCTCGGCCTCATCGGTCCCAAAGTCTCGCGCGAAAAGGCCCACGACGAACTGGAAGAACTGATAAACCCCGAGCAGTATTATGCGCTGCACCTGAACCTGATCCGACACGGGCGCGAGGTGTGCGCCAGCCGCAACCCCCGCTGCGAAAGGTGCAGTCTGACGGACCTTTGCGACGACTATCAACAGCGATTGGCGTAACGGCCCACAGCCGTCGTTGTGCCCCGTGGCTGGCCAAGCCCAACCGCCCTCGGTCTGGCCCTGGACCGGTTGGCAGGCAGCGAGAACCCAAGCCGCCTTCTAAGCAACGGAGGGAGAGTGTACGTATGTCATCACCCGGATCGACACCTTTCAAGGCAGGAAAACGGCATCCCTTTCTGCTCCAGCAGAGAGTGCAGGAGATGACCTTTTGGCCCTGCATCCTGTTGCTCGTGCTGTGCGGCGGGCTGCTGGCTTGGAACCCGCCTGAATTGACCACAAATCGCGGGTCGCTGTCCCTCATTCTTTTGGGAACCGCGGGGATTCTCATTCTGACGTCCGTTTTTCGATTGCGGGCGTATGCACGTTGCCGCCCTGAGGGGCTGCTACTGCAATTCCCCCTCAAAGGCTTTGTAATCCCCTATTCGGAGATCCTTCAGACCCGGCCCACCGAGCTGGTGCGTATGTTTCCGCCCCCCCAATGGCCCTTTGGTCAAGGACACTTTTTGGCACCGATATCCCAGGCCACCATGGTGGTCATCGAGATGGAGCGGCTGCCCCTTTCCACCATTCAGATGCGACTGTGGGTCAGCCGCTACATGATCTGTCCCGATGCCACCGGCCTGGCCCTGCCTGTGCGGGATTGGCTCCCCTTTCGGGCCGAGTTGGATGAACTCCGGCTTCGGCGTCCCCACGAAAAACATTCGACGTAAGCAAGGTTAAATTTCCCGTCGGGCCCCTTTTGCCTCTTGACTTAGAACAATTGTTCTGATATAATCAGAACAGTTGTTCTAAACGCGCCTGGAAGGAGGGCGACATGGGTCCCGAGATATCGCTGGCAAGATTCCGCGAGCAGGTGCAGGGGTTGAGTCCCTGCGAGCACCGCAGTGTGTCCAAGAATGGGCAGATTGTGTGCGCCAAAATCACGGAGGGCGAAAATCGCGTGACGCCCAACACCTGTCGCGCGTGTCCCTACAAGGCCGTGAACTGCGCTCACCTGCGGTTTTCGCTGCGGCAGAAAGCGGCGACCTCCCTTATCGTGCGCTTTAATGGGCGCACGGAGGTGTGGGATGATGAGGCGCCGACCCTCAGTTTCGAGCAGGCGGCATGCGCAGCCCGGATTGTGCCCATTACCCAACCCAAGCAGTGTGCCGGTTGCCCATTGAGGCAACCTCTCGAGGGGGTGGCGCGTCCCCTGGATTCGATGCCCTCGTTGCCTCAGCGGAGGGCGCCTCGCGCCGGTGTTGGTGGACGGGTGGTTCCTTTCCCCAGCCCTGATCTGGTGGGGTTGGCGGGCTAGGGAGCCGTCGGGCCGTGAGACAGGTGTGGCAATTCCAGGCCGACCGGATCGAGCAGGTGCTCGCCAGCCACAAGGTGCCGTCGCGTGTGACCGGGGCGGACGTTGCGCCGCGCCTGATCCGCTTTCACCTCTTGACTCCCCTGGGTGTCAAGGTGCGGCAGGTGGCCAATCTGGCCGAAGAGATCGCCCTCAGCCTGGGGGCAAGTTCCTGTCGGGTGTTTCGGGAGGAGGGCCGAATGGAGGTAGAAGTACCGCGCCCTGACGGCCAGGTGGTGCCTTTGGAGCGGGTGTGCCGGACTCTGGTCGCACATGCAGCATCCAATGCCGCGGCGCGAGGTGCGAAGGCAATGCGGGCCGTGCCCCCTTTTACGGCGGTCCTGGGGGTCGACCAACAGGGCGCGCCTTTGCTTCTGCCGCTTCCCAGCCCCAACGTGGCCCATGTGTTGATCGTGGGCACGACCGGTTCCGGAAAGACGGCGCTGGCCCGTAGCATCATTGCCTCGTTGGTGATGTTCAACAGGCGCCGGGCGCTGCAACTGGTTTTGATCGATCCAAAGGGAAGGGGTTTTTCTCCCTTTGCTGGGTTGGGACACCTGTTAGCGCCGGTGATCAACCGCTGCGATGAGGCTCTCGCGATGTTGCAGCGACTGGTCGATGAGATGGAGTGCAGGGATCGGGAAGGCCGCTCCGAACCACGCCTGGTGGTAGTGCTCGACGAGTTGGCGGACCTGGTGCAGGTGGGCGGGAAAGAGATGGAATTGGCCCTCACGCGCCTGACCCAGCGCGGGCGCGAGGCGGGCATCCACATCGTGGCTTGTACGCAAAAGCCGACCGCTGCCGTCATCGGCGGCCTGGTCAAGAGCAATTTCCCGATCCGTTTGGTGGGCGCCGTTACGAGCCCGGAGGACGCCAAGGTGGCTACTGGGCTTGCCCAAACGGGTGCCGAGCGGTTATTGGGGCAGGGCGATTTCTTGGTGGTGGCCCAAGGGTCGACGACGCGCATGCAGGCGGCCTACCTGTCGGCGCAGGCAGCCGAGGCCCTGGTCGATCGCGTGAACCGGTCGCAGGGAAGGGATGCCTTGAGACTGGAGGCTCCTCAGGGGGATGGAAAGGTCTCGAGTGAAACACCATTAGTCGAACGGCTGCGGGCCAAGCTGCAACTTGTGCGATGAGGAAGGGACGGAAACCTGTTCACTGGAAAGGATTCAATCGGTATGGGCCTGGACATGTGGTTTCGCGAGGATGTGACGCGCATTCTGGCATCGACTCTGGAGGTAATGAGGAATTCGGCGCGGTCGGTGGCGCCGCTCGATGTGGATGCAGCGGCCAGTTATCAGCGCGGTTTCTTTGACGCGTTGTTGGCCGTGGCGGTGGCCTTTGGCGTTCGTCCGCCGGGGGCGGCCCGATCGCCGGCGACGAGTCCTTCGACAGTCGAGAGGGCGGCATCCAAAGACACGAGTGCCGGAACTAATGGATCGGGATGGAGGTAGGGCAAGTGACCTTTAAACAGGCAGTCATTTTGCTGTCGCTCAGTTTCGTCATCGTTCTGGCCGTCGTGGTCGCCCGGCAGATGAGCACGGAGGCGATGGCCGTGGTGATCGGGATTGTGTGCGGTGTGTTGTCGGGGATTCCGACCTCGGTGCTGGTGTTGGTGGCGATGAATCGGCGTGATTCCAAGGCGGAGGTCGTAAGGCGCCAGGCGGCCCAGTCTGCCTACCCGCCCGTCGTGGTAGTGCAGGGTGGAGCGCCCCAGGCCTTTCCGCCGATGTTGCAGGGGGGGTATTGGCCGTCGCCTATGCCGAGCCCATCAGCCGAACGACACTTCCACGTGGTGGGTGGTGACGAGCTATTGGTCGAACGGGGCGATTTCTGGCAGAGTTAGGTGATTGGGGCCCGGGAGGTCCGGTCATCGGGAGGGAGTAGCGCGATGGGCTGGAAGATCTTTGACGAGTCGGTGGACATGGTGGAGCGCCGCCACCGCTATTTTCCGCACCTGTTTCGGTGGCGGGGCCAGCGATTTCAGGTGGAGGCGGTGGAACGGTGTTGGACGGTATCGCGCCGCAGTTGGCGAAGATTTGTCCGGGGCCACTTTTTCCAAGTGCGTGCGGGCGGAGGCACCTTTGAGCTGTTCCAGGACGCAGATACGGGGTTGTGGCAACTACGGCGCGCCAAGTTGGATGTACCGAGGGTGGCGGCTCGTCAGGCCGCCGTTGCCTGGCGTTAATCGGCGCGTGGGTTCGGTGGAGGTGAAGCGATGGATGTCGGTCTTTTGTGGTACGACAACGATCCGCACCGGGCACTCGAAGACAAGATAGGACAGGCGGTTCGGCGCTACCGGGAGCGCTACGGGCGATGGCCGAACCTCTGCTACGTTCACCCGACGGCTTTGGACAAGGCGACAGAGGTAGTGATGGATGGCAGAGAGGGCTCCTCAACGATCCGGGTCGTTTCGGCGACGAATGTTCTCCTGCATCATTTATGGCTGGGCGAATGGACAGGCGAGACAGTGAGTGGGCAGCGCCAGGCGGGAGACTGGGGCCTGGCCTAGCAAGGCAGGGCGCAATCAGCGGGCAGACGCGGGTTCCTCTTGGGTGAGGTGGACGATGAGGGTATCCAGGGCGAGGATGTCGTCGACTTTGCCGGTTTTTATCTGCCAGTCAGTTCTCACCAGGTGATCGTGGGCCGACTCGAGTTGGCTCATGGTGAAACGTCGGGCCTGGTTCATCCCCTTTTCCACCACATACGGATGAAGCTTGAGCTGGGAGGCCATTTGCTGCTTGGATAGGCCTTGGTCGTCCAGCTCTTTGACTTGTACGAGGATGCGGATCTGCCGAGCCAGCATGGACAGGAGGTAGAGGGGTTCGGCCAGGTCGGCCAGCATGGAATGTAGGAGCTTGAGGGCCCGGGCTGTTTGGCGCAGCCCCACGCTATCCACCAGGTCAAAGATCCCGGCTTCGCGTGCCCGGCTCACGAGTAGTTGGACGTCCTGAGTGGCGATGCTGGCGCCATCGGTGTACAGGAGGAGTTTCTCGATCTCCTGGTCGATCAACCTCAGATCGGCGCCGATGAGGGCCGCCATTAGGTTGGCAGCGTCCCGGTCTATCGTCCCCTCTTTTTCCTTGGCTCGTTTGGCAATCCAGTTGGGCAGATCGGCGTCTCTTGGTACCGAAAACAGGCTGACTGTGCCGGCGGCCGTCGCTCCCTTGGGTGGTGAGGGCTGCGCGGCGGCCCATTTGAGGATCGGATTCGTCGGAGGGAGGGGTTTGTTGTCGGAAAGCACCAGATGAGTCGTGGGCGGCAGCTTGGGAAGATACTCCAACAGGTCGCTCACCAGCGCCTTTCTCGTGGGTGCCGAGTCGCCTTTGGCGCCCCTGGCGCCCGGATCGGGAAAGAGGCGGTTCAAGAGTCCGTGGACGATCACTAAACGAGTGGCGCTCATGAAGGGGATGGAATCGCAGTGATGGCGCAGTTCCCCCAGAGTGATGCGGCTTCCGTCGAGGACGGTGGTGTTCAGATCGGCCATGGCCGGATCCCCCTGACGATGGTAGGATTGGATCGCCTGGAGAGCCTCAGAGCGGCCGAATTCGTCATTGCCGTGCAGAATCGTGATCACCACCTACCCCCGTCCCAACACTACGTGGTGAATTGTGACGCCCCCCCGCTCCTGGCGCTCGATGGTGGAGATCTGGACGTCGTCCACGTCGGGTGTGGTGGTGATCTGCTCCTGGACCCTGAGGGCCAGGGGTTGGGCCACGATGGCTGCCAGCGTGGCAGCGGTGATGGCCAAGGGCAGGCGTTCGAGTTTGGAGTGGGGCTTTCCCAAGGTGGTGCCAAAGGCGGCCGTGCCGGCCAAAATGCCCGTGACCGCCAGATTGGTGCCGCAACGGGGATGGACGGCGAGGTGCGCTTCCCCGTGTTGCAGCCGGATGAGGGCCTCACTTACCGCGGCGGCGAGTGGTTGGGTAGCCAGATGGCCATAGATGTAGAATCCTGAGACGGTGCTGCGACCCATTAATTGGGCGTGAGGGAATTGTCGGCCCAGGATATGGATTGTAGCGTGTTCCAGTGCATGGTTCTGCCGCAAGTTACGGGCTAGATTCGCAAGGTTCATGGTGTGTCCTTTACATGGTCCCGTGCGCCGATGTGGTGCAGCGTATGGGAACCTGTTTTTCCGGTGCCCTGTGTAGGATGAGACCGATGATGCTTGTGGCATTATAACACAGCCAAGGTCGGCAGGCAATTGGCCATTGCGTATCCGCACAAGTTTGACTAAATTGGCACTTGGGGGTATGATCGCTTTGAAATTGGGTGGAACGAGGAGCCGTTGGAACAGCGCGTACGACGCAGCCCCGGATGCGGGCTGGGCGTGATGGCAATGGTCGTGATGGCCGGCATTCTGTATGCCGTTTGGTTGGCGCGCGGCGCCCCCGGCGGGCAGGTGACGGCCCCTGTGCCGACGCTTACCCGTTGGGAACCGACGGCTGCCCAGGTGGTGCCGGCGACTGTCAACCCAACCGAGACTGCAACGCCTGCTTCGGTTTTGGAAGCCGATCCTGCATTGCCACAGATCAAGGTCGGGGTCGTAGCGGGGCATTGGCAGAGCGATTCGGGCGCCGTCTGCGACGACGGTCTGCAAGAGGTCACGATCAATTTGGATATTGCGGCGCGAGTGGTGGCGATCCTGCAGTATGAGGGGTATGCCGCCGAGCTGTTGCCCGAGTTTTCCGACCGATTGGCGGGTTACCAGGCGGCGGCTTTTGTCTCGATCCACACCGATGCCTGCAACGTACCCGATGCTTCGGGATTCAAGGTGGCTCGGGTGTTGGGCAGCGCGATTCCAGAAGAAGAGGATCGCCTGGTGGCCTGCCTGATCGATCAGTATGCCCAGACCACGGGATTGCCATACCATCGCAACAGCATTACCTACGATATGACGGCCTACCATGCCTTTAACGAGATCGATCCGCAGACACCGGCGGCGATCGTCGAACTGGGCTTTATGGGGGCCGACCGGGATCTCCTTACGGAGCGAAGCTACGACGTGGCGCTGGGTGTGGCCCGGGGAATCGTCTGCTTCCTGGAGGGCGAGTAACGACTTGAATCGATTTGGGCTCCCCCAATAGCCATTTTCTACGAAAGAATGGATCAAACTTTGAACCCTTTCGAGTGCTGAAGAGGAGGATCTATGGCAAAAACAAACGTCCAGATCGAGTTGGGCCGGCCGACAGGCCCTTACTATGCCGGCGATACCGTTCAAGCCACCATTACCTTGCAGGCAGAGAAGGAGCTGCCGGTGCGCGGGGCAAGCGCCTACCTGATCCTTCAGGAAGAGTACGAGTACAAACGCACCGGAGCCAAGGGACATACCTACACCCACAAGGAGACGGAAGAGTCGGTCTTGGACACGGTGAACCTGGAGAAGGAAGGCACCCTCCCGGTGGGGTCACACCGCTATCCGGCTACTTTTCAGATCCCAGATAACATCGTCGCGCCCTTTGCCGGAAAAATCACCAAGAATCGTCTGCTGGTCAAGGCTACATTCGACTCTCCTAAGGCGCTCGATCCCGAGGCAGAGATCGAGGTTCCTCTGATCGTTCCTCCACCGGGCCAGAAAACTGAACCGGGCGAGTATGGTCAGGAGCAATCCGAAGAGGTTGACTTGCGGCTGTGGCTGCCCAGGCTCGAATGGATCGAGGGTGAGAAACTGGAAGGCAAGGTGCTAGTGCAGCCACTGGCCACCTTCAGCGCCAGCGAGGTGCGCGTGGAGTTGCTTCTCACCGAGGATGTCCCCCGGGCAAACGGCAATACCCACATTCGCCACGAAGGCAAGGAGAAACTGGCCGAAAAGGTCGACTTTTGGCCCGCTCATCCAGCCGAGTACCCCTTTGTCCTGCCGATACCCACAGAGGGCCAGCCGACGCGGAGCACCGGGCACAGCACGACGACTTGGAGCATCAAGGCGACGCTGGCCCGGCGACTGCGCCGGGACACTGAGATCAGTGTCGACATCGAGGTTTTCAACGGACCGGCACGGGGCTAGATAATCTGTCGTCGAAAAATGCTTGACCTCTGCGAGCGCTAGAGCCTGTTGTGACCTTCCCGAAGGTTCGGTGGACGACAGGCTCTAGCGGCAAAAGAGGACCGGCTGTGTTCCCTCGCGCAGTATTCTGTCTACGGCGCTGCCCAGAATGACCTCAAGGACCGGACTGTAGCCGTACCCGCCCATGAGTATTAGGTCACTCTCAGTGGCTTGGGCGGCCTGGAGTATGGCTTGGGCAGCCGGCGGGTCTCCCCGCTGAGTGGTGACCTCCACATCGTGGGCAGCCAAGTAGGCGCGCGCCTCATCCAGGCGCGCGAGAGCCTCTTCCTCGCTGTCCATCACGCTCACAACCGCTACCGGTATCCCCCTTTGAGCAGCAAGGTAGGTGGTGATGTACAGGGCCTCCTTGGCCTTGGGGCTGCCGTCGTAAGCGAGCAGCAGGCGCTCTATCGGAGATGCATTCCCCGGAACCGTCAAAATCGGCGTCTCGCAGCGCCGGATCAGGGTGCGGAGCCCCGAACTGAGCTTGGCGATGGGGCTGGGCTGGGGTGGGTGGGCCAGGCTGATGACGACCAGATCGGCCCAACGGGCCCGTTCACAGATCCGGCGGGCGATGGGCCCTGCGGCGACTGCGAACTCGCCGGCCACCTGCCGGGCCCGACACCGTTCATGAAAGCAGGCCTCGATGGCCTGGGTGGCCTGTTCGTTTGCCTCTTTTGAGGACGCCACATGCAATCCGAGGACCCGAGCGCCCTCGCGGTGGGCCAGTTCCAGGGCCTGATCCAGGGCCGACCAGGCATGCTCCTCGCCGCTGATAGACACCAGGATGTCGGAGAACAGGCGATCGCCATTGTGTAGTGGCAGGCGCACCCGGCGCCAGGCGCCGGGTGGCGGCCCGCCGTCCAGTTCGTCGGGCGTCAGTGTGTCATGGATCTTGTTTAGCAGCCGGGCCACTCGATGGCGGAGGGTGGGGCTGCGTTCTTCGGCTAGATCGGCCGCAGCGACCGGGGTTTCGACGTGCCATCCCAGCGAGGCCTCCAAAGCGGCGCGGTGTTCCGATGCCCACAGGTACAAATCCGCCTCGGTTCGGCTCGGAAAGTCGTGCAGCAAGTCTTGCTCGCGGATGACGCGAATCACCGGAAGATAGACGGTTTCGTACCAATGTTTTGCTGCTTCATTCCAGGGAATCGACTGCTGTTGATCCAATCCCATGAAATAACGGTGCACCTCGATATGTTCCATGAACTTGGGGTATTGGCCGGGAGCGGTCACGCTCAAATCGGCGTTGGGACAGATGGCGTCCAGGCGGGTCTTTTCCAGGAACTCGGCGTACTCGGCCTTGAGGATCAATTCGTCGGGCTGGATGGTGGGTGATAGTGGGACCTTACTCTCGATTTGGGTGACATAGGCCTGGATGTGGGATGCTTCCAGTTGGCGAGCGACCGATACCCGGTGGTTGCCGTCGAGCACGAAATAGACCTCTCCGATCTGGTAGACCTGGATCGGCGGCAGGCCACCCATCTCGGTGACGCGGGTCATGACGCGGGCCCAGCGTTCCTCGCTCTGGGTCTGCAACGGCAAAAAGCTTCGGGAAAAGTCAGAGTAACGCCCGACGCTGCCGACAATGGCATCCAGGGGGATGTCGCATAGGCCCACATCGCGGCCAATCCTGGCCTTGAGCATCTGGCGAACCTCTTCGAAGGCGAGAAGTTGAGCCGACTTGCCCGTCAGGCGGGCCAGGAGTCTCTCTCGGGAAGCGCGCCGGCGCGCTTTGTGAAAGTCCATTGCGGCATGAAATTGACTCACAGGCTCGATCTCCTAGGCCGGTGCACATGGGAGCGTACCCGCAGGCGGCGCCGTCACCTAGTCTGGAAAGTAGTCCAGGCCACGAGGGCTGCGCCCAGGGCGCCCACCAACTGGGGTTCATCGGGTATGGTGGGGGCGACCCCCATCGCCTCGGCAAACAGCTTTTGAAGGCAGGGGTTCTGAGCCACGCCCCCGGCAAAGACCAACCGGGGTTGCACGCCCACGCGGCGCACCATGCCTCCCACCCGGTCAACGATGGCCTGGTGCAACCCCATGGCGACGCGGTGGCTGTCTTCGCCCCGAGCAATGAGGGATACGACCTCGGATTCGGCAAACACAGTGCACATGCTCGAGATTCGCACCGGCAAGCCCTTGGCTGCCAGTGCATGAGGCCCAAATTGATCCACGGTCAGGCCCAGGGTATGGGCCATGTTTTCCAAGAAGCGACCTGTTCCCGCCGCACAACGGTCGTTCATTTCAAATTGGAGCACGCGCCCACCCGGGCCGATGGCAATGGCTTTGCTATCCTGCCCCCCAATGTCGAGCACGGTGCGTACATCGGGGTAGAGGTGGTAAGCGCCCAATGCATACGCCTTGATCTCGGAGATGACCTGGTCGGCAATTTCGCGTTCGACAGCCAGGTGCCGACCATAGCCTGTAGAGATCAGTCGATCGTACCGGCGATCCTGGATGAGCGTCTGGGCGTTCAGCAGGGGATTGGTACCGGTATCGACGATCTGAGAACGTACGATGGTTTGCCCATCCCATTCCACCAGGGCAATGGTCCGCGAGCCAATGTCCAGACCGGCGACGAGCATCAGTGGTCTCCTTTGGCTTCCACCGTCAAATAGAGGGTCAGGTGGGGGAACGCCAGCCGGAACGGCACACCGGCGGGGAGGAGCGTGCTCTGGCCCTGGCTGACGGTGAGGGTCTGCCCAGAGGGGTCTTGAATATCGACCGAGCCGTCCAGAATCCAAATCAGTCGTTCGCGGGCCAGGGGCGCAGATTCGGAATTTGAGCCATATCCCGCCGCGATCCGAACCTGGCACCCGTCCATTTGAGCCAGTTCGAGGAACGGGTCGGCGGCATCGCCCGATAGAACACGCCCTGCGGCCATTTTGCGGACCGCCTTTTTGAGGCGTTCGACGTCTTCGATCTTGAGTCGCATGCGTTCCTCCCTTGCTTGATTGGCCAGTAGATGTGCCTCCCTTGCTGCCGCCCGGGTGTCCATGTTCTGGTTATCCCCTATTATACTTGAAAAACGATCCGGGGCAAGCCCGGTCGAGTTCGGTATCAGGATCATCGCCTTAAGGATCGGGACCCGGGTACGTTGTTACGGGCCGCGGGGGCCGCCCTCTGTTGGGGCATCGATTTGTCCCCTGGCTTTCGTTTGCGACCCAGGAATTTGACGCGGCATAGTCCCTTGTGTATAATGGCTCATGAATAATCAAAGATTATGAATGGTATAATTTCATGGCAATTCGAAAGTCGAGGACCGGCCGATGAATTTGGAGCATTTGCGTACGTTGGTGAGTGTGGTCGAGCATGGAAGTCTCTCGGCGGCGGCGCGGGCCCGGCGCATCAGTCAGCCGGCTGTCACCAAGCAGATTCAACGTATGGAGTCGGATCTGGGGCTCGCCCTGCTTGTGCGGAGGCCCAAGCATGAGGTGGAGATGACGCCGGCAGGGCAAAAGGTGACGGCTTTTGCCCGAGAGATGCTCGAGCAACTTGAGGCATTGGAGCAAGATCTGGCGGCGCTTAAAATGATCAATCAGGGGACCCTGTACCTGGCAGCCAGTACGATCCCGGGTGAGTATGTGTTGCCCAGGTTGTTGGCTGCGTTCCGGACCGAATATCCTCAGGTAGAGTTGGAACTGTCGATCTCGGATAGCGCCGATGTGGTCAGCCGGTTGCTGGCCGATGAGGCGGATGTGGGCGTGATTGGATCTGCGGAACGCCGGCCGGGCTTGCGCCTGGAGCGCCTTCTCCGCGACGAAGTGGTACTGGCCGTTCCACCCGATCATCTTTTCGTCGGACGGGAATCAGTGACTTGGGACGAGGTGCAGGGGCAACCCCTGATCCTGCGCGAAGAGGGTTCGGGCACGCAACGCAGCGTAGAGGCTGCGCTGCACACTGCCGGGTTTCAGCTCCCGCGCGAGCAGGTGGTGCTGGTTTTGGGCAGCACCCAGTCCCTTCTGCAGGCGGTTTCTCAGGGCTTGGGCCTGGGTTTTGTTTCGGCCATGGCGGCAGCCCCCATGCAGGAAGTGGGGAGGTTGGGCTGTGTCCACTTGCAGGGGGTGAATCTGTCCCGAGATCTCCATCTGGTCTATCTCCCGGAGCGGATTGCCGATCCGGTGGTGGCCCGGTTCTTGCAGTTTGCCCGCACGCGGTTTTCCAATTAGCGATCCGCGCGCCCGTTTGCCCTCCGTGCGCACGATACTCCGCCGTGTGGCTCAGCCCTGATCGCGGGCATCGGGCGGTTGGCGTAGGGGGGAGAAGGACATCCGGTGGATGGGGCACGGTCCCAGAGTTTCCAACGCCGCTCGGTGTTGGGCCGTGCCATAGCCCTTGTGCCGGGCGAATCCGTAGCCGGGAAAGTGGGTCTCGAAGTCGATCATCATTTGGTCGCGTGTGACCTTGGCGACGATCGAGGCGCAGGCAATCGAAAGGACGATGGCGTCGCCTTTGGGCAGGCTGTGTTGAGGAAGGCCTATGTTGGTAAGAGGAAGGTGATCGATCAGGAGATAATCGGCCGGACAACTGAGGTGTTGCAAGGCCAGGGCCATGGCGGCGCGGGTGGCGGGCACGATGCCAATTCGGTCGATTTCGGCAGACGATACGGCGCCCACGCCCATGGCTACGGCATGTCGACGGATTACGTCCAGCAGCACTCGCCGTTGCCTGGGGCTGAGTATCTTGGAATCGCGGACGCCGGACAGGAGTTGAAGCAGATCGGGCACATCAGGGGGAAGGATCACAGCAGCGGCAACGACCGGCCCGGCCCAGGCACCTCGGCCGGCCTCATCGAGGCCTGCCACGGAGCGATAGCCTGTGGCCCACAGGCGTGTTTCGTGCTCCAGGCTAGGGGTGGGATTCTTGTCCTTCATTGCGCCTCAGGTCTGGGTTTTCGGCGACCTTTTTCTGCCGATGGAGGAGATGGGATGGGGCCGGCGATTCGCAAACACAAAAAGGGCCGTGGGATAGAGATCTCTCTTTCTATCCCACGCCCCTCGGTTCGGCAGTACACCCGGCGAGCTAGCTTTGCCGGTAGCGCTTTTCTGTCAGGCGGGTCGCTTTGCCCTGCCGCCCGCGCAGGAAATAGAGCTTGGATCGGCGCACGTGGGCATGGCGTCGTACTTCGATCTTTTCGATGCGCGGCGAGTGGAGGGGGAAGGTGCGCTCTACCCCCACGCCGTGGGCAGCGATGCGCCGCACGGTAAAGTTGGCGTTCGCTCCGGCTCCCTTGCGGATGCGCATGATGGTGCCGCGCACCAACTGAATACGCTCTCGGTCCCCTTCGATGATGCGAAAGTGAACCTCTACATCGTCGCCCACCCGCAAGTTGGGCAGATCGGAGGCCAGTCCGATGTCGTCTTTTTGTTGCTGTTCTTCTACTGATCGTAATAGGTCGCTGCTCATGTCCCCATCCTCATTCCAATTCACGAGCGCGTATTATATCACAGGTGCCCTCCAACGCCAAATTGGATCCTGGGTCTGGCTGTAAGGGGTGGGGAGTGTCCCGGAGGACGGGGGCGGCGAGTGTCAAGGGGTTGTTTCCCATGCCAAGGGCGTCAACCTGGGCGCCCGATTGCCGCCGGGTATGAACGGTTGGGAGATGCTGTCCCCGCTCCGCAAGTAGTCCGATGTACCGGTGCTCATGTTGACGGCCTATTCGAGACGGGCCGGCCTGCCCCTGATTGAGCCTTGGCCCGATCGGATTGAATGTCCAACCTGGCACGCCCTAGATCGACGCGCAGGGCTGTTGCATTGTCTCTTGACCGATGTGATTTGGTTGGGCTCCGCGCCCCGTCCTCGGGGCGCGGTGGTCTGCCAGGTGTGCAGGCCGCCCCCGAGACGGGGGCGGCGAGCTCCAAACTAGATTGACTGGCCGACTTTGCAACAGCCCTAGATCGACGCGGCTATGGACTTGTATTCTGGCTCATTTTCGGTACAATAGCTCTATGGACCTTTTTGACCACGCCCGGAAAGAGCAGATCGAACGCGAGGCGCCGTTGGCGGCCCGCATGCGCCCGCGGACGCTGGACGAGTTTGTCGGCCAGGAGCATATCGTCGGGCCGGGGCGGTTGCTGCGCCGGGCCATCCAGGCCGATCAGCTCTCGTCCGTCATCTTTTACGGGCCGCCCGGCACAGGCAAGACCACGCTGGCAGCCGTCATCGCCAACACGACTCGCAGCCATTTCGAGACGCTCAATGCCGTGCTGGCCGGCGTGGCCGATATCCGCCGTGTGACCCACGAGGCCCAGGAGCGCCGGGCCTTGCACAACCAGCGGACCATCCTCTTTGTGGACGAAGTCCACCGCTGGAACAAAGCGCAGCAGGACGCGCTCTTGCCCTGGGTGGAAAATGGGACGGTGATCCTGATCGGAGCCACCACCGAGAACCCCTACTTTAGCGTGAACCGGCCTCTGGTCAGCCGTAGCCGCATCTTTCAGTTCCGCTCGCTGGAAGCCCAAGACCTGTATGCGGTGGCCCGCCACGCCCTGGCCGATCTGGAACGGGGGTATGGCAAGCTCAAGGTCGATCTGCATCAGGATGCGCTGGAGCACCTGGTAGATGTGGCCAATGGCGACGCCCGGGGGGTGCTGAACGCCCTGGAACTGGCGGTGGAGACCACCCCTCCCGGCGAGCAGGGGATCATCACCGTGGATATGGGAGTGGCTGAGGAGAGCATTCAGCGCCGGGCCGTCCTGTACGACAAGGATGGCGACTATCACTATGACACCATCAGCGCGTTCATCAAATCGCTGCGTGGCTCCGATCCCGATGCCGCCCTCTATTGGTTGGCCAAGATGGTGTACGCCGGCGAGGATCCCCGCTTTCTCTTTCGCCGCATGTTGATCTTTGCCGGCGAGGACGTGGGCCTGGCCGATCCCAACGCGATTCGGGTGGTGGCGGCCTGCGCCGATACCTTTGATCGGGTGGGCTTGCCTGAAGGCCGCTTTCACCTGGCGGAGGCCACCCTCTATCTGGCGACGGCGCCCAAATCCAACTCGACGTTGGCCTTTTTCGATGCCCTCTCTCTGGTCGAAAAGGAACGAGAGGGGGAGGTACCCACCCATCTGCGCGACGCCAACCGAGACAGCGAAGGCTTTGGCCACGGCCAGGGCTATCTCTATCCCCACGCCTACCGCGACCACTGGGTGGCCCAGCAGTACCTGCCCGAGGGGTTGCAGGGACGCGCTTTTTACGAGCCCAGCGACCAGGGCTACGAGCGGGATATCGGCGAGCAGGTGGCCCGCCGCCGCGAGGCTCAACTGGCGGCGATGGTCGAGGGGACAAGCCAGGGTGAGATCCTGACCTATACGCCCGGCGAGCGGGCCCAAGAACGTTGGTTGCAGCGAACCATTGGCAATGCGGGCGAGCGACTGGGCAAGGTCCGCGACCGGGTGCTCGATGCTGCTTCCCTGCAACGGCACCATGTCGTGCTCGATCTCAATGCCGGCAGTGGGTTGCTCACCTGGGAGATCCTCCGGCGCGTTCCCGAGGGTGGCGTCTGGGTTCTGGCGCAAGATCGGCAGGATGGCGAGGGCCTGCGGCAACAGGCCGAGCGCCTGCCCGAGTTGGAAAGACCCGTGGTGTTGGTGGGAGATCCTGCCGAGCTGCCGGAACTGCTGGCCTTGCGTGGCGAAGGGGGCATGGTCTTTGATGCCGTGGTGGGCCGTAATGCTCTGGCCCCCCATCCCGACAAGGGGGCGCTGTTGCAGCAGATTCGAGGCTGGCTTCGGCCCAATGGGCGCCTGAGCCTGGCAGAAACGGTGCTTCAACACGCTCAGCGCCTGCACCAGTTGGTGGACCTTTCGGCATTGGAGTCGGATCTCGGCCGGCGAGTGGTCGAGGCCGAGGAGGCGATCTATGCAGCTGCCGACGATCCCCTGGTCAACTGGACCGCAGACGACCTCCAACGGGCGCTGGAGGGGGTCGGTTTTGAGGAGGCCCGGTGCGGGGTGCAGGTGCAAGAGGCGGAGGTGCTGATCACGGCGGATACGCTGCAGCGCTGGTTCGGCCAGGAGGACGGGCGGGCGCGGCCCTCGTATGGGCAGTACCTGCGCCGGTGCATCTCGGAAGAGGAACTGGCCCAGATTCGGGCGCTGTACGAGCGACAACTCGCCGGACAAACGGCCCGCTGGCACACCCGGATCGCCTTTCTGTCGGGCCGGTCACCGGCCTTGGACTAGAGGACGCCTCTGAGCCATCGCCAGGGAATCGGCGCCGAATCGGGCTTTTAAAATAGGGGCAGAGTATGACCTGTCCGGTCCCACGGGATCGGGCAGGTTTTTCTATTGACCGGTCACAAAACTCAGAATCAGGCCGTGGACCACCTGCTCTACCGGGGCCTTGTCGTCGGTAAAGACCATGGTCGGCTCGGTGAATTCGGTCATGCGGGGGACGGAGGCGCCGGCTACTTGCTGCAACAGGGGATGGGTCAATTGGGCGGCGTTGAGTTCCAGGTTTTCGGCTTGGGTGGGCTGTTTGGTCGCTACGACGAGCACATTGCTGAGGTCCTGGCCCGGATGGGCCAGGTCGACCAGGTAGACGTTGGGGAATTCGGCTTTGAGGGTGCTGGCCAAAACCTCGACCAGACTCCAGTCGGTCTCGGTGCGGCCGACGTTGATGGCAACCACGCCGTGGTCGGTCAGGTGGGCGCGGACGTTGGCAAAGAACTCGCGGGTGGTCAGGTGAAAGGGAATGTAGGGTGGGCGGTAGGCGTCGATGGCCACTACATCGTAGGTCTTGGGGCTATTGGTCAAAAAGTAGCGGCCATCCTGGGCGACGGCGTTAAAGTTGGGCTCGGTCATGTCGAAATAGTCGCGACCCACCTGCAATATTTCGGCGTCGAGTTCAGCGCCGTCGATGGGGATGGGGCCATACACCTCTGTATACTGCTTGGCCACCGTGCCGGCTGCCGAACCGATCAGGGCCAGGCTGCCGACCTGGTCGGCGGTAAAGGGCGGGTTGTTGAAAAAGGGCGCGATGAGGAAATAATCCCAGATGCCGCCCACCAGGACAGAATCGGGGTCGTAGATCGAATGGATTCCCTCACCCTCGTTGAGTTTTAGCCAAATCTCCCCGTTGTACTCTACCACCTGGATATAGTTGTGAGCCGATTCGGTCTCGTGGAGCAGAGTGCCATAGGTGATGGGTTTGATGACACCGCTGGGCATGGCAATCATCAGGATGACGAGCACGATGGGCATCAGCAGATAGGGCAACGCGCGCGCCTTGAGTTCCCACCACAGGCCCACCAACGACACCGCCAGCAGCACAAAGGAGAAAGTAAAGAAGGTGTTGCGGGTGCCAATGTTGGGGATCAGCAGCAGCACCGGCAGAAAGGTGCCCAGAAGGCTGCCCACGGTCGACAGTGCATACAGGCTGCCGGCAATTTTACCCGATTTTTCGACCTGTTCGCCCTGCATCGACAGGCGAATGGCAAAGGGCGAGACGAACCCCAGCAGGGTGATCGGGATGCTGAACAGGGCAACCACTCCCAGAAGCGAGCCCGCCAGGATGCCGGCGCTGTATTGGGCAAAGCCTTGGACTGACCACAACAAGACGGGTCGCGAGATGATGGGCACCAGACCGATGAGAAAAGCCGCCCAGGCCGTGATCTGGTACAGCACCCGGTAGTAGGGCTGGCGGTCGGCCCACTTGCCGCCCAGGTAATAGCCCACTGTCAGATAGAGCAGCACCATGCCGATGAGTACGGCCCAGATGATGAGAGAATTTCCGAAAAAGGGATCGAGCAAGCGTGAGGCCGCCATTTCGACGCCCATGGTGGACATGCCCCCCACAAAGACCATGATGAGCAGCAAGATGTGTTTGGCTTTCACGATTTTCTCCATTCCAAATGGATCAGGACTCTGGGCCTTGGCACGTGGCCCAGTGGATGAACCTGTCCGGCGAGCAGATTGGCCCATTGTACCATCTTCAGGGATAGCTGGCAAACGTCCTTGACGCTGCGACATTTTGCTGGTATAGTGGCTTCAGGATGGAGGCTCCATCATGGACAAAGAAAACGTCCGCATCCGACCTTTTCGAAACACCCGGGCCGATGCGGAAGGCATTCTGGCTGTGGAGATGGCCACCTTTGCCGAATCTCCCTACGATGCCGGCCAGGTACAAGCGCTGCTGGCCAACGGGCGTCAGCACGCCTGGTTGGCAGTGGACAGCCAGAGGGTGGTCGGGTTTGTGATCTCGTTTCTCACCGAAGGGCTGCACCGCCCTTGGTGGGAAATCGACCTCTTGGCTGTACTGCCTGCCTGGCGGGGCCGGAGACTGGCCACGAGGATGATCCAGGCCGCGGCTGAGACCGGCGCGACCCAGGCGCGTTGGACCAGGGCCTTTGCTGCTGACGACAACACTGCCTCGGCTCGGGCCTTTTGCCGGGCCGGATTTCACCAGGCGCCGGAGCTGTTCGAGTTGCTCATCTTTCGCACAGAGGATCAGGCACCCTCATTCCGGCCGGCTGCAGACATTTTGATTCGGATAGCGACCGGAGGCGAGGATCTAGCCCTTTGGCTGGGCGGGCGACTAGACGTTCAGAGCGAGGGGGATGGACAGCCGCGAGGGACCCAGGGATCCATCGCACTGCCCGGCGGCCCTACATTCCCCACTGTATTCCTGGCAGAGCGGGATGGCCGGCCGGTCGGCTATGCCGAGTTGGTAGGGGTAGAGACGTTGTTGTATCGCGGTTTTTGGATCGAGGAGCTGACCGCCTCGGATCGTCTAGTGCGCCAGGCGCTGGTGCAAGAGGTCACGCGCCATGCCCAACAAAGGGGAGCCGATGAGATCGGGGCCATGGTGCCCCACAGCAACGGGCGCCTGCGGACAGAGCTGTTGTGTACGGGGTATCGATCGCTCGGAAGCTACTATCAATTGACGGCCGAGCTGCCGTTGCCCAAGCCGGATCCTGTGTGCCCAAGCCGGCCACAAGGTGCGGATCTTGTCTGATCGGACCAAACCGCCTCACGCTTGGGGCTGGGTGGCCGTTGGGTTGCTCCTGGTCGTAGCCCTGGTTGTCTTGGTCGTGGAGTGGCGCCCCCTCTACGAGTTTGTGGCCGCTCCCGATCGGATTCGGGACTGGGTGGCCGACTTCGGGGCCGCGGGCCCGCTGGCGATTGTCCTGTTGGAAGCGGCTCAATCCTTGCTGGCGCCCATCCCCGGTCAGGCCATTGGGGCTGTCAGCGGCTATCTCTATGGGGTCCCACTGGGCACGCTCTATGCTCTGATCGGCGTTGCCCTTGGCTCGTGGATCTCTTTCTTGCTGGCCCGTCGGTACGGACGGCCGCTGGTGGTCCGATGGCTGGGTGCGCCCTCGGCCGAGCGCCTGGACGATCTGGTGCGTCGGGGAGGGACGCTGTTCTTTTTCCTGATCTGGCTCCTGCCCTTTGTGCCCGACGATCTGGCTTGTGTGGCGGCCGGCCTGACGGCCATGAGGCCCCGTCGGTTCTTTTTCCTGATGTTGGCGGGCCGCTGGCCCGGTGTGTTGGTATCGGTGTGGGTGGGGGCCCATGCGGCACGGCTGAGCCCCGTCGTGTGGGTCTCCCTCTTGGTCGGCCTCGCTCTTTTGGGGGTGATTCTCTGGCGGTGGGGAACGCCCTGGCAAGAGGCGGTACTGGACTGGATTGAGCGGCTGGCCCATCGCAAAAAGGCGTAATCGATAGTTGGATCACAGCTATTGGGCCGCAGTTTGGCAAAAATGAGCAGCGATGCTATACTAGACCCCAGAACGAAATTCGAGAAGTGACAATGGCGAACGCGATTACTCTAGCACGACTCCCGTTACTCATCGTAGTGACTCTGTTGCTCTATTTGGGCAGCCCGGTGGTTCAGGCAGGCACAGCCATCCTGGTGTTGATTCTGATCCTAATGGACAGCCTGGATGGTATTGTGGCCCGGCGCAGGCACGAAGTGGGCATGCTGGGCAGCAAGCTCGACATTGCCGTAGACCGGATTGTCGAGTATGTCATGTGGGTGGTCTATTCCAATCTGGGACTGATCTCGGTGGCCATCCCGATCATCGTGCTCATCCGGGGCGGGTTGGTAGACACCATTCGGGGCTTTAGCCTCATTTGGGGCGAGACCTCCTTTGGCATGATGCAGACCAAGTGGGGGCGGCGGCTGGTAGCCTCGAACTTTATGCGCTCGCTATACGGTCTGGCCAAAGCCGCAGCTTTTTGCATGCTGGCGGCAGCGCTGGGACTGCGCGGACTGTGGGCCAACACGCCCAGAGAAGGGTGGGCCGAGGCGATCCTGAGAATTGCGGTGGTCTTGAGTTGGATCGCCGCTGCGCTGTGTTTGATCCGCGGAGCACCGGTGTTGATCGAGGCCCGGACGCTGCTCAAGGATCTCGATGCCAAGGTCGCCCAGCATAACGCGGAATGAAGGATTTCAAGGATCTGGCGGGCAGCGCCGCTGCGATCCGCCTGGGCATGGTCGCCAGTCGAATCTTTCCGCCGGCTATGACCTATTGGGCATCGTGGCAGGCCGCGGGTCTGCTCGTGCGGTTGCGGCCCCGCGTCTTTCGGGTCGTTCGGGCCAACTTGCGTCAGGTTGTCGGTGCAGAGGTCGACGCACAAGATCTCGATCAGATCGTGCGGCAGGCGTTTTCGACGACCATCCGTGGTTACTATGATCTCTTTCGTGCGTTGAGACTGCCGCGGGATCAGATGGCCGGCCTGATCCACTTTTCGGAGAGCGGGTTAGAGATCCTGCGCTCGCTGTGGCATCGGGAGGAAGGCAGCCTTTTGGTCATGCCCCATCTGGGCAATTTTGACCTGGCGGGGCAGGCGCTCGCTCCTCTACTGCCAGAAACGCAGGTGCTTTCGCTGCCCGAGCCACCACCGGGGTTTCAACTGACGAACGAAATACGCGAGGCCTCTGGGGTTATGGTTACGCCTCTCAGTCCAGCGGCTCTGCGCCAGGCCATTCAGTTGTTGCGTAGAGGGGGTACCGTCTCCACTGCGGTAGATCGGCCCGTGAGCGATCTGGACGAGCCGGTGATGTTCTTTGGCCGTCCAGCCCGCCTGCCGTCGGGGCCGATCCGGTTGGCGCTCAAAACGGGGGCTGTGATCGTGCAGGCCTATTGTGTCTGGTCGCCCGAGGCGGGCGAGTATCAGATGACGATTGACCCTCCCCTGGAAATGGTGCGGACAGGCGACCGAGACGAAGAGGTACGGGTGAATATGCGGATTTTGCTGGATCGGCTCGAGCCGGTCATCCGCCGCTGGTCCGGGCAGTGGCAGATGTACGTCCCCGTCTGGCCTGATTCTCCTTCCGATTTATAGGATGGTATTATGCGCATTCTCATTACAGGAGGAGCTGGATTTTTGGGCGCTGCCCTGGCCAACCGCCTGGTGGCTGAGGGTCGCACGGTTCTGGTCCTCGACGATCTGACAGGGGGCGACCCCCGCCAACTGGATCCCCAGGTTCTTTTCAATCGGGGGGATGTGCGGGACGTTCCCAAACTCTGGACGCTGCTCCAGGGTGTGGATTGCGTCTATCATCTCGCGGCCCGCGTTCGAGTTCCCGAGTCGGTCCATTATCCCAGTGACTATAACCTGGTCAATGTGGGCGGTACCGTGGCGCTAATGGAAGCTGTGCGCGATACCGGAGTCAGTCGGGTGGTGTTTGCCTCGTCGGCGGCTCTGTATGGCGAGCAGGCCCGGCAGCCCATCCGGGAGGAGCAACCCGCCCGTCCCGATTCACCCTATGGGGTGAGCAAACTCGCCGCCGAACACTATGTCTCGACGTTGGGTGGCTTGTATGGCATCGAGACGGTCTCTCTACGGATATTCAATGCCTATGGCCCCGGCCAGGAGTTGCCACCCAGCTATCCGCCCGTCATCCCCCAATTGCTGAAACAGGCCCAAACTGGTGGTTCGGTGGTCATTTTTGGGAATGGCGATCAGACCCGCGATTTTGTGTACATCGACGATGTGGTGGACGCTTTGATCGCAGCCGCCACGGCGACCGGTGTAAATCGATCCGTGATCAACATCGGCTCCGGTGCCGAAATCAGCATCAACGATTTGGCGGCCAAGGTTCTCCGCATTACAACCAGCCGGGCCAATCTCCTGCACAATCTGGGCAGCCCCGGCGGTGTGTCGCGCCTGGTAGCCGACGTGAGCTTGGCCCTGGAACTTTTGGACTGGCAGCCCAAGACCAGCCTGGATCAAGGGTTGAAGTTAACCGTGGAGCGTGATGCTCGCTTTCGGCAGAAACTGGGCGAGATGGGCACGGAAAAGTAATGCGTCCTACTTTTCTTCTGCTGTTTTCCTGTATAATAATGATATAAATCTTTTTCACCAGGAGGGGCCACTATGTTCAAGAGAGTGGATGACGTATTTTTTAACGTGGACGATATGGAAGCCGCGGTGAGCTTTTACCGGGACAAGCTGGGACTGGCCGTCAAGTATCAATCGGACGACTGGGTCGAGCTGGATGGTGGCAACGTCACGATTGCCCTGCGCCGCTTTGGGTCTGGCCCCAAGGGGCGACCCGAGTTGGGCGTGGGCGAAGGGGCCACACTGGTCTTTGAGGTCGACGACTTGGATGCGGCTGCCAAGGAGTTGGAGACCCGGGGCGTCAAGTTTATCAGCGGCGTGTTTGATTACGGCGCCGTGAAATTGGCTGCTTTTGAAGATCTAAACGGCAACGTCCTGCAGATTTATGAGCACATCCGATAAACGTACGTTGATGGCGGTGTTTGCCCACCCCGATGACGAGTCTTTTGGCATTGGGGGGACGCTTGCCCGCTATGGCGCAGAGCCCGACATCCGCGTGGTGCTGTTGTGTGCGACGAGGGGCGAGGCTGGCGAGATCAGCGATCCCGGCCTCGCCATACCTGAGCGCCTGGGCGAGGCGCGCGAGGCCGAACTCTGGTGCGCGGGAAAAGCGCTGGGGATCGACGAGATCCACTTTTTGGGGTATCGGGACTCGGGAATGGCCGGGACGCCGGAGAACCAGCACCCTCAAGCTCTGACCATGGCCGATTTTGAGGAAGGGGTGGGCCAGATCGTTGCCCACATCCGCCGCGAGCGACCGGATGTGCTGGTGACCTTTGACGAAAATGGCGGATATGGGCACCCGGATCACGTGGCAATTCATCACATGGCCAAGGAGGCCTTTGCCGCTGCTGCTGATCCCCCCCGCTATCCCGAGCAGATCCGGGCCGGGCTATCAGCGCACGCGACCAAAAAGCTGTACTATACGGCCATTCCCCGCCGCTTTTTCCTGGC
>CAZNQW010000003.1:20468-51560 GCA_964575225.1 uncultured Anaerolineaceae bacterium | reverse complement strand
TGTGGGGCCCTTTTCCCTCTCCCCCAGCTGCGGCCCTCGCTATTCTGGGGGGGGGGGGGGGGGGTTTCCCCCCCCCGCCCCGGGGGTGTGGGGGCCTCGGTAGGCCCCCACAAGAGATTTCCCACCGACTTGTATACACAACCCCAGGCAGGGCTATGCAAAGTCGGCCAAGACGTGGTTGGACACTTTGGTGCTCGCCGCTCCCGTCCTCGGGGGCGGCCTGCGCTTTTGGCGAGCCTCCGCGCCCCGATGATGTCGTGCAGACACAGGGCGCGAAACCCTACCACATCATATCGGTTAAGGAAGAATGCAACAAGCCCTGTGGCGCCCGTGGGAAAGGCATAGCGTCCAATCCGCGATTAACGGTAGGGGGCCGCTTTTCCGTCTAGAAATAGGAGGCGGTCAGGGCAATCAGCAACTGACCGGCATAGTAGGCCAGCAGCCCCAAGCGCTCCTTTTCAAAGGGGTGGCGAAAGCGGTTGATGGCCAGAATCAGATCGGAGATCAGGAACAGCACGGCGCCCGCGCTGGCCAACCAGGCCTGCGTCGGGGTAAAGGCATCGCCGAAAAAGAGGGAAAGCGCCCGGTGGACCATCAGGCAAATGACCAGGATATAGGCCAACACCGGCCCCTTCATCGAACCCAGGCCCGGCTTCAGATACAGGAAGCAAGCGGCAGCGATGGCCACAAGGACGGCCCCCGTAACCCAGTCGGCCGAGTGAAAACCGTTGGGCAGGGTAAAGGCCAGGATGTAAACCACATGGGCCAGGAGAAAGAGCACCAACCCAAGGGTAAAGGCCCGCCGCGACGGAAACATCAGGGCTATGTCGCCACCCAGCGACAAAACCAACCCGGCGGTGATGCCCATCGTGTACCCAACCTGGGCATTGGGTGTGGTCAACGACAACAAGGCCACGGCGATGACTAACAGGGTAGAGAGAGGCTTGAACAGGTAGACCAGATGTTGCCGATGCTGCAACCCCGCCCAAACAGTCACCACGGCAGTCACCACCAGGAACGGGACCGGAATCCAAGAACTCATAGTGCACCTCTCAGAATGGGAATGGCCCTCATCGGCGCCCTGACGGGCCGGCGTAACGGATAAGGGATATCATGCCATAACCTGGGCCAGAACCTGAAGCCCCTCTCGGATCTTTTCGGGTGTCACGAAACTGAAAGCCAGTCGCAGATACTGGCCCGGGGGCTCTTCGGCAAAGAAGGGATCGCCCACGGGGATCAGCAATCCCTGGGCACGGGCCCGTTCGGCCACCTGGACCGCCCGCAGCGGCGCGGGGAGGGCCAGCCACACGAAAAACCCGCCGCCGGGCCGGGTCCAGCGGGCGCCCGCCGGCATGACATCCGCCAGGGTATCCAGCATGGCGTCGCGCCGTTCCTGATAGACCCGTCGCAGGCCGGCGATGTGCGGCTCCAGCAAACCTTGTCGGCAATACTCGGCCAGGGCCTGGGCGATCAACGGATTGACACCACCGCTCATGTTTCGCAGGCCACTGGTCACCAGGCGATCGATCAGGCCCGGCGGTCCCAGCAGCCAGCCCGAGCGCAGTCCCGGCGCCAGGATTTTGGAAAAGCTGCCAATGCGCAGCGCCCGACCGCTGTCGTCCAAAGAAAACAGCGAGGGCGGCGCCTCGCCGCCATAGGCCAGGTCCCGATACACGTCGTCTTCCACCACCAGCAGGTCGTACCGCTGGGCCAGGTCCAGCACCACCCTTCGCCGCTCGGCCGCCAGGGTGATACCGCTGGGATTCTGAAAATTGGGGATGACGTAGAGCATTCGGGCCCGGTCCCCCTGACGGGCCAACTCGTGCAGCCGATCGGCCAGCGCATCGACCCGCAATCCATCGTCGTCGGTAGCGATTTGCAGCGGGCGCAGGCCATGATCGCGAAAGAGCTGGAGCGTCTCGTGGTAGGTAGGGGCTTCGACCAGCACAATGTCGCCCGGGCGGGTGAACAGGGTGCACAGGTGATCCAGGATCTGGGCGGAACCACCGGTAATCATCATCTGGGGCCGATCCACCACCAGGCCCTCCTCACGGTCCAGCCTGACCCGCAAATAGTCGATGAGGGGGCCATAGCCCTGGCAGGGGCCATATTGCAGGGCAATGTCGGCCCGCTCCCGGAACACGGTTTGCATGGCCCGGGCCAGGTCGTCCCGGGGAAAGGTGGCCGGGTCGGGCAGGCCGTAGACAAAAGAGATGGTACCCGGCGGGCCCGCCGCCTGGACACCGGCCAGGGGGTCGTACAGTTCAGGTTGCGTCATCGATCGCCTCCGAATGTGGGTCCGCGCCCTTACGCGGCGGCTTGTTGAGGTTCGTCGGGTAGAAAGCGCAGGAACACCTGGTTGCCCAGGAGCTGGCCCCGCCGCGAGAGACGGACCCGTTCCTCGTCGATCTCGATCAAGTCCCAGGCCCGTAGATCGGCCAATGGGTCGCCGTAACGATCCCGGAGCGACAGGCCAAACCGCTGTCGAAATCGCTCAAAGGGTACCCCTTCCTGCACCAACCGCAAGCCCATCATCATGGTTTCGGCCATCTCCAAGGTCAGCGAGATAGCCTCCTGGCTTGCCACAGGAGAGCGCCCCGTTTGCATGCGCTCCACATACTCCTGGGGCAAGGCCACATTGGACCGGCGCCACCCTCCGGCCCAGGAGTGGGCGCCCGCACCCAGGCCTAGGTAGGGTTGATTGCGCCAATAGGTCAGGTTGTGGCGGCAGGCGTATTGTAAATCACGCGCCCAGTTCGAAATCTCATAGTGCGCGAACCCGGCAGATTCGAGCCGCTCGCGGGCCGCCTCGTACAGATCCGCAGCCAAGTCGGGATCGGGGGCGGCCAACGCCCCACTCCCAATGGCCCGAGCCAAGGGAGTGCCCGATTCCACGCTCAGGGCATACAGCGATAGGTGATCGGGTTCCAGCGCCAGAGCCTTCTCCACAGTGGATTGCCAGGTCACCAGGCTCTGCCCCGGCAGGCCAAAGATCAGATCCAGGTTGATGTTGTCGAATCCGGCCTGTCGCGCCGACCGGAACGCATCAAGGGCGTCTTTGGCCGAGTGGATGCGTCCCAAGAGGCGCAGTTCCTCCGCGTCCAGGCTTTG
Organism: uncultured Anaerolineaceae bacterium; assembly: GCA_964575225.1. Lineage (GTDB taxonomy): Bacteria > Chloroflexota > Anaerolineae > JAAYZQ01 > JAAYZQ01 > CAZNQW01. The sequence goes on along the minus strand of CAZNQW010000003.1, from coordinate 48,449 downwards.
CACGCCCAAGCTCAGGCGATTGATGCCCAGCCCTCGCAGTTGGCTCAAAAAAGCCCGATCCACAGTGCCAGGGTTGGCCTCCATCGTGATTTCGGCTGCAGGCTGCACCACAAAGGAGCGGTTCACCGCAGCCAGGATACGGGCAATCAGGAGAAAAGGCAACACACTGGGCGTGCCGCCCCCCATGTAGACCGTGTCCAGCGCAGCCGGGCCGGCCTGTTCGATCTCGCGCACCAGCGCCGAGACATAGTCCGCGTAAAGGGCGTCTTGACCGGCGTATGAGTTAAAATCGCAGTAGCTACATTTGGCCCGGCAAAAGGGGACGTGGAGGTAGAGGGCTGTGATCTCCATCCCCCCATCCTACTCGGCGCCGGCTACCGCTTCAATGGCCTCAATGATCTTGACATAGCCCGTGCAGCGGCATAGGTTGCCAGCGATCGCCTTTTTGATCTCGTCTCGGGTGGGATGGGGATTCTCGTCCAGCAGGGCCTTGGCAGCCATGATGAACCCCGGTGTGCAATAGCCGCACTGCACAGCGCCGTGATCGACAAAGGCCTGCTGCAAGGGGTGTAGGGTCTCCCCATCGCTCAGCCCCTCAATGGTCGTGATGTCCTGTCCCTGGGCGCGCAGCGCCGGGATCAGACACGACAGCACGGCCTTGCCGTTCATGATCACAGTGCAAGCGCCGCATTCCCCCTCGTTGCAGCCGATCTTGGTGCCGATCAAGCCCAGCCGCTCGCGCAGCACATCGACCAACAACTCATCGGCCTCCACAGATACCGTGACCTCCCGTCCGTTGACGGTCATGGTCAGGGGATAGCTCTTTTGCTCCATTGATTCGTCGTCTCCTGTTCCCGAATGGGGGGCAGTTTACCCTCGAGCCTGCTCCACGGCGCGGGCCAATCCCTGCTTCACCAGCACCTGCAACACCTCCACCCGGTATTCCTTGGAGGCGCGAAGCAGGCTTGTACGCGGTTTGGCCTCTCCGGCCGCCATCGTCGCGGCCTGAGCAAAGACGTCCGGGCTGGCCTCTCGCCCCTGCAAGAACGCTTCGGTCTCGCGGGCGCGAAAGGGCACCGGCGCCACCGGCCCCAAGCCAATGCGCGCCCATTCGAACCGCTCGCCGGTGTCATCCAACAACACACTCACCGCACAGTTCAGGATGGGCAATACCAGAGCCCGCCGCCGCCCGATCCGCTCCCAGGCCGTGCCGTGGTGCGATGGCAGGATGGGCACGCGGATGGCGGTGATCATCTGGCGATGGGGGTCGATGGCCGATTGACCGGGCCCCAAAAACAGCTCGCTCACCGGCTGCCATGCGCGACCCTCCAAAGTGGCCACCTCTACCTCCGCGTCCAGGGCCAGCAGGGCCACCGCCCCATCGGCCGCGGGTAGGGCGCTGACCAGGTTGCCCGCCAGGGTAGCCACCGTCTGGATCTGAAGCGCGCCCACCGTTTCGGCCGCCTCGGCCAACACGCGAAAGGTGCCACGCACCAGGGGCGATTCGTGAAGCTGGCGGAAGGTTACGTTGGCCCCCAGGAGCAGATACTCACCCACCTGCTGAATGCCATCCAGCCCAGGGATCCGGCAGACGTCGACCAGGCATTCAACCTCGTGGCGGCCCTCCTGGAGTTCGATGATCAGATCGGTGCCGCCGGCAATGATCTGCGCCTGCCCCTGATAGCGATCCAGGAGCGTCAGGGCCTCGGTAACCGATCGTGGGGTCTCGTACGCTTGCCACATAGCACGCCTCTCGTTTGCAGGATTACGGTTACAGGATAGCACAACCAGGCGCGGCTGTCAACTCGTGCCCAGAATCGGTTTTTGTATGCAGGTCGGTGGGAATTCCTGTAGAGCCACAAATAGCACCGCCACCCCCGCGAAGGGATCCATACGCCTTGTGCCCAAGATCGGATACTCCCTGCGGGTACGCCGGCGATTCCGCGGGCATGATGTTAAGGGGAACTTTACGATTTGCGCTGTGCTCCCGTGGAAGAGCAACCGGAGCCAGCACGCGACTTTGACAGGGCCCTGACCGACAGGAGGACGCACTTACCGAAATCTGCCAGGTTGTGCTACAATGGTCGGACTGCGGCCGATAGCCCAGTCAGGACGTGCGGTCGTTCTTGGGGTTCGGACCAGACGCTGACCCGCGCACCCTGATCAGCCCATTCTATCCATGGAGGGTCACGATGCCTGCTTTCGGAAACCAAAGGCCCACATTGAGGGACCTGTTCCTCTTGCGGCCCGACGCCATCTTTTTGAATCATGGATCGTTCGGAGCCCGCCCCGGTCCGGTTTTTGACGTCTACCAGGCGTGGCAACGGGAGCTAGAACAGCAGCCGGTTGAGTTTCTGGGCCGCCGTTTTGCCGACCTCATGCAAGGTGCGCGCCAAGCGATAGGCGCATACTTCAGTACCGGTCAAGACAATCTGGTTTTCGTTCCCAATGCCACCACCGGCCTGAACATCGTGGCCCGATCGTTGCCCCTCAAAGCCGGAGACGAGGTGCTGTCCACCGACCACGAGTATGGGGCCCTCGATCGCACCTGGCGCTTTGTGTGCGCCAAGCGTGGCGCGTTGTACATCAACCGGCCAGTCCCCCTGCCTGTTAAGTCACCTGAGCAGTTCGTGGAAACGATCTGGGCCGGCGTCACACCCCGCACGCGAGTCCTATTCCTCAGCCACATCACCTCTCCCACAGCGCTGATCTTTCCCCTCGCTGAGCTCGTGCGTCGGGCGCGCCAAGCCCACATACTGACCGTGATCGATGGGGCGCACGTCCCGGGCCAGATTCCTTTGGACCTGGATCAAGTGGGCGCCGACTTTTACTCTGGGAATCACCACAAGTGGCTCTGCGCTCCGCCTGGATCGGCGTTCCTGTACGCCCGGCCCGAGGTACAACCCATGTTGGAGCCGCTGGTGGTGAGCTGGGGATGGCAGCCAGAAAAGAGCGCCTTGCTCGACCTGGATGACAAGACCTCATCCTTTGTCCTCGAGCAAGAGTGGCAGGGGACGCGCGACCCAGCGGCGTACCTGAGTGTGCCGGCGGCGATCCAATTCCAGGCAGAGTACGATTGGCCGCGCGTGCGCCAAGAGTGCCACGAGTTGCTGCGCTACGCGCGCCAGGCGATTGGCGAGATCACAGGGCTGGAGCAGATCTGCCCCGATTCGCCGGAATGGTACGCCCAGATGGCCGCCTTTCCACTGCCCGCCTGCGATGCTCCACTTTTGCAGCGCAGGCTATGGGAGGAATACCGGGTCGAGGTGCCGATCATCCAATGGCAGGGACGCCCGCTGGTGAGGGTTTCGATCCAGGGGTACAATACCCAAGCCGATGTCGATGCACTGCTCACCGCCCTGCGCGCCCTCCTGCCCCAGGTTCTCGACGCAGCGGCCTAGTCCGCGATACCCTGGGGGTGGCGCCCACGGTTGGACGGACGGTGCACGCCCGCTGCACCGATCCCATCCTTTCCAAAAGGCACACTAAAAAGAGGGAGAGGCGCGTGCCTCTCCCCCCAAAAGCAAACTGCAGAATCGGCCGTGCGCCGAGTGCGCCTAACCCTTGAGATATTCGTCGATGGCCTGCTTGCTGATGCGGTAGCTGGCCCCGATCTTTTTAGCCTTGAGTTCGCCAGACGTGATGATGGCCAGCACATCCTCTTCGCCCACCCGGATATAGGCCGCGGCTTCCGACAGCGTCATAATGTCGGGCACGGCGGCAGCCGCTGCGGCGGCAGGGGCCGAAGCCGTTTGGTCACTGGACATGGCTTGGCTCATGATCTGGGCCATGGCTGAGCCCATACCCACCCCGGCGCCCAAGCCGACGCCGGCGCCGGTAACGCCGCCCTCGCCGCTCGATTGAGCCGCGTCGCGGATGCCCTTGGCCGTCTGATACTGCATGTAGGCCTTCATGTCGCCAATAGCGCCCATCGAAGCCCGCTCGTCGATGGCCTTGGCCGTCTCTTCGGTGGGGCTGATCGAATTGATATACACCGTCTTGAGGGCGATGCCGACATTGGCGAAATCATCCTTCACTTTGGCCCGGATACCCGCGCCGATTTCGTCGTACAAAGCGGGCAGGTCAAACAGCCCCTTGCCCATCTCGCCCAGGAGATCGGTCAGCTTGGCCAAAATGATGCCCCGCAAGAAACGAGTGACTTGCGGCGTATCATAGATACCCTGGGCGCCGACGATCTTGTTGACAAACAGGGCCGGGTCGCTCACCTGCATCGAAAACGTGCCAAAAGCACGCAGCCGAACCAGGCCCAGGTCGCTGTCCCGCAACGAGATCGGCTCTGATGTGCCCCACTTTTGGTCCAGGAACTCGCGCATGCTGACAAAATAGACTTCGGCCGTAAAGGGCGTCTTGCCCGACGTAGCCAGGCCGATCAAATCGGTCAGCAGGGGAGCGTTGGCCGTGGTAATAGTGTGGCGGCCGGCCCCAAACGTGTCGTACGCCTTCCCATCGCGGAAAAAGACGGCCTGCTGGTACTCGCGAACAATGACCTGCGAGCCAAAGCGGAAATCTCCCGAGCCGTACTCGGGTAGGCGCCGGACCATCTCCTCCGGCTGTTGGTTGGGAACTTCAATTACGTCGATAATTCGCGCCATTTCTTTTCTCCTGTTTCAAGCCGACTTACTCGTCGTAGGTTCCTGCCGCCAAGATCGCCTCTTCACGATGGCCAAAGGCCATGTTGGCTTCGTCAGCCGCCTCGATTACCTCTTCGACGGCCGTGGCGATGCCTTCTCGGGCCGAGATGGCCGAAGCGAGCTGATCTACTTTGGTCGCCACACCATCGGCCAGATCCATCATCTGATTGTCGAATTCATAGAGGCCGTCCAACTGCTCCTCTTTGACCTTGACGGCGTCGAACAGGCCAGCGTAGCCATAAGAAGCCGTTTTGATACGGTCGACCAGGAGTTGCAGTTTAAGCGCAGCCCGATCCAGATCGTCCAGAAATTCGATCTGTACCCGGCTAATGAGTTCCATCTGCAATTCGGTCAGCCGCTGATGCTGATCGTCGAACTTGGCCGCGAGCTGATCCCGCAGCATCTTGTCGGCTTCGCGCCTCAGTTCCTTGTCCTTGTATCCCCGAAAGCCCGGGATCTTGGCAAACAGACGTTCCAAGCCGCTCATGGCTCCATGCACCGTCTCTCGCAAATCATCCATTTCTTGGCACCCTCCTACTTTGTCCTATCGGACGAATTTTGGGGAGCCCATGGCGGTGGGGACACCTGTGAGTGGGCTCCGGGACCTTATTATCTCTGCAAGCCGGCTGCTGCTGGCAGCCAAGCATGTTCACTCCCTTGTATCAGGTACGCATTAGCGTGGTCACGGCCGGCAACCGGTCGAACATCCAGATTGCCAAGGGCAGCCCGATAATCGTCACCGAGGCGACCCAGGCAACCAGCGCCCACAACAAGCTCAGCCACCAACCGATGAGCAAAAAGTACACCAGCCGCAGCGGCCAGGCCGGCTGGGGCAGACCACGGACACTCGTCCAAGCCTCCTCGCCCTGACCCGATGTCACAGTCACCTGTTTCACCGGACGCAATGTGAGCACCTGAGGCACCCGGTGCAACATCCACAACCCCACAGGCAAGCCCACAATCGTCAGGTTAAGGAACCAGGCGATCAGGATCCAGATGCCAGCGGCTTCCCATCCGAACAAAAAGAAATACAAAACACGCAACAGAAACGGAATGGCCGGTTCTTGCACAACGGTTTGAGTGCGACTCATAAACGGTTCCTCCCTTTTTTGAGGATGCGGTCCATTGCGTCACACCGAACCGCATCCATTATACACTACTACTACGAATTCGACAAGGAAAAGTTGGGTTCGAATCCGATCACAAGCTGACAATCTCCTGACAAGGACGCGTCGGGCAAAGTGTAACCAAGCCGGACAGGATTTCGAAAAACGACCCAATCCCTCTCTGGAATTGACAAACAGCCAGGCTGCGAGTACTCTAGGTATGCGAATTGTCGGAATCGTAGGAGTTAGGGAGGGAATACCCAGTGGAAACTCGGGAGAGCGAAGCAGTCGATCTGTGGCAGGTGGGCGACGGCAAGAGTCGTGCAGCGCGTACAGCCGAAATCCTACTGACGTTGAGCCGCTATGGCTTTGGCGAATTGATTGAGCGCAGTTGGTGGGCGCGTTGGCTGCCCGGCGAACCTGGGGAGGCATCGCCCGACAGCCGCGACGAGGCCAGCGCAGTCCGGCTGCGCCGATTGTTTGAGGCGCTGGGGCCCTCTTTTGTCAAGATCGGCCAGCTATTGGCCCTACATGCCGGTGCCCTACCCCAGGCCTATCGCGATGAGCTATCGCGCCTGCTGGATAGCGCCTTGCCCCTGCCCTTCTCATTGATCGAGCGCGTGCTGGCTGCCGAATTGGGCGACAACTGGTCCCACGATTTCGCCCAGATCGAGGCTGAGCCGTTGGCCAGCGCATCCATCGGCCAGGTGCACAAAGGCACCCTGCCCGGCGGAGAGGTGGTGGCGGTCAAGGTCCAGCGCCCCGGCGCCCAAATTGACTTTGACCGCGATTTCGACATCCTGAGAGACCTGGTGCGCTACACCCGACTCCACACGGTGCTGCGCATGACCAAAACGCAACTGGCGACCATCATCGACGAGGTCATCTCATTCACCCGATCCGAGTTCGATTATGACCACGAAGCCAACGCGGCTCGCCGCTTGCGCGCGATGGACATCGAAGACATGGTTGTGCCCCTCGTGTACGACGAGCTGACCACCCGCCACGTGCTCACAACCGAGTTCATTGCCGGGCTGACCCTTAACGATGTCCTCAACCATCTGGACGATCCCGACTGGCTGGCCGAAAACAAGGTCCACCGCGACAAGCTGGCCCGGCAGATTATGCGCAACCAACTGATGCAGGCCCTGGGCTGTGGATTTTTCCAAGCCGATCCCCATCCGGCAAACCTGATCTTGATGGAGGATGGCCGTCTTGGTTATGTCGACTTTGGCATCGTGGGCGAGGTGGACGAGCAAACGCAGCGCGACATCGTCGATATGGCCATTTTCGAGATGTTGGATGACTATGAAGCGCTGTGGCCCATCATTCTGCGCTATGGACAGCCCACCGAAAAGACCGACATGCGCACCTTCAAGGCCGAGTTCAAGGCGTTGTCCAATCGCTACAAGGCGCAGGGCCAGCGCACCTTTGCCGTGCGCAGCCTGGGCGTCTATATCGAGGAGCAATTGCGGCTCTATCACAAGCACCATCTGCGCGTAGCGACCGGCTGGGCCACCTACATGCGGGGGGTGATCGTCTATGGCAACACGGCGGCCATGCTCTCCGAAGACTTGAACTTTATGCGCGACAATCTGCCGATTTTTCAAGAGATCAAAGCCCGGCAGGTGCTCGCCGATCTGACACCACAGCGTGTGTGGACCGATGGAGTGCTGCGCCAGGCCTACGATACCCAGCGCAGCTTGCGTGCCCTGGCTGTGGTGCTGCGCCGTGCCGAAGAGGGCGAACTATCGATCCTGGAAGACGAGAGCCCCCGCACCGAAGCGGTGCGCAATGCTCGGCTTCGAGCCGGAATCTGGACGGCGCTGCTCATGGGATCGGGTTGGCTCGCAGCCACGCTGCGGCAAGAGATGATCGCCGGTCAAATCCCCGCATGGGCCCTGGGGGCACTTGCGACGCTTCTGTGCCTGTGGCGCCTGGTCATTGCTCTACACCGTCTGCGCTGATTTCTGCGGCAGCGGAGCCGAGTACAGCGCCTGCCCTGCCAAAGCAGGTACGCACTCTCGAGTTCGTTTTCCCAACCGGCATCCTCCCATGGAACCCACCCATGCGATGGCCCTGACATCACAGGCCCGTCGCCTGTGCCAGAACGGAAAATTGTGGTACAATGGGCCGCAGGAATCAGAGAACAAGGTGCGCCTCTGGGCCGCGCCTCAGCAGGACGATTTGAGGGAGAAGTATGACCGAGTTGATTGTGCAGGAGCCATCATTGGAATGGGCACGGCGCTGGCGAGTGGCGCGGGCGACGGTCCTGACCTCTGTCAGTTGGATCCTGACCCTGCCCACGCTGGCGCGCTTGATGCGCTGGTCCCGCAAGACCGCGGCTCAAGTGCAGAGCATCGCCGGGACGATCAGTGGCCTGGTGTGGGGACGGATCGGCTGGGTGGGCGTGCGGCGGTACGGTTTTAGCTCGGAGGATGTCTTTTTGGCCGGCGGGTTGGCAGGGATGATTACCCCCACCCTGGAACTGATTCTGCGCTATCTTGGGTGGCCACCCGGCCCTGAGCCTGAACCCCTGCGTGATGTCGAACGCCCTTCGCTTTCAAATCTGCCCATGGCCTGGTTTTGGGGCTTTGTCTTTGGCGGCTTGATCGCCTCGTTGGGGGCCCTGCTGGCCCGGCGAGGACAGGATTAGGCGCTCGGATTCGTGCTGATGAGCTCGTCACTGCACCGGATCTATCTCTTTGCCGGGGACAGCCTGACGGAAGGAGTCCAAGGCGAAAGCTACGTGGATCGGGTGGCCCAGGCCCTGGTGAACCGACAGGGCCTTGGGGCGCAGGTCGTCAATGCAGGTCGTTCTGGCGACACGATCCGCTCCCTGCTGGCGCGCATCGACGAACCGATCCGGCGCTACCGGCCCCAGTGGGTGATCCTGGCAGTGGGTGTCAACGACGTGTGGCTGCCCTGGCTGTCGGACCGGAGCCCGGGCTGGTGGCTCGGCCTCCAGTCCCGGCGCCTGCAGGGAGAACCGCCACCCACTCGGGATCTCGATCAGGCGGCCTCCCTCTATCGAACATTGATCGACCGGGTGCACCAGGCGGGCGCCCGGCCCCTGGTCTGCACCTGCAGCCCCTTGGGCGAGCAGATCGCTTCCCCGCTGAACCAGCAACTGGCGCGGCTCAACGGCATTTTCCAGCGTGCGGCGATGGATGGTGGCGCACCGGTCGCCGACGTGTGGCAGGCCTTTGTCGAGACCCTGGCCCTCCTGGAAAAACCGTCGCGCTACCTGCCCGGCGAATGGCTGTTCACCTGGCTGGATCGCCGACGCTTGAGCCAGACCTCACCCGACGAGATCAGTCGACGGCGGCGCCTGCTGTTGACCTACGACGGCCTGCACCTCAACAGCCGGGGAGCGGACCTTTGGGCCCAAACCATCCTCCGCGCGCTGGCCCGTTGGAATTGACCACTGGCCCCCTGGGCCTCTTCTGGCCCAAAAACGGGAGGCGACGAGAGATGATCCGATCCGGCTGGGCGTTGGGCCTTGCAGCGGCGCTGCTGTTCCTGCTACTGATCCTCATCCCCGGACAAGTGGTCGGCCAATCGGTGTCTCCCCAGGCCGACGCCTTTCAACTCCTCACCAACCCCGGTATGGAGGGGTACGATCCGCCCTACGATCGCTTTGAGGGCGCGGCCTGCCAGGTGGCCTCGGGCTGGCAACGCTTCTGGTACGGCGGCCCAACCCCCTGCTGGATGGATACTCGCGTCTTTGCCGCCAGTCCCTTGGGCGGAGGCTGGGTGGAGCGAATCGAGGGCGAAACCTCCCAGATGCTGGTCGCCACCGAGCCCTATACGGCTGGGCTCCTGCAGCGGGTGACCGGCCTGACGCCTGGCCTAGGCTATGGCTTTCACGCCGCCCTTCTGACCATTTTCCAGTCCTCGGCTCCCCCAACAAACGACGGCACCATGATCAAACAGCTCGGCCTCGATCCGACGGGCGGGACCGACCCCCAAGCCCCGACCGTCGTCTGGACTGCGCCCGACGATCACGACGAGGGCCCGTGGGACATTGACCAGCGCCTGTCCCTCTATGCCCAGGCGCCGACCCTCACGGTTTTCATCCGCGTGGACAGCCCCTATCCCTCCGGCGGTCTGCCCTACATGAACCTCAGCTTTCTCGATTCGGCCATCCTGGCCCAGACGCCTACCGTCCGCGCCACGTCACCCGCCGAGGCCGTGGAAACCTCCTTCGAGGTCTGCTGGGACAACGCCGAACCGGCACCCTTTGGCGGCTATCTGCGCGACTGGCACGACATCCAGTGGCTGGACGAGGCCGAAGGAGTGTGGCGGGATTGGTTCGTCAAAACCGACGCCGTGTCAGCCACGTTTGAGGGGGAAAAGGGGCATACCTATCGCTTCCGGGCGCGTGTCTGGCAATGCTACCCCAATGGCGCCCATCTCACCAGCCCCTGGCGCACCGAGGGCGACACCACCACCCACGTACGTGGGGCGCGGATCATCGGCACCGTGCTTAGTCCGGAAGGCCATTCCGTGATGGGGGCGACGGTGGCCATTTCGGGGACGGCCTGGACCGCGATCAGCGGGGCAGATGGCCAATACGAAATCGAGTATCCCGCCGATCTGAGGGGCGAATACAGCTTGACCCTATCCCATCCCTGGTGGGCGACCCCGGCCCCACAACACGACCGGGTGCTGGGCGTCACCGAAACGATCACCGTCGCGTGGACGACGCTGCCGCCGATCGATGCCCTGACCAGTGGCCAGTTCGAGGCAGGCCTGGAGGGCTGGACCCCGCTGGGGGGCGGGCCGTCGGCGCCGACTGTGGTCGACACGCCGGTGCACACCGGCCGCGGGGCGCTGATTCTGGGCGGCGCTGAGGGCGAGCGGGTGGGCCTGGGCCAAACCGCTGCCCTCAGCGGCACATGGGAACCGGTCCTCTCCTTCTGGTATCTGCCCGTGGACGCCGGCCCCGGCGACTGCCTGAACGTGCGGCTCACGCTGGTCCAGCAGGTGCTCAGCCCCACGCTGCCCCTGTCCCTCACGATGCCTCTGACGGCGCCACTGCCCGGACCCATCACCAGCACAATTCCGGTGACCACTCAGGTGGTCCTCACCCCCGCGCTGGACGCGAGCGGCTGGCAACACCTGTGGGCCTATGCCGGGCCGCCCGACACGGCGATCACGGCAACGGTCGATCTCCAGCTATGGTGGACGTCGGAATCTGATTCGTCGGGCAAGGTCTCTATCGACGAAGTGAGCCTGGGCGCCATGCCGGGAGGCCCCTTCCAGGTTCACCTCCCTTTGATCCTGCGCTCGTGGCAGCCATAAAGCCAACCCACTTGCCTCCGTCGGAAAACCGCACCTCCTCCGAAAGGGCGTCCGTACCCTGAAAGCAGCCTACGTCAGGCTTTCGATCCCGGCGTCGTCGCTGCCCAATTCCATCAGCTCGCCGCTGACGGTATAGACCACACGCTCGCAGAGGTTGATCACCCGATCGGCGGCGCGCTCCAGGTTGTGGGCAGCCCACATCAAATAGTTCGCCTGTTGGTAGGTGTGTGGATCGGCCAGAATATAGGAAAGCAACTCGCGCTGGATCTGATTGTAGAGGGCATCCACCTCGTCATCCTGGTCAGGGATGGCCCGCGCCCGCTCATCGTCGCGTTGGACAAAGGCCTCCAGTGCGCTGTGCAACATGGCCCGCACCTTGTCGGCCATGATCGGCAGGTCAATCAGCGGCTTGAGCAGCGGCTGCTCGCCGATCATCAAGTTGATGCGAGCGATGCCCTTGGCATAGTCGCCCATCCGCTCCAGCTCGGTGACAATTTCGAGGATAGCCGCTAAAAAGCGCAGGTCACCGGCCATGGGCTGCTGGGTCGCGATCAGGGTCAGCACCTCAGACTCGATAGCATAGCGCCGCTCGTTGACTACCCGATCGTTCTCGATCAACTGCCGGGAAGCGGCGAAATCGCGGCGTTTGAGGATCTCGACCGATTCGACGAGCGCCTCTTCCACCTGATTGCCCAGGGCCAATACCTCGCCCTCAAGGCGGTTCAATTCTTGGTCAAACGTCCGACGGGTCATGGCGACCTCCTACAGAATCGGGAATTGTGGGCGGGTCAAAACCTCCGCCATCTGGGCACATATGTCGTCACGCACTTGACGAAAGACAGCCATCCGCTCTTCAGCGCTGCCCACGGCTGCGGCCGGATCGGGAAATCCGAGATGCACCTTGCGCCCCTGCCCCAACCACAGCGGACAGTTCTCAGCCGCGCCATCGCAGACGGTGACCACCAGATCCAGATCGGCGCCCTGGAACTCGGCCACCGGCTTGCTACGCTGGTGCGAGATATCCACACCCAACTCGGCCATAGCCTCCACTGCCAGGGGATGGACAAAGCCTGTCGGTGCGATTCCCGCAGAATAGGCCTGCCACCGGTCACCCAAGGAATGGTTGACCCACCCCTCCGCCATCTGGCTGCGGGCCGAGTTGCCGGTGCACAAAAAGAGAACCTGTTTCTTCAATGCCCTCACTCCAAGATAGAATAGTACAAGAAAAAGCTCAAGTTGGCAAATCGCCCGACTCTAGCCAAAACGCCCGGTGATGTAATCCTCCGTCCGGCGGTCGCGGGGCTGGGTAAAGATCTCACCGGTGGGGCCGTATTCCACCAGGTAACCGGCCCGGTCCTCATCCATCATGAAAAAAGCGGTATAGTCCGACACACGGGCAGCCTGTTGCATATTGTGGGTGACCACAATGATCGTATAATCCTCGGCCAACTCGCGCATCAGATCCTCGATTTTGAGCGTAGCGATGGGATCGAGGGCCGACGCAGGCTCGTCCATGAGAATGATCTGAGGCCGGATGGCGATAGCCCGGGCGATGCACAGCCGCTGCTGTTGCCCGCCGGACAGGGAATAGCCGCTCTGATGGAGCTTGTCCTTCACTTCGTCCCACAAAGCTGCCTGTCGCAGCGAGCGTTCCACCAGCTCGTCGATGGGGCCGCGGTAGCCGTTGATGCGCGCCCCCCAGGCCACGTTTTCAAAGATGCTCTTGGGAAAAGGATTCGGCTTTTGGAACACCATGCCAATATGCCGTCGCACAGTCACTGGATCGACGTCGGGCCCATAGATGTTCTGGCCCTGGAACAACACCGCGCCATCGGCCCGGGCGGAGGGCACCAGCTCATTCATGCGATTAAAGGCGCGCAGCATGGTGCTCTTGCCGCAGCCAGAAGGCCCAATAATGGCCGTTACCTTATGACTTGCGATTTGGAGGTTGATGCCTTTGATGGCTCGGAAATCGCCATAGTAGACGTTCAAATCCCGCGCCTCAATGGCATGGGATCCAATTTCTGGGAAAGGAAGGGAGGGCGTTTGGCGCTGAGTCATGTTAACCGCTCCTGCGGGTTCGATTGCGCAGCAGCACCGCCGAGGCGTTGAGGGCCAACAGCAAGACCAGCAGGACCAAAATGGCGGCTGCGGCGATATTGCGGAACTCGCCCTGAGGGCGCGAGGTCCATTGGTAGATCTGAATGGGCAAGGTGGTAAACTTGCTAAAAGGGCCGTTGGGGTCCACTGTGATAAAGGTGGACGCGCCGACCACCACCAAGGGCGCCGTCTCACCGATGGCCCGGGAAATGGCCAGAATCGTACCGGTCAAGATGCCGGGCAGGGCGCTGGGCAGCACATGGTGCCAGATGGTCTGCCACTGAGTGGCTCCCAGGCCAAAGCTGGCCTGGCGCAGCGTGCCCGGCACGGCGCGGATCGCCTCCTGGCCGTTGATGATGATCAACGGCAGGATCAGCAGGCCCAGCGTCAGCCCAGCCGACAAGATCGTCCGGCCGTTGGCCGTCGTCGGATCGGTCAATCCCAACAGCGTTCCGCTGGTCAGCGGCTCCAGGGCGCGTACGAAAATCGCCAGGCCCAACATGCCATAGATGATCGACGGCACCCCGGCCAGATTGTTGATGTTGGTGCGGATCACCCGATTGAGCCAGGTGTCAGTGGCCACCTCTTCCAGATAAATGGCCGCCCCAACTCCCAGGGGAAAAGCAAAGAGAATGGTGATGACAATGGTCCACAGCGAGCCCAAGACGGCCGTTCGAACGCCTGCCTTGTCGGGATCGCTGGATTGGGGAGCGGTGACAAATCCGCTGTGGAGCCAGGATCGGAATTGAACCTCAGCCGCGGGGTACGAACTGCCCACCTCGGCTAGGACGTCAGCACGGTGGAAAAGCGAGTCCGTCAGCGACCAGGCACGCACCACTTTGGGCTGCACCACCCGTTCCACCACCAGATCATAGACATCGTCTCGGGTGCGCTCGTCAAACGGGTTCTCGCTCTCCAATCGACGAATGAGGCCGGTTGAAAGATGGTCCTGCAGGATGGAAACCAACTGCCCCTGCGCAAGATCCTCCAACGCCACGCCATCGAGGGCCAGCGAGTCGGGGTCGACTTGGTTCTCGACAGCCACCAGTCCAAAAGCGCTGTCCAGGATGTTCCACAGTACGGCGGCGAGCACCAGAATCCCGATGATGGTCGAGACCTGGAACACCACCTGCCACAGGCGGGCCGATCGGTAGCGGCTGGACAGGTTCTGCGAGAACTCGTCGCAGCGCTCTGGCTGGGGTCTCTGAGCCTTGCTCATTCGTACACCTCCCGAAAGCGGCGCACAATCCGCTGGCTGACAATATTCAACCCCAAGGTGATAAAGAACAACAGCAAGCCAATGGCAAAGATGCTGTTATAGTCGATGGAATCGTAGCTCAAGTCGCCGCCGCTGATGCGCACGATATGCCCCGTCATCGTCTCGGCCGCCTGAAAGGGATTGAGCGTCAGGTTCGGCCCGGCCCCGGCGGCGATGGCCACGATCATCGTCTCGCCGATGGCCCGCGAGATCGAAACAACGACGGCAGCCGTAATGCCCGAAAGGGCCGCCGGCAGGACGATCTTGACCGCCGTCTCCAGGCGGGTGGCGCCCAGGCCGTAGGAAGCCTCCCGCAACGAGCGGGGCACAGCGCTCAGCGCGTCTTCGCTCATCGAGCTGACCAGGGGCAACAGCAGGATGCCAATGACCATGCCTGCCGACGCGGTATTGTAGATCTGGACGGTGTCCGACCCAAACGCTCCGCGCAGGATCGGGGTCACAAAGGTGAGGGCAAAGTAGCCGTAGACCACGGTCGGGATACCGGCCAAAACCTCAAGAATGGGTTTGAGGATCGCCCGCGCCCGCGCCGAGGCGTACTCGCTCAGATAGATGGCCACACTGAGGCCCAGGGGCAGGGCCACGATCATGGCCAAAACGCTGGTCACCAGTGTGGCCATGACCAGGGGCCAGATGCCAAATTGGCCGATCTGGGGATTCCAGCGGGTGCCGGTTAAGAATTCGATCAGAGAGACTCGATTGCTGACCCACGCCTCCGTCCCGATGGAATGCGCGGCTGCCACGGTGTCCTGCAGGCCGCGTTCGACCGTGGTGGTGGACCCTTGAACGGCCACGATCTTGATCACCTCGTCGTTCAGGCGAATCCGATCGCCGGAGGCCAGCGTCCGACCACTCGCGCCAAGGTCGAGGGTCGTCTGGTCAGCGTCGACATCCGCTGCCAGCGCTTTGTCGGCGTCTTCCCACATGTCGTGGGTGAAAAAGCTCCACGACTCCTGAGCCAGTCCATAGACAATGCCCACCGTCGTCAAGATGGACAATGCGCCGCACAGGAACAGAAACAGGTGGATCAGCCGCTCGCCAACTCTCGGCCGACGGCGCAGATCCACCGGCGACCCGATCGAATCCGGCAGGCCTGCGTGAGTGGATAACGCTCTCTCTGTGTACATCCGTTTCCTCCGAAGCAAGGCAAGCCAATCCGCCTTGCATCAAACAGGGCCGTTGGGGAAGGAGCTTCCACCCCTTCCCCAACGGTGAAGCATGGAACCGGCTATTGGCCCATGGCGTCGAGCCAGGCTTGCTGGGCGACAGTCAGCGCATCCGCACTGGCCGGAAAGTAGCCAACCCGGCCAATCTCTTCGTTCACATAGCTCAGGTAAAAGTTGATGAACGACCCTACCTGCGGCTTTTCACTCATGATCTCGGCCGTCGAGTAGATGAACAGCGGCCGGGCCAGCGGATAGTCCCCTGAATCCACCGAGGCAGCGCTCGGCTCTACACCCTCTATCGATAGAATCTTGAGCGCACCCGCATTCTCCGCATAGTAGGCGTACCCAAAGAAACCGATAGCGTACGGGCTGCCCAGCACTCCCTGCACCAGCACGTTGTCGTCCTCGCTCAACTGCGTGTTCGACGCGGCCAGAATCGGCTCCTTATCGTTGTCAAACACCTCTTCCACGAAAAAGTCAAAGGTCCCACTGTCCGTGCCCGGAATAAAGCGCTGGATCGGCTCCGCCGGCCACTCGGGATTCACGTCGGCCCAGGTGCTCGCCGTCGAAAAGATCAGCGCCAGTTCCGACAACGTCGCATTCGCTGCAAACTCGTTGGCCTGACTCACCACCACGGCCAGCGCGTCGGTCCCCACACGAAACTCGATCGGCTCCCGCCCAATCGCCCGGCACGATTCCACTTCCGAATCCTTGATGCCGCGGCTGGCGTTGGCAATGTCCGTCTCGCCCTGCACACAGAACCGCTCGAACCCGGCTCCGCTGCCGATGCTGTCGATGGTGATACTCCCCGAGTAGCCCTCATCCTGGAACCGCTCAGCCATCGCCTCCGACAACGGATAGACCGTCGAGCTGCCGGCCGTCACAATGTCTCCGCTCACTTCCAACGGATTCACCTCCGGCAGACCCAGGACCTGAACCTCTTGGACCACTTCCTGAGTCACCACGACTTGAACCGTCTCCTTGACCGCCACAGTCTCTTTGACCTGGACCGTTTCCTTGACAACCTGGGGCACCGGGGTCGCTGCCGGCGTTCCACACGCAGCCACAACCAACACGGCAACCATTAACACCATAAACCCTAGACGACGCATAGTAAATCTCTCCTCCAATTTCAACAGATGATTATACGGCAAGCCGTTCCTTGCCTCGGATAGAGTACTATGCCGTTGTTAACACAGGAATAAGGCCCGGTTAAGGCTTTGCTAACAAATGGTTAACAACTTGTTAACAATTCGCCGGCTGCCCCGCCCTCGCTTCGTTGAAGGGTTGTTGCCGGCAATTCTCCATGTAGCAATGGGGGAACCTAGCACCTTGTATGGGCACCCGCGCCCGTTGCGCTGGATCTAGAGATCCTGCATAATTTTCGCCCAACTGTACGGGCGGGTTTGAAACCCGCCCGTACAACGGACGACGCATGGTGCGCTCGGGAAAGACCTGCCATGCCCCTGCGATTCAGCAAGTCTCGCGGGCGACACTGAAAACCTTTACCAAGCGTTAACAGCGCGTTAACAGCGCGTTAACAGCGCCTTAACCAGGCGTTAAACCAACCGTGGTAAGATAGAGACAATGAATGACTGCCCTGCAAAGAGGGTCGTCGGGGAAAACAGGTACCGTATGTGGTGTGCACGCTTCGCGCGCACACCACATACCACCCATTTCACCCGCTAAAACGGCTTGCTTCAGTGGAGTCAACGAATGAAAAACGAGAGGAAAACGAACTTGAGTAAACCATTAATTCTGGTGACAAACGACGATGGGGTGGAGTCCGACGGCCTGTGGGCCAGCGTCGACGCGCTGCTTCCTCTGGGCGAGGTCTTGGTCGTAGCCCCCGACCGTCAGTGGTCGGGCGCCGGGCGCTCGATGCCCCACCACGTGACAGGCCGGGTGAGCACGACCCAGGTCGAACGGGGTGGGCAGATGGTAACGGCCCATGCCGTAGACGGCAGCCCGGCGTTGGCCGTGCAGCATGCCCTGTTGGAATTGGCGCCCCGCCCCATCGCTCTGGTGGTATCGGGCATCAACTTTGGCGTCAACCTGGGAACCGAGGTGACCGTATCGGGCACCATCGGCGCGGCGTTGGAAGCCGCGGCCTTTGACATTCCGGCTTTGGCCGTCTCGCTGGAGATGGACCCGGCTTGTCATCTCACGGGGGACAAAGCCGCGGACTATACGGCAGCCAAGGCATTCACACAAGAGTTTGCCGCGAATCTCCTGTCCAATGCCCTACCTGACGACGTCCATGCCCTGAGCCTTAACATCCCCAGGGACGCCGCCACTACTACCCCCTGGCGCGTGACCCACCTTTCCCAATGCCGTTACTTCTGGCCCACGGCGCCTGATCGCAAGAATGGCTCCGGGCGACCGGGCTATCGTCTGTTGGCGCACAGTGGGGATTGCGAACGGGGCTCGGATATCTATGCCGTGGACATCGATCGCGTGGTATCGGTCACGCCGCTGTCCCTGAACCTGACATCGAGGGTCGGCCTGTCGACGCTGGAGAGTTGCCTGCGCGGCGACTCTTGCGCGCGATCAGGATTTTTCTGGCCGTGGAAGCCGCCCATCGACGAATGGCTGTCAGGAACAGTCGCCGAAGCCACAGCCGACCGGATCGCTGGGGCTCACTCTTTCGCGCAAGAGGAAACTAGATTCGCAGGTTCCGGCTGGACCTACACACTACCCGCGAATGGCAGCGTGAAATAAAAGGTACTCCCCTTGCCCTCCACACTCTCGGCCCAGATGCGTCCGCCGTGGCCCTCGACAATGTGGCGGGAAATGGCCAACCCCAGACCGGTGCCGCCCCCGCTGCGCGCCCGGTCGGCCTTGTAAAAGCGCTCAAAAATGCGGGACAGGTCGGCAGCCGGAATGCCCACGCCGCTGTCCTGCACGGCAAAGACGGCTTCCTTGTCCCGCGCCTCGACCGATACTGTCACGCTTCCACCCGGGGGAGTAAACTTGATGGCATTGTGCACCAGGTTGGTGACCACCGTACGCACCCGATCCAGGTCGGCCTGAACCGGCGGCAGATCGTTGGCCAGCGAGATGGTCAGGCTCAGCCCGGCTCGCTCGGCCTGGGGTCGCAGTCGCTCCACCGGCGGGATCATCACCTCGGCGATCGGCGCTGGCGCCAAGCGCAGGGGCGCCTGCCCCGATTCGATGCGCGACAGCTCCAACAGTTCTTCCACCATCTGAGTCAGAGCATCCACCTCACCATCCATCCGCTTGAGAAAGCGCTGCGCGGCGACCGGATCGTGCAATGCCCCACCCTGCAGCGTGTCGACCAGGGCCTTGAGTCCCGCCAGCGGGGTTCGCAGCTCGTGGGAAATATTGCTGACGAAATCGCGGCGCACCGTCTCCAAGCGGCGGATGCGAGTCAGATCTTGGAGGATGACCAGGTAGCCCGTTTCGCCTGCCGTCTCAAAGGGAGTGACAATCGCCTGCAAGAACAACCCCTGATGACCCAGATCCACGGTGCCGACCTGTTCCACCCCCTTGTCCTCCGCCTTTTTCCACAGCTCGAGCAGGGCATGAAAGGGCGCCACCTGAACCAGTGGGCGTCCCAAGACGCGATCCGCGGGGAAGGACAGCAATCGCGCCGCCGCGGCGTTCACGAGCCCCACATGGCCGCCCCGGTCAGTGATCAGCACACCGTCGGCCATGTGCTCCAACACGGCTGCCAGCCGTCCCTGCTCCGCGTCGAGGCTCGTCACCTGATCGCGAAGCCGATCGGCCATGTGGTTAAAGGTGCGGGTGAGTTTGCCGACTTCATCCTGCCTGGTGGGCCACAGGCGAGCGCTCAGATCGCCGTCAGCCATGCGCCCGGCGACCTCTGTCAGCCGGCGTACCGGATGCGTCGTCCGCTCGGCGATCAACACCGCCAGGAGTAGGGCCAATGCCGCCACCGTCAGTCCGGCCATCAGAATACCCTCGCGCAGATCGGCCTCATGGACCTCAATGTCGCGCAAGGGAAGGGCCACGCGCACCACACCCAGCACAGCCCCGCTCGTGGGATCGATAATGGGCACAGCCGCATACATCATCTCATAGCCTTCGGTAGCGCTGTAACGGCGGCTGCTGCCTTGCCCCACCGACAAGGCCAGTTGCACTTCGGGTCGGTTCAAATGATTGTCCATCTGGGTCCGATCCTCGTGGGACTCGCCCGCCACCGCACCGTCGGCGGCAATGACCGTCACCCGCGCCTCCAGCAGGTCGGCCCAGCGACGCACGGCCGCGTCCAGGTCGCCGGCATCGGCCGGAGGGGAGAAAAAGGGCAAGAGGCCGTCGGTCAACAGCCGGGCATCGGCCAACAGATGGGCTTCCAGATCGACCCGCCGCGTCTCGCTCACCCGGTTCGAGACATACAAGGCCAGACCCAACGTGACGACCAGAATCAGAGCTGCATAAGGCAGAGCAATCCGCCAGCGCAAAGAACGAAACATGTCCCTACCCCTCAAAGCAGTAGCCGACCCCGCGCACCGTGACGATTCGTTCGGGATTGGCAGGATCGGCCTCGATCTTTTCGCGCAGCCACCGCACATGGACGTCGACGGTACGGCTGCCCCCACCATAGTCCCAGCCCCACACCCGTTCCAGCAGCAGGTCGCGGGTCAGGGGCATGCCCCGATGGCGGGCCAAAAAAGCCAACAACTCGTATTCCTTGGGCTTCAGATGCAGCACCTTGCCCCGCCAAAGCACTTCACGGCGATCCGGGTCGATGGACAGATCGCCAAAGCGCAGCAATTCGGAGCCTGCTTCTTCTTGCTCAGCGACCATCTCCTCCCGAATCAGGCGCACGCGCCGCAACAAGGCCTTGACCCGGGCCAGCAGCTCGCGCATAGAAAAGGGCTTGGTCAAATAGTCATCGGCGCCCATTTCCAACCCCACCACGCGGTCTACTTCGTCGGTCCGGGCCGTAAGCATCAGGATCGGCACATTCATCTCGCGGCGCAGGATGCGACAGACTTCCAAGCCGTCCAGTCCCGGCAACATCACGTCCAACAGCACCAGGTCGGGCTTTTCGTCGCGGGCCACCTGAATCGCATCGCGGCCATCGATAGCGGTCAGCACCCGATAGCCCTCGGCGGTCAGGTTATACTCGAGGGTATCGAGCAACGTCGCATCGTCCTCGACGATCAGGATCCTGTCGGATTGGGCACCCGAAGTTGCCTGCTGGGTCATTTCTGGGCTCCTGTGTACAGAGTCGTTCGGTCATGGCCATTGTACCATGATTGCCGCCAAATCGCCACAGCCACCCACCCCTTCTGCAGGGGCCTGTCAAAGTCCTTCTGAACAAGCTGTAACCCTTGCAACCCGCGGGTCACCCCCGCGAAGGCGGGGGTCCATACGCCTTGTGCCCTAGAATGGATGCTGCCTGTGGGTACACAGGCGCTTCCGCGGGCACGACGCCAGGGGGAGCTCTTACGAGTTGCGGTGCGCTCCCGTGGAACAGCAACCGAAGCCAGCACGCGACTTTGACAGGGCCCTGACCACTTTTTCCGAAACAACAAAATACCGTTGACGCCCACCCCGGCCTGTGTTAGAATGGAGCCATCGCCCTACAGAAGGAGGACCCATGTCCACACTCCTGATCAAAAACGCCCGGCTGCTGGCGACCATGAACGACCGCCGCGAGCGGATCGTCGACGGCGGCGTCTACATCGAGGGCCCAGTCATCCGCCAGGTGGGCCCCAGCCGCGATCTGCCGCCCGCCGCCGACCAGGTGATCGACGCCCAGAACCTCGTGGTTTTGCCGGGACTGGTCAACACCCACCACCACCTGTACCAAAGCCTGACCCGCGCCCTGCCCGATGCCCAAGACGCCGAACTGTTCGACTGGCTGCGCACACTGTACCCCATCTGGGCCGGACTGAGCAGCGAAGCGGTGTATGTCAGCGCCCTCATTGCCCTCAGCGAGCTGATCCTTTCCGGCTGCACTACCGTGGCCGACCACCTGTACCTTTACCCCAACGACAGCGCCATCGACGACGAGATCCGCGCAGCTCGCGAGTTGGGAGTGCGCTTCCACCCCAGCCGGGGCAGCATGTCGCTGGGCCGCTCGCAGGGTGGGCTGCCCCCCGACTCGGTGGTCGAAAGCGAAGCCGACATCCTGGCCGATTGCGACCGCGCCGTCGAGCGCTATCACGACCCTGCCTCCTTTGCCATGTGCCGCATCGTCGTGGCCCCCTGCTCGCCCTTTTCCGTGTCGCCCGACCTGATGCGCAGCGCCGCGGCCTTTGCCCGCCGGCATGGCTTGACCCTCCACACCCACGTCGCCGAGACCCAGGACGAAGAAGCCTTTTGCCTGAAGAAATTCGGTGTGCGGCCGGTCGAGCTGATGCGCCGGTTGGAGTGGATCGGGCCCGACGTGTGGTGGGCCCACTGCGTCCACGTCAACGAGCAAGAGATCGGTTTGATGGCCTCCACCGGCACGGGCGTGGCCCACTGCCCCAGCTCCAACATGAGGCTGGGCAGCGGCATTGCCCCCATCCGGGCCATGCTCGATGCCGGGGTCAAGGTGGGATTGGCCGTCGACGGCAGCGCCAGCAACGACAGCGGCCACATGCTAGCCGAAGCCCGCCAGGCCCTGCTGTTGCAGCGGGTGCAACTGGGCGCGTCGGCCATAAGCGCCGAAGAGGTGCTGGCGCTGGGCACCCGAGGGGGAGCGGCGGTGTTGGGCCGCGACGACATCGGGGTATTGAGTCCGGGCATGGCTGCCGATCTGATCGGCGTGCGCACCGACCGGCTGGCGGCAGCCGGGGCCCAGGCCGATCCCCTGGCAGCGCTCCTGTTCTGCGCGCCACCCCAGGTGGATCTGTCGGTCATCAACGGGCGGATCGTCGTGGAAAAGGGCCAACTGCTGGGCGTCGACCTGCCGGCGCTGGTGGCCCGCCACAACGAGCTGGCCCAGGAGTTGCTGGACCGCGCCCGCCGCAGGGGCTACGAGCCGGACGGGTAAGGGAGACGCATGCGTCGCCTGGAGCGGCGCTAGGGACGCAGCAGGGCGTTGTTGCCGTCTTTGGCCAATTGCTTGATCCGCTGTAGCTCGGCCACGTGAGTCGGGCCCAACCGATAGGGAAAGACGGTATGGTTGTGCAGCAGGGGATCGGCGCCGGGCGGAAGCACCCCCTCGGCGTCGATAGTGCCAGGGATGGGCGAGTAGAGGGCCAGTTTGGCCTGCACCTTCAGGCTGTGGACCCAACGCACGGTGCGCTCCACTTCATCCAGCGGCTGGCCCGGCAACCCGGCCAGAATGTAGGCGCCCAGGTCGGCAGGGCCAAACCCGGCGGCCTGCAGGCGATCTACAGCCTGCTCAAAAGAAGGGCTATCGACCTTGCCACCGGTGGCCTGCTGGCGCTGGACGTTGGTGGTTTCCAACGACAGACGGACCGTGACAAATCCGACCCGGCGCATCAAAGCTGCCAGATCGTCCGAAATCAGCCGAGCATGCAGGCCATTGGGCGTGTGAAAGCGCGGGGTGAGGCCGCGAGCCAGCACCCCTTCCAAAATCGGCGTCAGGTGGCGGTCGGCGTTCACCAACAGGGCGTCGTCGTAAAAGGCCACATCGCGCGCGCCGCGTTGCCAGCAACCTTGAATCTCGTCCACCACGGCCTGGGGTGAGCGCTGCACAAAGGTGGGCTGCAAGCGGTGGCTGGCACAATAGGTGCAGCGCAAAGGGCAGCCCCACGAGGTGAGCACCGCCGCATAGGGCCGAAAGGCCAGGTCGTGGGCGGGCGCAGGCCAGGTGCGAGGGTCGGCATAGCGCTGCGGGTCCGACCGCGCGCCGGTGATCTGATCGGCCATTTCCAACACGGCGACCACCCCGGGACCTTCCACAACCCGGTCGGCGCCCGAGTGGGCCCGGGCGTGATCGGGACAAAGGCCGGCATACACACCGCCCAAGGCTACAGGCACAGCCCCAAAGCGGGCCCGCACCCGCCCAACGGCCTCGACGACGCCGGGATACCAATAGGTCATGCCCGAGGTCACCAGCACCAGATCGGGCGTAGGCAAGGCCGCCAGCGCAGCATCGAACTGTTCCGCTGGCAGGCCATAGCGCCCAAATCGCCGGGGCACATGGGCCACCGGGCCGGGTTTGGGCAGGTCAACCTTGGCAAACTTGCCCTGCCCATAGCCGCGAGGGGAGGGCGTGCCGGGATGAGGCGCCAGGCAATCCACCAGATGGACGGCATAGCCGTTCTCACGCAGCGCTGCGCCCAGCGCCAGCAGCCCCAATGGCTCGATCCAGAGGTTGTGGGCGGCGAAATCGACGATCCAGGGGTTGATCAGCAATACCCGGCCTTTGATTTCCATGCGGGCATTATACCGCCGGAGCAGCAGACCTACAAGCGGAGCCAGGGTCGGGAATTTTTGTGTCTAGAGAGGTTTCGTGCTACAATCAACGCTTATGGACCAGAAACTACACAAACCTGCCGTCGCTGCGATCATTCTTGCCGCCGGAGGCTCGCGGCGCATGGGCCGTCCCAAACAACTCTTGCCGATGGGGGGCCAGCCGATGGTGCGACGCGTCGCCGAAATGACGTGCGCAGCCGGCCTGGATCAGATCGTGGTCGTCGTCGGCGCCCATGCCGAGGCAATCGGCGAGACCCTGGCCGATCTCCCGCTTGGAGTGGTGACCAACGAGGCATGGGCGCAGGGTATGAGCACCTCCCTCCGTGCCGGCCTGACCGCCCTGCGACCCGACATCCAGGCAGTGCTGATTATCTTGGCCGACCAGCCCACACTGACGGCCCAGCTTTTGCGCGATCTGGTCGCGCGCTATGCCGCCACCGGAGCGCCCGTCGTGGTACCCTATTTTGAGGGCCAGCGGGGCAACCCGGTGTTGTTCGATCGCGCCCTCTTTCCCCGGCTCATGGCCGTGGAGGGCGACCGCGGCGGCCGGGCCGTCCTGCAAGACTATGACGGCTGGCTGGAGCAGGTCGATGTGGCCAGCGCCGCCATCCTCGAAGACGTCGACACCCAAGAAGATTATGACAAGTACGCGGGAAGGCTGTCCCATGACCCACCCCACTGACTCCCGCGCCGAGCAGCGTGCTACCCTGCTGGCGGCCGTGCTGGCTTCGTTCCTGACCTCCTTTTTGGGTTCAGCGACCAACGTCGCCATGCCCTCCATTGGCCGCGAGTTTGCCATGGATGCCGTGCTGTTGAGCTGGATCCCGACAGCCTACCTGCTGGCAGCGTCGATTTTCCTGGTTCCCTTTGGCCGCCTGGCCGATATCCACGGGCGCAAGCGGGTGTTTATCTCGGGTATGGCTGTGGTGACCACCGGCGCGTTGGTGGCCGGCCTGTCGACCTCGGGAACCATGCTGCTGGTCGCCCGGATGATCCAGGGCATCGGCAGCGCCCTGATCTTTGGCACCAGCGTGGCCATCCTGACCTCCGTCTACCCTCCCGGCGAACGGGGACGGGTGCTGGGCCTGTCGGTGGCAGCCGTGTATGTGGGCCTGTCGCTGGGACCCACCATCGGCGGCGTGTTGACGCAAAACCTGGGCTGGCGGAGCATCTTTTTCGTGCTGGTGCCCGTGGGACTGGTGGCCTTGACCTTTGCCCTGACCCAACTCAAGGGCGAATGGGCCGAAGCCCAAGGCGAGCCCTTTGACCTGCGCGGCACGGTCCTCTATTCCCTGGCGCTGGTCGGCGTGATGGTAGGCATTTCCCAACTGCCCACGTGGGGTGGGGCCGGATTGATCGCCGCAGGATTGGCCGTGCTGGCCATGTTTGGCGCGTGGGAGCTGCGCACGACCTATCCGGTGCTCAACCTCCAGTTATTCATCGGCAATCGGGCCTTTACCTTATCCAACGTCGCCGCGCTGATCAGTTACAGCGCCACGGCCGCAGTGACCTATTTGCTCAGCCTATACCTCCAATACATCAAAGACCTGGATCCGCAGCAGGCCGGGCTTGTGTTGATCGCCCAGCCTGTGGTGCAAGCCACCCTATCCCCCCTCACCGGCCGGCTCTCGGATCGGATCGAACCGCGGGTGGTGGCATCGGCAGGCATGGCCATCACCGCCATCGGCCTATCGCTGCTGATCTTTATCGGCCCTAGCACACCCTGGTGGATCGTTTCGCTGTGTCTGGCGTTTTTGGGCCTGGGCTTTGCCCTCTTTTCCTCGCCCAACATGAACGCCATCATGGGTTCGGTGGACCGGCGGTACTATGGCGTGGCCTCGGGTACACTGGCTACCATGCGGCTGCTGGGCCAGATGCTCAGCATGGGCATCGCTACGCTCCTCTTTGCCCTCTTTGTGGGACGGGTCGAGATTACCCCCCAGGTCTACCCGCAGTTCCTCGACGCCGTCCGAATCGCTTTTATCCTTTTTGCCGCCCTATGCGCCCTGGGGATTCTGGCCTCGCTGGCCCGGGGCAAAGTGCGGCCCACTGAAAACTAGGGATATCGATAGCCATGCACACCACTCAACTCCATAAAGCTCTGGCCACGTTGCGCCACCTGATCATCGACATGGACGGCGTCCTCTACCTGGGCAGCCAGGCCATCCCAGGCACGGGCGAGTTCCTGGACTTTTTGCGCCAACGGGGCATTGGCTTTATCCTGGCTACCAACAATGCCACGCGCACGCCGCAGCAGTTCGTCGACAAACTGGCCGGCATGGATGTTCGAGTGCAACCCCAAGAGATCCTGACCTCGTCGCTCGCCACAGCGGGCTATCTGGCCGGGATCGCGCCGGCGGGCACGCCGGTATTTGTCGTGGGCGAAAAAGGACTGCGCTCGGCCCTGGTCGACGCCGGTTTTGAACTGGTGGACGGCGATGCCGAGTATGTCGTAGTGGGCATGGACTTTCACGTGTGCTTGGACCGGCTTCGCGACGCGACCCTGGGCATCCGGGCAGGGGCCAAGTTCATCGGCACCAATCCCGACCGCACCTTTCCGTCAGAGATAGGCATTGTGCCGGGCTGTGGCTCGCTGCTGGCCCTTCTGGAGGCCGCCACCGACGTCAAACCGCTGATCATCGGCAAACCCGAGACGGCCATGGTCGAACAAGCTCTGACCAAGCTGGGCGCTGAGGCAGCCACCACCGGCATGTTGGGCGACCGCCTGGAAACCGACATCCTGGCCGGTCAGCGCGCCGGTCTGCCCACGCTGTTGGTTCTCAGCGGAGTGACCAGGCGGGAGATGTTGGCCGAATCTGAGATCCAGCCCGATCTGGTGTTCGACGACATAGCCCACCTGCACCGGGTGTGGCAGGAGGCGCTGGATGGCTGAACGCCCTACGATCTACGACCTGAGTCACATGGAACTGGCCGGGGCCCTGCACCGCTGGGGTCAACCTGCCTTCCGCACCGACCAAATCTGGCATTGGCTCTACCGCTCGCTGGCGGGCGATTGGGCGGACATGGGCAACGTGCCCACGGCCTTGCGGGCGCGCTTGGCCGACGAGTTCGACCTGCTGCCGCTGACGCCCATCACCGAACAGGTTTCGGCCAACGGCCAGACCCGCAAGGTGCTGTACCGCCTGGCCGATGGCCAGACCCTGGAGAGCGTGCTCATGCTCTACCAGGACCGCCGGACGGCGTGCATTTCGACCCAGGTGGGGTGCGCCATGGGCTGCACCTTTTGTGCCACCGGTCAGGGCGGTTTGGTGCGCAACTTGAGCGCAGGCGAGATTGTGGCCCAGGTGATCGCCTTGGCCCGCGAGATCCGGGCGGCCGAGATCGAACAGGCCCAGACCCAAGACCGGCGGGCCGTCTTGGAGGCCCATCCGGTAAGCAACATCGTGCTGATGGGCATGGGCGAGCCGCTGGCCAATTGGCAGGCCACCTGGAAAGCGATCGAAACTCTGACCGACGATCGGGGTTATAACCTGGGAGCGCGTCAGATCACCCTGTCGACGGTGGGCCTGATCCCCGGCATTCGACGGCTGATCGAGGCGCAGGTACCCATCAATCTGGCCATCTCGCTGCACGCGCCCAACGACAGCCTGCGCGACCAACTGGTGCCGGTGAACCGGCGCTATCCGCTGGCCGATCTAATGGCTGCCGTGCGCGAGTACGCCGAGAGCACCCACCGCCGGGTGACAATTGAATACGCCCTCATCGATGGTGTGAACGACGAACCGCGCCTGGCGCGGGAGCTGGCCACATTGCTGAACGGCCTGTTATGCCACGTAAACCTCATCCCGCTCAACCCGACGCCCGATTCACGGCTGCAGCCCAGCCCCCGCGATCGGGTGGACGCCTTCCGCGACGAGTTGGAAGCGGCGGGCATCCCGGTCACCGTCCGGCTGCGACGGGGTATCGACATCGAGGCCGGCTGCGGTCAACTTAGGCAACGAAACGGGTAGGGGCGCGGCGGAACGGCTAATGCGCATCTAGTTAAG
>CAZNQW010000003.1:6196-20458 GCA_964575225.1 uncultured Anaerolineaceae bacterium | reverse complement strand
CTAGTTAAGGAGCAACAACAGGAAAGTAGGGTCCGTCGACCTCCGTCATGCCCGCTTGCGCGGGCATCCAAAATGATGAACCCCGGTCTATGCGCCTGCAAGCAATAGCCCACCGGGCCTGGCAGGGGCGAGGCATGCGTCGCCCAGCCCAAGGATGATGGATTTCCGCCGACGAAAAGGCTTGCATTTTTGCCGAAAAACAGGTATGATAACTGTCGGTGAGGGACATGACAGAAAACATCAAAATCGCTCCGTCCATTCTGTCGGCCGATTTTGGGCGGCTGGCTCAGCACATCGCCGAGGCTGAAGCCGCGGGCGCCGACTATATCCACGTCGACGTGATGGACGGCCATTTTGTACCCAACCTGACCATCGGGCCGGTGGTTGTCCGCGCAGTGCGCAAGGCCACGGCACTCCCGCTGGACGTCCATTTGATGATCGAGGCACCCGAACGGTATCTGGACGAGTTTTGTCGGGCTGGGGCCGGTTTTTTGACCGTGCAGGTGGAAACCTGTCCCCATCTCCACCGAACCGTGCAGCAGATCAAAGAATTGGGGTGCAAAGCCGGCGTGGCGCTGAACCCAGCCACCCCAGCCTCGACATTGGAAGAGATCCTGCCCTACTTGGATCTGGTGCTGGTCATGACGGTCAATCCGGGTTTTGGCGGTCAGGCCTATATTGAAACCATGACGGAAAAGATCGCGCGGGTGCGAAAGATGCTGGACGAGGCCCATTCGACGGCCGAGCTAGAAGTCGATGGCGGCATCAATAGGGATACGGCGGCAAAAGTCGTAAAGGCCGGCGCGCAGGTCCTGGTGGCAGGGTCGGCCATATTTGGCTCACCCAAAGGGGTTGCACCCGCCATCGCCCACCTACGGGACAGCGCATCGGCTCGGGGTAACGAAAAGGGCCAGCCCTAAATGCTTCAGGGACTGGCCCACCAGGAACACAAATGGGTTGGTTGATCGATGATTACGATTTGTTCAAAGTTCGCAAACAACGTGTGCAAACTTTCATCCGTTGCGGCCTGCCGTCCTTTATCACGGTCACAGCCTGGATGTTCGGCGCCCACTGCCGTTTGGTCCGAACCATCGAGTGGCTCACATTATGCCCAAACGACGGACTCTTGCCGCAGATTTCACATTTTGCCATGATTGCACCTCTCTTGCATAGATAGAGCCAGCCTCCACAAGCGCTGGCCCAACGCGGTCCGCTTTGCAGAGCGTATCATACCACAAGGCGGATGAATGTGCAAACCGGGTAGCGTCTGGTGCATGCAAGGAGCAGCGAGGAAATTCAAAGCATGGAACAAACCAAATTGGGCAAAATCGAAATCCTCCCCACAGCGATTGCCAGCCTTGCCAGTCAGGCGGTGCTGGAATGCTATGGCGTGGTAGGGATGGCGACCAAGGACCTGGCAAGTGGCATCGTAGAGATCCTGCAGCCGAGCAGCCACCGGCGAGGGGTGGACGTGAACATCGACAACCATCAGATCGAGATCGATCTCTTTGTGGTCGTTGAATATGGCACACCCATCGCTACCGTAGCCGGCAACATCCAAAGCGTGGTCAAATACGCGGTGGAAAAGTCGCTGGGCGTGCCGGTGACGGCCGTGAACGTTCACGTGCAGGACCTGCGAGTCAGCAGCGATTAAGTGCAGATCGTAAGTCCGATCTACCCAGGAGAAGAGCATTGACCAAGGATCAGAGGGTCGCCCAAGCACAGTCCGATACCAACACGGGCCAGGAAGCCCTTGCCCCCATCGAAACATGCAACGGTCAGAGCCTGAAACATCTCATGCAGGTGGGGCTGGCCTGGCTCGAGCGACATCAACAGGCGATTAACGCACTGAATGTCTATCCAGTGCCCGATGGCGACACCGGCACCAACATGTTGCTGACCATGCAATCGGCCTGCCAGGAAATCCAGAATTCACCGTCCCAAGAAGTGGGCGTGATCGCTCAAATGGTGGCTCACGGAGCCCTGATGGGCGCTCGGGGTAACTCGGGGGTCATTCTTTCGCAGATCCTGCGGGGGTTTGCCCGCGGACTGGAAGGTCTGAGCACCTTTGACAGCCTGCAACTGGCCGCGGCGCTGCGCGAGGGCGCCAACACAGCCTACAAGGGCGTCATCAAACCGGTAGAAGGCACCATCCTCACCGTAGCCCGCGAGTCGGCCGACGCCGCGGCCCGAGCCGCAGCCGCCAGCGGCGACATGCGTTATGTGCTGGATCAAATCGTCCGAGAGGCACGGGCTTCGGTGAGCCGCACGCCGACCTTACTCAAGGTGCTAGCCGAAGCAGGTGTCGTCGATGCCGGTGGACAGGGTCTGCTCGTCATCCTCGAAGGCATGCTGCGCCATCTGCAAGGCGAGCAGATTGAGATCGACCACGATCTCGTCGCTGCCGTAGATCTCCACGCGCTCCACCCCGAAGGCGAAGAGGGCTATGGCTACGACATCCAGTTCATCATCCAGGGCGAGGGGCTACAAGTGGAGGAAATCCGGGATCGAATCTCGGCCATGGGCGAATGCGCCCTGATCGTCGGCGATTCGACCACGATCAAGGTGCACGTCCACGCACCCGATCCAGGCCCAGCCATCAGCTATGGGGCCAGCATGGGCTCCCTCAGCCGAGTCATCGTCGAAAACATGCAGGAGCAATATCAGGGCTTTATCATGAACAAGTCCCAGGCGCCGAGTGCCCCTGAACAACCCCTGAGCGGCATCGGCACCGTGACGGTGTCCCCCGGCCCCGGCTTGAGCAAAGTCTTTGAAAGCCTGGGAGCCAGCGCCGTCGTACCCGGCGGGCAGACCATGAACCCCAGCACCGAGGATCTCCTGCAAGCGGTGGAGCACATCCCCACCGACGAGGTTATCATCCTGCCTAACAACAAGAACATCGTGATGGCTGCCGAACAGGCCAAATTGCTGAGCAAAAAGCAGGTCGAAGTGGTGCACACGGTGTCCGTGCCTCAGGGCATCGCGGCCCTGCTGGCCCTCAACTATCAGGCCGACCTGGAAACCAACGCCCACCTGATGGCCGAGGCCATCGAGTCGATTGGCACTGCCGAAATAACCACCGCCGTCCGTTCGGCACAAATCAACGGCATTCAGGTTCACGAAGGCGAGACCATCGGCCTGATCGATGGCAAACTAGAAGTCAAAGGCGCCACCCCTCACGAGGTGACCCTGGCAGTGCTGGCCAACATGAAGGTCGACGAGTACGAAATCGTCACGCTCTACTATGGGGAAGCCGTTGATGAAGACACGGCCCAGGAATTGGCCGATGTCATTGCCGACACCTATCCCAACCAGGAAGTCGAAGTGGTCGACGGCGGCCAACCTCACTATCACTATATTTTGTCGGTGGAATAACCAACCTGTCGGAGGCACTCGATCGTATGGCCAAGATTCGCATTGTCACAGACGCCACAGCTTCTCTGGAACCAGAATTCATCGCCCAACACCAGATCACGGTCCTGCCCGTAGAGATCGGGTTTGGCGACGAGCGTTTTGTGATCAACTCGGGTGATAACGGCAAGAGGCTCTTTGAGCGGATGGCCGAAGGCATCGCCAAACCCTGTCATGCCACCATCCCTGCCCAAACGCTGCAGCGAACCTTTGAGCAACTCAACAAGAAAAGCGAGGACACGCTGATCATCCTCAGCTCGGCCAAGCTGAGCCAGGGCTACACCCAAGCGCGGGCGGCTGCCCGTTCGTTCCTCGGCCGGTGCCGAATCGAGATTGTCGATTCGATGTCGGCCTCGTGGGGATTGGGCCTGGTTGTCAAGCAAGCGGTCAAGTCCGCCGAGGCTGGCCTGACCTTAGAAGAAACCGTCCGCCGAATTCGGGGCCTTTTGCCCCACATCTATGTCGTCTTTTTCGTCGATCGGCTGGATTACCTGGAAAGGGGCAACCGCATCGGCGTCGCTCAGGCGCTCCTGGGCACCATGCTACGCATCAAGCCCCTGCTACTGATCGAAGAGGGTGAGATCGTCCCTCTGGAAAAGATGCGGACCGTTCGACTGGCCGTCGAAAAGCTGAGCAACTTTGTCGCCGAATTTGCCGAGATCGAGGAACTCGCCATTCTGCAGAGCCCGCTGGCCGAAGAAAAGAACCCGTTGATCAAGGGATTGCAGGAACAACTGCGCATGGCCTTTCCGGGCCGCCGGTTTCCTGTCATGCCCTATGACCCGATCCTTGCCTGCCACTTGGGGCCCGAAGCCCTGGGGCTGATGGTATACGAGAAAGACTAGCGTCCGCCAGAAAAGAGTGCCGTTGTGAATCCTGTTCGCATTGTCACCGACAGCACCGGCGATATCCCGACAGAGCTGGCAGAGGCCCTGGAGATCGAGATTGTGCCCTGCCTGGTCCACGTGGGCGATACCGTCTATCGGGACGGCGTGGACCTGACACCTTCGGCCTTTTATCGCTTGCTGATGGACAGGCCTGGGCTCTTGCGCACCAGCCAACCAACGGTAGCCGATTTCATTCACACCTACCAGCGGCTGCTGAACGTGGACCCGTGCACCAGTATCCTGTCGATCCACGTGGCAAGTGGGTTTAGCGGGACGATCAACGCGGCCTGGACCGCCGCCCAGGAGATGCCCGATTCCTCGCGTGTCGAGGTCATAGACTCGGGCTCGGTATCCATGGGGATGGGCTGGACAGTGATTCAGGCTGCGCGACTGGCCCAAGCAGGGGCCTCGCGCGAAGAGATCGTCTGGGCAATTCAGGACTTCAAGGCTCGACGACGGACGGCGGCGATGGTCGATCGTCTGGACAACTTGGTTCAGGGAGGCAGACTGCACCCGATCGTAGGCACCCTGGGAACAGCTCTGCGCATCAAGCCGCTGATCAGCCTGGATGATGGCGAGGCAAGAATCTGGGGGCGGGTTCGTACCTGCTCCCGCGCCCTGGAAAAGTTGGTGGCCCAAGTGCGCGCCTGGGGACCGTTGGCCGAGTTGGCCTTGCTTTATGCCGGCGACGAGGAAACGATCCACGATCTGGCCCGTGAGCTGGGCAACCGAGTCGCGGCCGACAGATTGGTGATCGCGCCCGCCGGCTCGGCGTTGGTCGCTCATTTGGGATTGGGCGCCGTGGGCGCGTGTGCCGTGATAGCCGATGGACAGACCGAGCAGCCCTGAGGGGGTGGCGACATCCGATGGTCAAAATTGTCACCGACAGCACAGCCGACCTGCCGGCCGACCTAGCCGCCCGCATGGGGATCACCGTCATCCCGGCGCTGGTCATGTTTGGCTCGACGTCCTTCAGGGAAGGGATCGATCTGACCCACGACGAGTTCTACACCAAACTCGTCGAATCCAAGATCATCCCCACCACCGGGGCGCCGCCACCGGGTGTGTACGAAGAGGCCTACCGCCACCTGGCCCAGGAGACAGATGAGATCATATCAATCCATCTGGCAGCCAACCTGAGCGCCCTTTACAGTGTGGCTTCAGTGGCTGCGTCGACCGTCTCGGGCGCGCGAATCACCCTCGTCGATTCGGAACAGATCACACTGGGGTATGGGTTGATTGCCCTGGCAGCCGCAGAGGCAGCCCAACGGGGTGAGTCGATGACCCGGATTCTGGAACGCATCGAAGGCTGGAAAAAGCGGGCGCGGGTATTTGCCGCCCTGGATACCCTGGAATATATCCATCGCGGCGGGCGCGTGAGCTGGGTAGCAGCGGCCATCGGCACGCTGATGCGCATCAAGCCCATCGTCCAGGTGTACGAGGGCCAGGTACAACTGGTCGAACGGGTGCGAACCTCGGCCCGAGCAGAACACCGTTTGATAGAACTGGTCAAAGACTTGGGTGCATTGGAAAAGGCAGTGGTCCTTCATACCAATGCCCCCAATCGGGCCGAGCGGTTGGCCGATCATGTACAAGAACTCGATCCGCGCTGGGAACGATTGATCGCCCCAGCGGGCGTCATTATTGCCAGTCACGCGGGGCCGGGCGCTGTAGGCATTGCCTGTTTGCTGGCCTAGCGCGACGACATCAACCCTGGAGGGAACATGCTTGCAGCTTTTGAAAAGCTGAGCAAGATGCTGAATTTAGAAAAGAGCTACGGCTATGAAAACAAAGCCGTCATCCACGGCTTTGAGTCCTTTGTCGACAATTGGCGACAAGAAGTCCTGGATGAATTGGCAACCGACGCCGCTCCCCCTGCCGTCGACCAGATCGCCGACCGACTGCGACAGTATGGCCAGCAGCCCGAATCCGAGCGCCCCGACGCCATCGCCGAGATCGAAAAGCTGCTGCTAGAGGCCCAGGCCTTCCAAGCCCCCGAGCCTCGCACGCCGCCGCTGAGCAAGCCGGGGACCGTCCCACCCCCCAATACCTCCCAGCCAGCTCCCGAGTCGCCGCCCAAGCGCACACCTTCTCAGCGAGCAGGAGCAGGCCTCGAAGCGCCGGTCACCACCCTGCCGGGCATCAGCACGGCCAACGCGACCAAACTGGAGCGGTTGGACATCTACACGGTGGAGGATCTCCTTCACCACTTTCCCCACCGCTACGATGATTACAGCAGGCTCAAACCGATTGACAAACTCGAGTACGGTGAGGTCACAACCATCGTCGGCACCATTTGGGAGACCAACACCCGCCGATCGCGAGGAGGGACGCCCATCGTCAGCAGCATCGTGGCCGATGCTTCGGGAACCATTGAAGCAGTTTGGTTCAACCAGCCATTTCTGACTCGTCAGCTCAAGCCGGGACGCCGCGTCGTGCTCAGCGGCAAGGTGGACGAATACCTGGGCCGATTGACCATGCAATCGCCGGCCTGGGAACCCCTGGAACGGGACCTGATCCATACCGGCCGGCTGGTGCCGATCTATCCCGTCACCAGCGGGTTGACCTCCCGCTGGATGCGCCGCATCACCAAGCGGGTGGTGGACCACTGGGCGTCCCGCGTCCCCGATCCGTTGCCGGCCGAGATGCGCCAACGCCTGGGCCTGATGGACCGGGCTACCGCCCTGCAACAGATCCACTTTCCCAACGATACCCAGTCAGCCGAGGCGGCACGCCACCGCTTGTCTTTTGACGAGTTTCTGTTGATCCAGTTGGGCATGATGCGCCAGCGCCTGAACTGGCGCCGCCAGGAAGGCATTCCCCTACCGCGCAACCAGGCGCTGCTCGATTCCTTTGTCCGCTCGTTGCCCTTTGAGCTTACCACGGCCCAGAAACAGAGCATCGAACACATCCTGGACGACCTAACCCAGAACAGCCCGATGAGTCGCCTGCTGCAGGGCGATGTGGGCTCGGGCAAGACGGTGGTGGCTGCAGCGGCGATTTTGATGGCCCTGGCTTCGGGCAAACAAGCGGCCCTCATGGCGCCCACCGAAATCCTGGCCGATCAACACTTTCAAACCATCCGCACCTTGCTGGCCGACGCCCACGAGTGGGGCTTGGATCGGCCGGTAACGGTCTCGCTACTGACCGGCGGCATGCGCATGGCCGAGCGGCGAGACGCCTACAAGGCCATTGCTTCGGGCGAGGCCGACGTCGTGGTAGGCACCCATGCGCTCATCCAACGGCACGTCACTTTTCCCGACTTGGGGCTGGTGATCGTCGACGAACAACACCGCTTTGGCGTAATCCAGCGGGCAGCGCTGCGAGGCAAGAGCGGCACGGCCCACATGCTGGTCATGAGCGCCACACCGATCCCACGAAGCCTGGCTTTAACCCTATACGGCGATCTCGATCTTTCGGTGATCGACGAGATGCCGGTGGGGCGCCAGCCCATCGAAACCCGCTGGCTGCTGCCCCGAGAACGGGAGCGGGCCTATGCCTTTTTGCGCAACCAGATCGAAAAGGGGCGCCAGGCCTTTATCCTCTACCCATTGGTCGAAGAATCCGACAAGGTAGAGGCCAAGGCCGCCGTCGAAGAGTTTGAGCGCCTTCAGGAAAAGATCTTTCCCGACCTGCGCCTGGGCCTGCTTCATGGTCGACTCAAAGCGCGCGAAAAGGAACAGGTGATGAGCCAATTCCACCAGGGTGAGATCGACATCCTGGTCTCGACTTCAGTGGTCGAGGTCGGGATCGATGTGCCCAACGCCTCGGTGATGCTCATCGAGGGCGCCGACCGGTTCGGCCTGGCCCAACTCCACCAATTCCGGGGGCGGGTGGGACGCGGCCCTCATCCCTCCTACTGCTTGCTTGTGTCGGACACAGTCTCGCCGGACGATCCCGACACCAAAGCCACCTGGGAGCGGCTCAAGGCCATCGAAGAGACTCAGGACGGATTCGTGCTTGCCGAAAAGGATCTGGAGCTGCGGGGACCCGGCGACTTTTTTGGAGTCAGACAGAGCGGCCTGCCCGCCTTGCGCCTGGCAAGCCTGAGCAACACCAAGGTTCTGGAATTGGCGCGTCAGGAGGCCAAAGCAATCTTTGACGCCGATCCGATGCTCGCCACACCCGACTTTGCCCCCCTGGCCGGCTATTTAGCCCGGTTCTGGGAGGGAAAAGGCGACCTGAGCTAACCAGGGAGGACCCATCATGCCCACTGCCATCTATCCGGGAACCTTTGACCCGGTGCACAACGGACACATTGACATTGCCAGCCGGGCGGCGCGACTCTTTGACCATCTCACCGTGGCCGTCTATGCCCGGCCCATGAAAAACCTCCTGTTCAGCATCCAGGAGCGCCAGGCCATGCTGCAAGAGGCATTACGCCCCATACCCAACATCACGGTGACGACCTATCGGCAGCTCACCGTCGAGTTTGCTCAGCAGTGCGGCGCCCAGGTCATTGTGCGCGGCCTACGCGCCATCTCGGATTTCGAGTTGGAATTCCACATGGCATTGACCAACAAAAAGCTGGCGCCCGGCATCGAGATGGTCTGCCTGATGACCAGCCAGGACTATGCCTTTTTGAGCGCCAGCACAGTGAAGGAAATTGCCATGTTGGGTGGGTGCGTCACGGGTATGGTGCCACCCGCCGTCGCCGAGGCCATGCGCGCCAAATTCGATGCGCTGGATCAAGACGCTGAATCGCCGGTGAGGCTGGTTTCACTGCGCGATTGAGGAAAAAAGAGGCCTGAACAACGGTTTCTTGAGGCAGACTGATAGTGCGTAACAGGCCGGGACAGTTGGGAAATACCCTGTCCCAGAGCAAAAAGAAAGGAGGCGATTCCCATTAACGACATCTATCTTCTCATCGATCGACTCGAGCGGCTACTCAATGAAAGCTGGCGCATGCCGCTCAGCGCCTATCTGGTCATCAACGAGGACGATTTTCTGGATGTGATCGATCAGATGCGCACGGCCATTCCAAAGGAAATCAAAGAAGCGGAAAAACTCCAACGCGAGCGCGAACAGGTCATCGCCGAAGCCCAATCGGAGGCGGACCACATCATCCGTATGGCGCAAGAAGAGGGCGAAAAGCGCATGGAGGAACACGAGATCATCCAGGTGGCCTCCAAACGCGAAAAGACCATCATCGAACGGGCCCAACGCGAGGCAGAGGAACTCAAAACGGAAGCGGACGAATACGCCCGCACCGTACTCACCAGCCTTGACGATCAGCTCGGCACGGTCGAATCTCAGATCGCCAACCTGCTCGCGACCGTGCGCAACGGCCTGGACACACTCTCGCCAGCCGATGCCGACATGGCACCGCAAGAGGAGCTTCCATAAGCCGGCTGACGATCCTGGGACGGTGCCCGTGCAGCTCCAAGGCTCCCTGCAGGGGGCTTGTTCGGCATGCGGACCCTGCGCCATTGCTCCTGCCAAGAGGGGGTCTGGGATCTTGGCAGGGGGACGAAAGAGACCTGTTTGACGCGGACCCCCACAAACGGGTACAAGGGCACGGAACCCGACGACTCGCCCAAGAGGACTCAGTCTGAGGGTACCCTTGCAAGGGCTTGGCCGATCGAGCCAAGCCCCGTCCGGCCCTGTCTGGTTTTTGACAGGCAGGCCACTCTGACCTATAATTGTGCAACCCAACAGCAGGGGGGGGCGTAAACAAGGCACCATGCGCATTAATGTTGCCCAACTAATCAAAGGGCCGACCGGTTCATCGCGCAAGTTTGAGCTAAATGAGGACATACGCCATCTAGACCCGGCGATTGATCCGGCGAGTCCTCTGCGAGGTCGATTGACCTTGATGCGCACCTCACAGGGCATCTTGGCCACCGGCACATTGCGCGTGACGCTGAGGCTGGAATGCCGTCGCTGCCTGGAGCCCTACGACGCAAAAGTGCGGCTTCAGCTCGAAGAGGAATTCCTGCCGGCGCTGCGGATCGACAATGTGCCCATCGATGCCGTGCCCGATGAGGATCAGGACTTGGCCTTGTTGATCGACGCCGAGCACATGCTGGATCTGAGCGAGGTGATACGGCAGGGTCTGCTCCTTGCCAGCTCAACGCCCGGCTTGTGCCGTCCCGATTGCCTTGGGTTGTGCCCCCAATGCGGGGGAAACCGAAATCTCGGCGAGTGCACATGCGACACGGCGCCCATCGATCCACGGTGGACCGCGTTGCAGGCTCTAATATCAGATGTAGCTGATTCTCAGGAAGGGAGTGAATGACCCGTGGGAGCAACACC
Organism: uncultured Anaerolineaceae bacterium; assembly: GCA_964575225.1. Taxonomy (GTDB): domain Bacteria; phylum Chloroflexota; class Anaerolineae; order JAAYZQ01; family JAAYZQ01; genus CAZNQW01. Next base: position 9,905 of record CAZNQW010000003.1, on the reverse strand, counting down.
AAAACATAAATTAGGCAAGGGCCGCAAAGGCCGGCGCCGCAGCCATCACGCGCTGCAAGCCCGGAACCTTGTTCCCTGTCCCAAGTGCCATGAACTGCGCCCGCCCCACCAAGTCTGCCCATCATGCGGCAACTACAGGGGCATCGAAGTTGTGGCCAAGTCCGAATAGGTTTTTTCGCGGCGATGCGGTCTGCGCGCATCCTCTACCAAAGAAGGGCCGTGTCTGATCGTGGATACACGGCTCTTGTTTTGCCGAGAAATCGCCAGACCAAATGGAGTGCGGCATGGATCAGGCTTTCATCAATGGCGCCTGAACACCAGGTCCGGCCTGCATAGATGGGCAAAATGAGAGAACGCCGATGAGCCAAACTGCCTTGATTTTTCCCGGTCAGGGTTCTCAGGAGATAGGCATGGGTCACGACCTGGCCCAGGCCTATCCCGGCGTCCGCCGCCTGTACGAAGAAGCGGACGACACTCTGGGCTACCCACTGTCGGCCCTCTGCTTTGAGGGTCCAGCCGAAAAGCTGGACGACACGGTCTACACGCAACCGGCCCTGTGGGTGACGAGCCTGGCGGTGCTTCATGCCCTCAAGGCCGAAGGCAAACTACCGGAATGTCACATGATGGCCGGACACAGCCTGGGCGAGCTAACGGCCCTGGCAGCGGCGGGTGCCTTCGAGTTTGCCGATGGACTGCGGCTGGTGCAAGAGCGCGGGCGGCTGATGAAGCTGGCGGGCGAGCGACAACCAGGCGGTATGGCAGCCGTACTCAAAATGGAAGACAAAGACGTGGAGCAGGCCTGCAAACAGGCGGCCGAAGCCACGGGCAAGCCGGTTCAGATCGCCAACTACAATTCGCCTGGACAGGTCGTCATCTCGGGCGACGAAGAGGCGCTGACTCAGGCCATTGAACGACTCAAAGAAAAGGGCGGAAGGCGCATCATTCGCCTGGCCGTGAGCATTGCCGCCCATTCGCCGTTGATGGCCGGCATTGTGCGCGACTTTCGCGCCGCAGTAGATGCTACGCCGATGCGCCTGCCCCACACGACTGTGGTGGCCAACATCAGCGCCCGGCCCTTGCTCAACGTCGACGAGATCCGCGACGAGTTGGCCGGCCAACTGACCTGGTCGGTGCGCTGGACCGATTCGGTGAGGTACATGGCAGGCCAGGGCGTGGAACGCTTTGTGGAGATTGGGCCCAAGGACGTGTTGAGCAAGCTCGTATCGCGCATCGAGCCCGGCGCCCAAGTGGTTTCGGTGGGCAACCGGGCCGCCGTTGGACTCCTACAAGGATAAGCTTGCCACTTCGCCCACCCAAAGAGAATGGCGGGAGCAAAGGACGGGACGATGGACTTTGAGGACAAGGTAGCGGTAGTGACGGGCAGCTCGCGGGGTATTGGGCGCGCCATTGCTCTGCGGCTGGCGGCAGGCGGCGCTCGGGTGGTGGTCAACTACCGCTCCGATGAGGGCGCAGCCCTAGCCGTAGTCCGCGAGATCGAACAATCAGGCGGACAAGCCATTGCCGCCCAGGCCGACGTCAGCCAGGCTGCCGAGGCCCAGGCCCTGATCGACGCCACCCAAAAGACCTTTGGACGCATCGACATCCTGGTCAACAACGCGGGTACCACTCGCGACACACTGCTTATGCGCATGAGCGATGAGGATTGGAACCTGGTCCTTGATACCAACCTCAAGGGAGCCTTTTTCTGTATCCGTGCTGCCAGCCGTCCAATGATGCGCCAGCGCTACGGGCGAATCGTCAATGTGACCTCGGTAGCCGGGCTATCGGGCAATGCCGGGCAGGCCAACTATGCCTCTGCCAAGGCAGGGCTGGTGGGCCTGACCATGACGGTGGCCAAAGAACTGGGTTCGCGGGGGATTACCTGCAACGCCATTGCACCCGGTTTTGTGCCCACCGATCTGACCTCCACCCTGCCCGAAGAATTGATTCAGCAAGCCGTGGCGCGCACCCCCTTGGGACGCACCGGAACACCTGAGGACATGGCCGCGGCCGTGGCCTTTTTGGCATCCGATGAGGCCGGCTTTATCACCGGGCAGACCCTGGCTGTCGATGGCGGGCTGGTCATTTCCTAGGCCATGCACGACATCACACGAAAGGAATGATTGTGGGACAAACAGATGTTTTGTCTTTGCAGTGGGAGGAACTCGTGGACCAAAAACTTGGCAAAGTGACCATCGCGCCCAACGTGCTGGTTACCATTGTGCAAAAAACAGCCGATGCGGTGCCCGGGATTGCCCAACTGTCCGAACGAGTGCCTGGCGTCAAGCGCTTCCTGGGCCTGCACACCGTGGGTCAGGGCGTAGAAGTAAACGTAGTCGACAATCAGGTCAGCGTTGATGTCTATCTCGTGGCCAAACGGAATGTGGATCTGCTGCAAATGGGCCGCAAACTGCAACACGAAGTCAGCCGCGCCATCCAGGACATTGTGGGCATGGATGTCGGCGAGATCAACATTCACATAGAAGACATTGCCACCGAACTGGCTGCTCGGCCAGTCGGGAGTGGGGAAAAGGCCGGATGAAAGCTCGCCACCAGGCTCGGGTTGTGGCTCTGCAGGCACTGTACGAAATTGATGTCGCCGGCCACCCTCCCGGAGTCGTCGTAGAAGAGCGGCTGAGGGAGACCGAGTTGCCTGAATCGGCCGAGACTTTTTCCCGGGGATTGGCTCACGGGGTCATCACTCACCGGGCGACCCTCGACCCGATCATCGCCCGGTATGCACCCGAGTGGCCCGTCGATCAGATTGCCGTGATCGACCGCAACATCCTGCGACTGGCTGCCTATGAGATTCTCATCGCCCAAGAGACACCGGTGAAGGTGATCATTAACGAAGCGGTAGAGCTGGCCAAACGGTTCGGCAGCGATAGCTCGGGCCGGTTCATCAACGGTGTACTTGGATCTCTAGTTTCCAAAGAGAAAGCTATCTCAAAATCATGAATATTTTTAGCAATCTGGGAATTACGGAACTGCTGGTCATTCTGCTTCTCGCCCTCCTGGTGGTGGGTCCTGAAAAGTTACCCGAAGTGGGCCGCCAGATCGGAAAAACCCTGCGGGACTTTCGCAAGGCCTACGAAAATCTGACCAAAGACCTGGGGCCCGAGCTGGCATCCCTGCAGAAAACGACGGCCGAGTTGCGCGAATCGGTGGATTCCGTCCGTTCCATCCCCAAAGACATGGTCAAGACCGTGGTCGACGCCTCCGGCCTGGAAGAAACCACCGCCGAACTCAAAGGCATCAAAGACAGCATGAAGGGGGTAGATGCCAGCCTCAAGGCAGCCAGCAAGACGCTCAAAGACCCAGTGGGCAGCGCCGTCAGCGCCGCGAAAAAGACCCTCACCGAGCCGGTGACCAGCGCTGTCGATGCCGCCAAAGAGGGCCTCGAACCCGACAAGGTGGTGAAAGCGTCTCCTGCTGCCGGCACCGCTCCCAAGGAGGGTGAAGTAGCAGCTCCAGACCCTACACCCGAAAAGGCCGAGCCCCCAGATTCTGCTGTAACCGAAACTCCTGCATCCACCGAGGCGCCCAACCATGACTGAGAACCTTCCGCGATCCGGCGAGAACCAAGACGACCTAGCCAAAGAGGCATGGGAGGAGACACCGGAACCCGTCGCCGACGAGGCCGCCACCGAACCTGCCGAAGAGACCCCTGAGGAGACACCGGAACCGGTCGCCGACGAGGCCGCCACCG
>CAZNQW010000003.1:0-6096 GCA_964575225.1 uncultured Anaerolineaceae bacterium | reverse complement strand
TCGCCGACGAGGCCGCCACCGAACCTGCCGAAGAAGCTCCTGAGGAGACGGCAGAACCTGTCGCCGACGAGGCCGCCAGCGAACCTGCCGAAAAAGCCCCTGAGGAGGCGGCTGACATAGCACCCGCCGAACCGGAGGAGTCAAAAAGCCGGAAACGGGGCAAGAAAAAGGGCAAAAAGAAAAGGGGCGACGTAATCGACGATCCCGATGCCATCACCATGCCGCTGATGGAGCATCTCAGGGAGCTGCGCACGCGGCTCTTTCGGGCTTCCCTGGCCCTAATGATTGCGACGATCATCAGTTTTGCCTTTGCCCGCTTTGTATTGCAGTTTTTGATCGCCCCCATGGGCGATACCATGCCTCAGGCGCTCAAGCCAACGGAATCGCTGGGCAACTACATGAAGGTGGCCCTCATCTGCGGCCTGACCCTTTCCATGCCCTTTATCGTCTACCAGATCGGGCGCTTTTTGGCCCCGGGTCTGACCAAAAGTGAGCGGCGCTGGCTGATCGTCCTGGTACCGGGTGCCACACTCTCTTTTGTGGCGGGCGTGGCCTTTGCCTACTTTATTATGCTGCCCTCCGCCATCCCGTTCCTACAAGGCTTTATGGCCGATATTGTCGCACAGCAATGGGCCCTGGGCGAATACCTATCGTTTGTGATCTCGCTAATGTTGTGGATCGGCATCGCATTTGAGCTGCCGCTGTTTACATTCTTTTTGGCCAAGATAGGCATCATCGACGCCCAAATGCTCAGCCGCAACCGGAAATATGCCATTGTCCTGATCGCCATTGCGGCGGCCGTTATTACCCCAACCGTCGACCCAGTCAACATGGCATTGGTCATGGGCCCGCTGGTCATTCTGTATGAACTGGGCATCATCCTGGCCAAACTCGCCTGACCTATCGGGGAGGCCGGGCCGCCAGACCCGGCTCTCCCTTTTTGGGTAATTGTAAAAGAGAGCGCGCTCTTCCCCACTGCGCTCGCATTATATTCCGCCAAAAACAACTGTTGGACAAGGAGGCATGGAATGGTTATGTCACGTGTGCGCGTATTGATCATGGGCGCCGCAGGGCGCGACTTTCATAATTTTAATACCGTCTTTCGGGACAACGACGCCTACGAGGTAGTCGCCTTTACGGCTACCCAGATCCCCAACATCGAGGGCCGCATGTACCCTGCCGAGTTGGCGGGCCGTCTGTATCCCCAGGGCATCCCCATCTATCCCGAGGGCGAACTGGAGCGACTGATCGTCGAACTGGCTGTCGATCAGGTCGTCTTTTCCTATTCCGACGTGTCTCACGAATACGTGATGCATAAAGCGTCGCAGATCCTGGCGGCAGGCCCCGACTTTCGCCTCTTGGGCGCCCGCGACACCATGATCGAGAGCGTCAAACCGGTGGTCGCCGTGTGTGCCGTCCGCACCGGCAGCGGCAAAAGCCAGACCACCCGCATGGTGTGCGATCTTTTTCAGAAAATGGGACGCAAGGTCGTCGCCATCCGCCACCCCATGCCCTACGGCGATCTGGCGGCCCAGGCCGTGCAGCGCTTTGCCGAGATGGATGACCTGGATCGCCACGAGTGCACCATCGAGGAGCGGGAAGAGTACGAACCCCATATCGAGCGCGGCGTCGTAGTCTATGCCGGCGTTGATTATGAGGCCATCCTGCGCCAGGCCGAGCAAGAAGCCGACGTCATCGTCTGGGACGGAGGCAACAACGACCTGCCCTTCTACAAACCCGACCTGTTTATCACTGTGGCCGATCCCCATCGACCGGGCCATGAGCTGAGCTACTATCCCGGCGAGAGCAACCTGCGCGCCGCCGACGTGGTCGTCATCAACAAGGTCGACACGGCCGATCTGGCCAACGTCGCCCGCGTGCGCGCCAACGTGCGCCAGGTCAATCCCGATGCTCTGATCGTCGAAGCCGCCTCGCCCATCTTTGTCGATGATCCCGACGCCATCCGTGGCAAGCGGGTTTTGGTCGTCGAGGATGGACCGACACTGACCCACGGCGAGATGACCTATGGAGCGGGCGTGGTAGCAGCCCAACGGTTTGGCGCCGCCGAGATCATCGATCCCCGCCCCTACGCTGTGCGCTCCATCGCTGAGACCTTTGTCAAATACCCCAAAACCGGCGCACTACTGCCGGCCATGGGCTATGGCCCCGAACAGACACGGGACCTGCAGGAGACGATCAACGCCACCCCGTGCGACCTGGTGCTCATCGGCACGCCCATCGACCTGCGGCGTGTGGTCCAGATCGACCATCCGGCCGACCGCGTGCGCTATGAACTCCAGGTCATCGGCCAGCCCACGCTGGAAGAGATTCTGGCAGCCCGCTTTGGCTAGGCTCTAGCTCAAATTCAAGAGCAGACCTCCGAGATCGAGTCGATCTCGGAGGTCTTTTGATCGGCCCGCTTGGTCTGCCAAACAAGGCATGGTCCACTTTCCATTTGCCCGCTTTTGGTGTACAATAGAACCGTGCCGGGCAGCGGCGCCTGGCAGCCGGATTACGCCAGAATCCGGTGTCTCCGATGCCCTTCACGGGCCGAGACGGGTGAACCAAAGGAGGTGATCCGTTTCCCAAAAAACCATCGGTGTGTCGTCCAGTGCTGATCGGTAGCCAGGGACCCAATCCCGAAAGCTATCCTCACGGGCTTCTATCGCGCTGAACCTGCTTGATACCCATTCGATCGTGGCTCGCGTGGTGATCGGCCTTTTCCAGGAGGCAAATCATGTCACGAAACGTAGCAATTGTGGGCGTCGGCTACACCGGGTTTCGCTCCCTTACCCCCGAATCCTCGTATAAAGAGCTGATGTTCGAGGCTGCCACCAAAGCCTACGAAGACGCCGGCTTGGATCCGCGGCGCGACGTGGACAGCTTTGTCACCGTCGCCGAGGATTTCCACGAAGGTACAAGCATCTTTGACGAATACGTGCCCGACCAGCTCGGCGGGATGCTCAAGCCCAACGTCACCATCCCCGGCGAGGGCATCCACGGTTTGGCGACGGCCTACATGCAAATCGCCAGCGGGCTGATGGACGTCGTTGTAGTCGAAGGGCACAGCAAAGCATCCAACATCCTCACCCTGCCCTACGTCACCGCCTATGCCCTGGATCCCGTGTACAACCGTCCCCTCGGCGCACACCCCATCTTTGTGGCGGGCATGGAGGCGAACCGCTACCTTTGGGCAACAGGGGCGACCCGCGAACAGTGTGCTCAGGTGGTGGTCAAGAACAAACGCAACGCCCTCTACAACCCGGCGGCGGCCTATGGCGCGAGCCTGCAAGTGCCCGACGTGCTGGCGGCTGAGACCATCGCCGCCCCCCTCACCCAGGAGGAGATCAGCGCCCACGCCGACGGCGCCGTGGTCCTGGTATTGGCGGCAGGCGACGTGGCCGAAAGCCTGTGCGACCTGCCTATCTGGATCCGGGGCATCGGTTGGTGCAACGACGCGCCCAGCCTGGAAAGCCGGGCCTGGGGCCGGGCCATCTATGCCGAAGAAGCGGGCAAGAGGGCCTACCGCATGGCGGGCATCCGCAACCCTATGGAAGAGATCGACCTGGCCGAAATCGACGATACCTACTCGTACAAAGAGCTGCAACACCTGGAGGCGCTCGGGTTCTGCCTGTTTGGCGAGGCAGGCCACCTGACTGCCGAGGGGGCCACCGACGTAGGCGGCATCCTGCCCGTCAACGTTTCGGGGGGCAACCTCGGGTGCGGCCATCTTTTGGACGCTTCGGGTCTGCGGGCCGTGGTGAGCATCGTGCAGCAACTCCGAGGCGATGCCGGCCCCTGGCAACTGCCCGAAGTGGAAACCGGCCTGGCCTTTGGCTGGCGCGGCGTGCCGACCACCAGCGGCGCCGCCGTCATCCTGGGAAATTAAGGAGGAGGCGGAGCATGGGAATGCGTAAAGTCGCTGTGGTTGGAGCCGGTATGACCCGCTTTGTGCGCCGCGCCCAGGAAACCGGTAAAGAGTTGAGTTTCCAGGCCAGCCAGATGGCACTGGCCAGTTGCGAGCTGGGACTGGACCAAATCGACTGTGTGGTGCATGGCACCGCCCCCGACTCGTTTGACGGGGTCCACATGAAGGGCGAATACTTGGCCGATGGCTCGGGCGGGTGGCGCAAGCCCTACACCCGCTGCTACGTGGGCGGAGGCACCGGCGTGTTTGCCCCCATCCACGGCTGGTATCACGTCGCTTCGGGGCTGTTCGACATCTGCCTGGTGGTGTGCGAGGAAAAGATGTCGTCGTGCCAGCCCCACCCCCAGGGCGCCTTTTTGACCATTTTCGATCACACCACCGAGCGCCCCCTGCGGCCCAATCTGCTGTGGATCTTTGCCCTGGAGATGAACCGCTACATGCACACCTATGGGCTCAAAAAAGAGGACATTGCCCGGGTGTCGGTCAAGAACAAGCGCAACGCCGCAGATCACCCCTGCAGCCTGCTGGGCCGGGCCGACATCACCCTGGAAGAGGTCCTGAACTCGGAGGTGCTGGCCTGGCCCGTGCAGCGGCTGGACGTGAGCCCGGTGACCGACGGCGCCGTGGCCCTGGTGTTGGCCGCCGAGCATGTGGCGCGGCGCATCACCGACCGGCCGGTGTGGATCGAGGGCGTAGGGTGGAACCTGGACACCGCCTACTGGACCAACCGCGATCTGTGCTATCCCCGCTACGTAGAGAACGCGGCCCGCATGGCCTACGACATGGCAGGCATCACCGAACCGCGCAAGCAAATCCACATTGCGGAGCCCTACGACCCCTTTGACTACAAAGAGCTACACCACCTGGAGGGATTGATGCTCTTTGGGCGGGGCAAGGCGCCCGAAGCCACGGCCCTGGGCATCACCCAGCGCGACGGTGACCTGCCCGTGTGTCCCAGTGGCGGGCTGTTGGGGGTGGGCAATCCCATCGCCGCTGCCGGGCTGATGAAAGTCGCCGAGCTGTTCTGGCAACTCCGCGGCGAAGCCGGGGCGCGCCAGGTACCCGGCCAACCCAAGCGCGGCGTGGCTCAGGCCTGGGGCGACCTCATGCAAGTGGGCGCCGTCATCGTGATGGGCGTCTAGGGAGGAGGGACGATCATGACGGCCAAGATGAAAAAGTTTCCGGGCACCTCCTTAAAGGAAGCGGCGTTCGAGAATGGGGAGGTCCTCTTTACCGAATGGGATCCCAACGCCCAGTACGCCTGGGATGCGGGTGTGGCCATTGGCCGCTACCTGCGCGAACTCAAGGAAGGGCGGCTGGTGGGCGTTCACTGCAAAGTGTGTCGCCGGACGGTCATCCCACCGCGCAACTTTTGTGAGTGGTGCTTCCGCCCCATGGACGAATGGGTGACTCTGCCCGATACGGGCACCGTCAACACCTTTTCGTTGTGTTATGTCACCTGGGACATGCGTAGCCTGGACCAACCCGAGATCCCCGCCGTAATCGACATTGACGGCACCCACCCGGCAGCGGGCATCCTCCACCTCTTGGGCGACGTCGACCCCCAGGAGGTGCGGATCGGGATGAAAGTGCAGGCCGTGTGGAAGCCACCGGAGGAACGCGAGGGCTCTATCCGCGACATCCGGTACTTCCGACCGGTGTAGGAGGTGAATTGTGGCCATTACCGAAAAAGTGGACAAACTGCATCACGCCCTCGACTGGCGCGATTCGATCCCGATCACCAGCCGCTACACAGCGGGCCTGGCCGGCGAGCGATTCCTGCGGGCCATCCAGGAACAGGGCCGCATCTTGGGCAGTCGCTGCCCCACCTGCAACCTGATCTATGTCCCGGCGGCGTTGTTCTGCGAGCGTTGCTTTGCCGAACTCACCGAGTGGCTCGAGGTGCCCAGCACGGGCAGCGTCTTTACCTTTACCGTGGTGCACCGCGACCTGGACGAGAAGCCTCTGGACCCTCCCTTGATCTTGGCCTACGTCAAGCTTGACGGGACCGATGGAGGTCTGGTACACTATCTGGGTGAGGTTGAGGAGGATTCGATCGACATCGGCATGGAGGTCGAAGCCCTGTTCAAAGAGCCGGCCGAGCGCGTAGGATCGATCCTGGATATTCTCTACTTCCGACCGATATAGAGAAAAGCGCCTGCCGGATC
>CAZNQW010000002.1:0-57826 GCA_964575225.1 uncultured Anaerolineaceae bacterium | reverse complement strand
TCAACTCCTGCACCAGAGTCTTTCCCTCCGCAAGCAGGAGTGCCAGGTGCTCATCTGCCAGGCGATAATAGATCAAGGTGCCATCGCGGCGGTCGGTCACCAAACCAGCCTCCCGCAAGGTTCCAAGCTGTTGCGAAACGTAGGGCTGCCGCTGCCCGAGAATCGCCGTCAGATGGCACACACAGGCTTCCTGATGGGCCAGGATATCCAGAATGCGCAGCCGGACCGGGTGCGCCAGCGCCCGGAATAGCTCCGCCTGTTTCTTGTATGCCTTCTCACTTTTCATTGTCCCATGCCCAATTCTGAATATTCAAAAAGACGAACATAGTATATACAATTCTGTGATGGGTGTCAAATCCTGATCGGGCCAGATCGTGTACAAGTCGGTGGAAATGGGGTGCATTAAAGCTTTCTTGCGTACTTGGTTCTTGACATGCGATCTTGACTCCCGCCTGTACGCAGCCTGGGGCACGATATGCCGTGCCCCAGGCTACCATTGAGCGCTTATTTGCCCATGTCCTCAGGAACAGTAAGCATGTGGTATCCGGTAGATGCCAGAAGGAAAAAGCAGTTCGTCTAGGCAGTCTGCCCCAGGTACATGGCCTTGGCAAAAGTTCGAGAAAAGTTGGGAGCAGACGCCAACTCGACATAGCCGATACGCCCGGCAAACGTCTGCGCTTCGGCCCGCTTGGCGCGGGAGATCAGGGCCATTTTGGCCCCCATTCCGGCGGCGTTGCCCACCTGACTGAAGCGATCCAGAGGCAGATCGGGCAGCATGCCAATAGCCATGGCGTTGCCCACATCGATATAGGTGCCAAAAGCCCCGGCGATGATCACACGATCGATCTCGGAAGCCGTCAAACCGTGGGTCTCGAGAAGTACGTTAATGCCTGTCCGCATGGCTCCCTTGGCCAATTGCAGTTCGCGCACATCCTTTTGGGTGAAGGTAATGTCCGAGAGGCCGTTTCCAGAGCCATCCTGGCTCACAAGGAGAAACTCACTCTTGCCGCCCTCACCTCGTACTTGTTCATGCTGGCCCATCTTGCCCTTGGCGTCGAGAATACCCGCCAGATAGAGTTCGGCGATGGTATCCAGGATGCCCGAGCCACAGAGGCCCACAGGCAGCTCGTCGCCGATGGTCTGGTATTCGACCTCGCCATCCACCAACCGCATCCGTTCGATGGCGCCGTTGGCCGCCCGCATACCGTGTCGGATATGGGCGCCCTCAAAAGCTGGCCCCGAGGCGCAGGAGGTGCTGGTCATGCGCCCATGATCTATCAGGCAGACCTCGGTATTGGTCCCAATATCGAGGGCCAGCACAACTCCTTCGGCCTGGTTGACCCCAGAAGCCAAAAGCATCGCCACGTGATCAGCGCCCACATAGCCCGCAATGTTGGGGAGCAGATACAGGTACCCCCCCGGCGCAATTTCGAGGCCCAGGTCCCTGGCTTTTACGTCCAGGGCCGCGCCGACAGCCGGAACGTACGGTGCGCGGGCCAGTTGGCCCACAGGCAACCCCAGGAAAAGATGGTGCATGGCCGTGTTGGCCACCACAACCATGTCTACAATCTGATCGGTTTGAGCGCCCACCTGCTTGCACAGGTTTACCATGGCAGCGTTCAAAACGTCGACGACCAGGCTTTGCATCTGAGCCGCTGCATCGGGCGACTCTTCGGTATAAGCCATGCGCGCGATCACATCTTCGCCGTAAGCAATCTGGGGGTTCATCAGCCCTTGAGAGGCCAGCGTCTGCCCCGACTCGAGATCGACCAGGTACACAGCGACCTTGGTCGTTCCCAGATCGACAGCCACCCCCAACGGCTTGGCGGCCTCGGGCAACAGAGCCACCACTTCCCCATCGCGCACGGCTACGCGCGCCTTCCACTCGTGAGTGCGTATCCCACTTCCCTCTCGGAGCAAGAGGGAAAGCTGTTTCACCACCGCCAGGTCAAAGACGAGCCCATCTAATCCGTGTTGCTCCGCCAGGGCAGCCGCCACCCGTTCGGTGTCAGACCGCAAATCCTCGATAGAGGCCGGCGGCATGGTCACCGCGTAGACCTGCACCATGGGCTCGGGCGCCACCGCCAAGTCCTCACCCTCGATCTGGGTCCGTTGGGGCGTCGTCAGCGATTCGGCGGGCACTCGCACTTTGCAGTCGCTCAGGGGCAGGGTACGACAGGCCAGGCGATACCCCTCCGCCAACTGCTGGGCAGACAGGAAATCGGATTCGCCTTCAGCCGGGGGCGAAACCTGCCCTTCCATGATCTGGACGATGCAACGGCCACAACTTCCCGCTCCCCCGCACAGATTGGCCAGGCCCACGCCCAGCAGACGGGCGCAGTCCAGGAGGTTGGCTCCTTCAGGGCACTCACCCCGGCGGCCAATCGGCTGAAAGTCAACGTAGATGCTCATGATCTCCTTTCCTTCCGCAGTGTCAATATCGCAGTGATTGTACCAAAGATCATGACAATCATCAAATACAGACCCCCAACACCCCAATTGCCGCCGCTCAACGCGCCACCCAGAACAGGGGGGCCAATGAGGCCGCCTGCTCCCGAACCAATACCCACAAGGGCCAGGGCCAGCCCTGCCAGGTGGATCGTGGGCATGGTCTCGGGCGCCAGCGTGAACACAGCCGTGGGGATGAAATTGGAGGCAAACCCCAAAGCGATCATAAAGGGCGCCACAATGCCCACTGCCGGCAGGCGAAATCCCAGGAAAAAGAGAATGCTGGAGACCGCGAAACTGATCACGAGGACATGATACCCCTTTTGCGTGCGGTTGATCACCCAACCAGCCAGGAAATTGGAGGGGATGGCGGCCATGAACATCAAACTGGCATAGAAACTGGCCACTGTGTCGGCCATGCCAAACTCACTGGATAGGTAGGTGGGGGCCCAGGTATTATAGCCAAGAATGGCAAAACTAAAGGCGGCAAAGGCCACCGCCAGAAGCCAACTCGCGGGGTTGAGCAACATCCGGCCAAAGCTTGCGGGCGCCTCGGGTCCCGACGAAACCGGGCGAGATAGGTGGGGCGGAACAGTCACCACCAGCGCATAGGCTACAAAGGCCAGGACTCCCACCAGGGCTCCCAACCACCATACCGAGCGCCAGCCAAAGGCAGCCATCACGGGATGAGCCAGATTAAAGATAATGACGTTGCCAATGGGAACCCATGCCGCCCAGATGCCCATAGGCAGGCCACGCTCTTTGGGTCCAAACCACATACTGATGACCGCAGGGGCCACGACAACGATGAGCCCCAGGGCGACCCCTTCGATCAGGCGCCCCAGAAGGAGAATGGGGAAGGTGTTCGCCACTGCGCCGATGGCCGATCCGAGCACGACACAGCCGAGAGCCACCAGCCCGCTGACCTTGGGACCCCAACGAGTGAGCAAAAAGGCCGCAGGGATGGCAAGGATGACGGCCGCCACCGATATCCCAGACATAAGCCAGCCGCCAGCAGCCATACCGATATCAAGTTCATCCATCACCACTTGCATCACAGGGGGCACTTTGAACTGGTTGACGGCCACGGCAATGCTCGCAAAAAAGACGACCCCCATCACGGCCCAGGCTTTGCGCTTATCTTCCATTACGGCTCCCTTTTCGATCAAGAATGGGCGAGGTATCGTCGGATACCTCGCCCTGTATTGTAGCACAAAGCCCTAGTACACGCCGAATTCTTTGGTCGCCTCGGCCCACACCTTCACCAACGCCGGATCGGCCTCGTCCAACACCGTGTTGTTGGACATGATAAAGCCGCCATCCCGCCCGACGGTTTCGATGAGCTTTTTGGTTTCTGCTCGGACCTGCTCTGGCGTGCCGGCCTGAAGGAGAGACGCCGGCATACCGCTGGCGATGCACATCACATCGCCCAGTTCTCGCTTCAATTGCATCAGATCCGAACGTTCGAACCAGCCCAGGATCTTGCCGGGCGGCAGTTCTTTTAGATACTGGAGACGCTGATCGTACGCCCCCTCAAAGAAGGGAGCAGGCGTCAGCCCGGCATCGATGAGACCCAGGAACAATGCTTTGAGCGTGGGCCAGTAAAAGCGCTCGAACTGCTCCGCCGACATGAACCCATCGGCGCCGCGATGCAACGGGATAAAGATGCGCGGGTTGCCGCTCATTTGACACTGGTGAATGGCGCCCCCGATCTGATCGGGCAGGAGCAATTCCATGGCTGCCACCAACTTTTCGGGGCAGCGGTACATGTCCTTCATGGTGCCCCGCATACCCCGCAACATATCGGAGATCAGGTCATAGGGCGCCAGCGCCACCGCTGCCGCGTAGGCAGGATAGCCCATCGCGTTCATCTTTTGCTCGAACTGGGCGTAGCCGATACTCCACTGCATCGAAATCTGGGCCGCCTGGTTCAAGGCATTCAAGGAGGCAGCCACCGGAGGCAGGGCAAGGATGCCCACGATCCCGGCGCCTGCATAGCCGGCCAGCAAAGACCGGACGGTGGGCAGCATGCCCAATCCTTGCAGATTGCCATAGATGCGCGGCAGGTACTTGCGGAGGGTCCAATCGGAGGGATCGGCGAGGAACTCGTCATACTCCTCCGCCTTCATATACTCACCCTCGATGAACTGGAAGGACCGAGTGGCCGCAACACCGTGGCCCGGCCACTTGATCTGCTTGCTGTCCAGCGCCTCATGCGCGGCGCCCGCCGTGGAAATGGGGCCACTGGGCTGAAAATACAGATCGGGATCGTAGTCAAGGACAGTCTTTTCGTTGGCTGCCAACCAGCGCTCCAGATCGTAAAAGGCCTCCTCGTAGGTCATGCCCACGTACCGAGCAGGGAACAGGTGAAACGAAGGAAACAGAGGGACCTGATCGGGCTTGCGCAATGCAATGGCATCGTTGATCCGCTTGGTCCTCAAATCAAAATCGGGAGATGTCTGGGTCGTCATTTCTGTCCTCCTGTCCACTGCTTGGCAAAGGCAACCGCCTCCATCGCGTCCTTGCCCCAGGCATCAGCGCCCGAGAACACACGTACGTGATCATCCACCGGAGCACCGCCGATCATGATCTTGACCTGATCTCGTAGCCCGGCCTCCTTGATGGCGTCCACAGTTTCCTTCATCGACTGGTAGGCCAGCGTCAGCAGGCCGCTCAAAGCCACCGCATCCGGCTTGACCTCTTTGACCTTTTCCACAAAGGTCTGAGGTGTGACGTCCACCCCCAGGTCCACTACGTCAAATCCATTGGCCTCAAGCATAAACACGACCACATCTTTGCCAATGTCGTGAATATCGCCCTCCACCGTGCCTACCAGAACCCTTCCCAGCGTCTCGGCCGAGGCCGTCTGCTCCAACTTGGGCTTGGCCAGAGCGGTGATCTCGCCCATGATCTCGCCAGCCATGATCAGCTCGGGCACAAAGGCCTGCCCAGCTTCAAAGCGTTGGCCGATGATCTCGAGGGCTTCCCTGCCGGCCTCCAGGACAGCCATTGGATCTGTGCCCGATTCCAGCAGCTCGGCTGTAATCCTGCGCACATCCTCTTCGCGTATCTCGACGAATGCTGCGATCAATTCCTGCGACATGTGCAACGTCCTCCCCCTTGTGAAATGGCCCTGGCAGGTCAGAGACCTGCCAGGGGTCGGATCCTCCACCTAACGATACTTGCCGTATTCCAGACCGGCCTCCATCATGGCTTTGACGTTGGCAGGCTTGGCGTGATCGATGCCGCAGCCGTTGGTCAGGATAAAGGCGCCGTCTTTGCCCGCAGTCTCGATCAACTCTTTACAGTAAGCCTTTACCTCGTCGGGCGTGCCGGCCGTCATCAATGCCGTGGAAACGTTCCCGGCAATACAAGCCACGTCGCCCAGAACCTCCTTGGCCCGCTTCATATCGGTCTGGTCGAACCACCAGATGCACTTGCCCTTGGGGAAATCGGCAATGATTTCGAGGCGCTGGTTGTAGCCCCCCTCGGCAAACATGACGGGGATACACCCTTCTTCGGCAATCCCCAGCATGACCTTTTTCAGGGACGGCCAATAGAACTTTTCGAACTGGCGGTTCGACATGAACCCATCAGCTCCCTTGTGCAGCGGCATAAAGATGAGAGGTACGCCCGTCTGATTGGCAGCGCCTACAGCCATCTCGACCATGAGCGGTACAAAGCGGTCGCAGGCCTCGATCAGCGCGTCGGCATTGCGATACATGTCCATCATCATGCCCGAGGTGCCCCGCAAGGTGTCGCCGATGGCGTCAAAGGGCGCCTTGGCGGCTCCCCCTGCCCAATCGGTGCAACCCAGTGCCCGCACCTGAGCACCCAGCCCGCCCATCACCTGGATCCAGCGGACGGCCTCATTGCCCGCTTCCATCAGGCGCTTGAGAGCCTCCTGAACATCGGGCATGCCAAAAGGGATCAGGGCCGTCGGCGTCATGGGCATTTCCTGAATAGAGGGCAAGAGGGGCATCTTGGCCAGCGGCTCCAAGGCGCCAAACACCCGGGGCAGATAGGTTCGCAGGAAAAAGCCGCTGGGATCGGCTGCCAGCGCACCATATTCGCTGGCCTTCACATACTCGTCCTCTTTCATCTGGTACACCAGATGATCGGCCAGATTCCGGCCCGGCCAATCGTACACCTTGTAATCCAGGATGTCAAAGCAACGTCCCGGCACAAGGGCCAGCGCCCCGAACCAAGCATCGGGCTGATACTCGTTGATGTACGCCAAGAGGGCCTTGGCGACGCCGTCATAGTCGTACATCATATCCTTCATCGACATGCCCGCATTCAGGGTCGGGAAGAAACCCTCCGAGGGAAACACAGGCACGCGAGCCGGTACCTTTAGCTCAAAAGCATCGCGAATGATCGTGGCTCGTTCCCGGTAGAGGGCTTCAGCCTCTGGGCTGGCAAACTCAAAGCCCGGTGTGTTCACATAGCCGTCCAGCCGCTGCGCCAGCCGCTCTTCGGCGGTCATGGTTTTCCAATCCTTTTCCATGTCGCTACCCTCCTATCCATTGCTGGGCCAGAGAGACCGCCTCCATGGCATCGTCCCCATAGGCGTCGGCTCCGGCATACGCACAGATTTTGTCCGTGATCTGGCCTCCACCGATCATGATCTTGACCCGATCGCGCAGGCCCGCCTCCTCGATGGCTTGAACCGTATCCTTCATGGAATCAAAGGCCAGGGTCAAAAAGCCACTGAGCCCCACCACCTGGGGGTTGAACTCGCGGATGGCGTCCACAAACTTGGCCACCGACACATCCACGCCCAGGTCCAACACGTCAAAGCCGTTCACATCGAGCATAAAAGTGACGATGTTTTTGCCAATGTCGTGAATGTCGCCGGCTACACTGCCAATCAAGACCTTGCCTTTGCGCTCGACCTGTGGCATTTTGGCCAGTTCCGGTTTGACCAACGCGGTGATCTGCTTGAGCATCTCGCCAGCCATGATCAGTTCCGGCAAAAAATACTCGCCGGTCTCGAAACGTTTGCCCACGATGTCCATCGCTTCGCGGGCTGCGGCCAGAATCCCGACAGGATCCATGCCGCCTTCCATCGCTTCTTGCGCCAACGCAAGGGCATCTTCCTCCCTCATGTCGGCAATCGCATTGACCAGTTCCTTTGACATCTAGGCCTCCTCTCCGTACAGTGAATTTGGACATTCTCCCGAAACGCAAAACGCACAGCGCGGACCTGAGCAGGCAACCTCCCCCCTGCCCGAATGCGGATTCATTCGGTCCTGGCTGTGCGTTCATGACGACACCATTCCGGTTATAGTTGGAGCATCGCTGTCCCAAGAGCATCCTGGATTATTGTATCGTGATTTCCCTCTTTCGTCAAAAACCCCATTTCCGCACACAAAGGCCGGGCGCCTTGCACCAGAGACATCAGCGACCCAAGACAGACAGCACCGACCGGGCCCCATCAGCCAGGAACACTACATCAATGCCCACGGCGATCAGTGTGTACCCATTGTCGAGAAAGGGTTGGACGGCCGCAGCATCGATGCCAAAAGCGCCGAGTTTGACGTTTGCGGCCAAACAGATATCCGTTATCCTCCTGATGGCATCTTGCACCTCAGGATCGCCCACCTGACCAGGCTTACCCAGGCTGGCTGACAGATCGTAGGCGCCGACAAACACCGCATCGATTCCAGACACCTGGGCGATCGCCGCCATATTGCGGACCGCGTCGACGCTCTCGGCCTGCACAATGACAGCAATCGACTCATTGGCCGTCGCTAGATAATCGACCAACCGGCTGCCATACCCCTGCGCCCGAGCCACGCCGACTCCCCTTTGGCCCTGCGGCGGGTATTTGCACAGACGGACCACGGCCTCCGCTTGCTCTGCCGTTTGAATCTGGGGCACGATTACCCCAGACGCTCCGACATCCAAGGCTTTGGCAATCCACACCTGTTCACCCGCCGGCACACGGACAAGACAAGGGCAAGCTGGGCAGGCTGCCTGCAGCAAGGCTTGCACCTGGCTAAAATCCAACGGTCCATGCTCGGCATCGACAAAGAGCCAGTCAAAGCCAAGGCCGGCCAGGATCTCGGCAACCTCTGGGGTCGGCAACGACACGATCGGCCCCACCAGTTGCTCGCCAGCCAACAGCCGTTCACGAAAATCGTGTTCCATAAACCCTCACAAAACGAGAAAGCCTGGGGGTTTATTCCCAGGGCATCCTCCGAAAGAACTCGCTCGACCCTTGGGCGTTGGTATTCGTTGCCCAAAAGCTAGCGGCCACGTTTCCTCTATCCTGAAAGATCGCGCCTTCTGGCGGTCTGGTGCGCCCCCTGGTTTCCAACCGATTACTCACCCACGGCGCTCAAGGTCGCCTGCTGATGACATTCTTCGCAACCGGTAAACTGCCCACAGTGATGGCACCCGTAGCAATACTCGATGCCCGGCGATTCGCGGTGGGCTTTGTGGCACTCCTGGCATTCGATCTGGCCCTGGCCTGTGGCGTGAGGATCCAACAGGTTATCAAAATCCACCGTCCGCCCATGGGGGTTGACCACAACGCCCCCGACGGCATAGTCCTGGGTCCTGGTGGCAATGGATTGGTAGCTATCGTGCTCGTGACATCGCACACACCAGTCCACCTCGAACCCCCGTTCGCTTAACGGAATCTGATAATCACCCAACACATAGATGGTGAGTTCTTGGATCTGCTCCGGGATTGTGGGCTCGTGGCAGTGCAAACAGGTGACGCCCGCCTGCCCGTGGGCGTGGGCCATCGAATCGGGTCCGTTCCACGATGCCACGTACGGTTCCATGATATGACAAAAGGTGCTGCAAAACCGAGGCTCTTCATGGAATTTCCAGAGGGCTGCCCCTGCCGCAAACAGAAGGATCACCGCGACAATACCTACTGGGAGAATCCATTTTTTCGAACGTCCGCTGCGCTGTACCTGCTCTGCCATTTTGACTCTCCTGGGACCCCTGAGCCCGTCCCCGCTCGAGCACCCACTATCCACCTAGCAACTGGCTGAACCCCAACAGAGTGAAGGAGAGGATTACTTCTAGCTTTGTGTATTATATCACAACTAATGCCAAAACAGCAAACTGCACCCAGGCAAAATTCATTGTGTGGTGAATGCAGCGGGCAGGATCCCAGACTTGCTCAACGATGGCAACGCGGCAGATCTATGGTCGCCGGACAAGCAGCGACATTCCCAATCCGCCGCTGATGCACAGCGTGGCCAATCCCAACGAGGCCTGGCGGCGTTGCATGGCATGGAGCAGGGTCACCACGATTCGGGCGCCGCTGCAGCCGGTGGGATGGCCCAACGCCACAGCGCCGCCGTGGACATTGCGCCGCGAGGGATCCCACGGGAGTTCCTTTTCCACCACCAAGGCCTGGGCGGCAAAGGCTTCGTTCAGCTCAATCAGGTCCAGGTCGTCCAGCGTCAGGCCGGTCTTGGCTAGGGCCTTTTGCGTCGCCGGCACAGGCGCCAGTCCCATGCGGGCCGGATGAACGCCCGCGCTGGCAAAGCTCACGATCAAAGCCATAGGTTCCAACCCCAGGGCCTGGGCCCGATCGGCGTCCATGACGATTACAGCAGCAGCGCCGTCGGTAATGCCGCTGGCATTGGCCGCCGTGATCGTGCCGCCTTCCCCCTCTGGGCGAAAGACGGTCTTTAAGGAGGCAAGTTTCTCAGCGGTGGAATCGGCGCGCGGTCGCTCGTCGCGCTCCACCACCGTGACCGCACCCTTGCGGCCCGGCACCTCAACCGGCACGACCTCGGCGTCAAAGGCGCCCGACTCCCACGCCGCCGTCGCTTTCTGATGGCTCTCGGCGGCAAAGACATCTTGCGCCTCGCGGGAGATACCATACTCCTCGGCCAGCCGATCGACGGTCTCGCCCATGACCATATCGCACAAAGGGCAATCGTAGCCATCCCGATAGTTGGCGTCGACAACCTCACTGTTGCCGAGACGGTACCCCCAGCGTGCCTGGGTCAACAGGTAGGGGATCTGCGACATCTGCTCGACGCCACCGGCCAACACAATGTCATTCTCACCCGACAGGATCGACTGGGCCGCCAAGGTGATCGCCTTCAGGCCCGAACCACACGCCTTGTTGACCGTAAAGCCCGGCCTGTCCTGAGGCACTCCGCTGCGCCAGCCGATCTGCCGCGCGACGTTGGGGCCGATGCCTGCCTGGCGGGCGCAACCAAACACCACCTCGTCGATCTGACTGGGCTCCACACCGGCCCGGCGCATGGCCTCTTGGGCCACCACTTGGCCCAGCGCAGCGGCCGAGACTTCACGCAATCCACCGCCAAAGTTGCCGATGGGTGTGCGGACGGCAGAGACAATCACTACTTGGCGCATGGCATTCCCCTCGATTCTATTTGCAGTACACGCCCGCAGGGTCCAATTCTTCGCGTATCAGGCGCAATTCCTCGGCCGTCGGAGGCTCGGTTTCCATCAAGTCTCCAGCAACGGTCAGCGGCCAACTGACCTCGGCCCGCACCTCATCGACCGTGACCCCGGGATGGATGGAAGAAAGGAACATCTCGCCGGTGTCGTCGGCAAAGCGGAAAATCGCCTTGTCGGTGACCACCAATTGGGGACCCGAGCCCGGGATACCCAAGGCCTTTCGCTCCCCCGGCGTGCCGCTCAGGTGGCCGGCGCTGGTGACAAAATCCAGCTTTTCGACAAAGGCCCGGCGTTTGAGGCGCATAATCATGAATATCTCTTTGGCGTGGATGGCAATCTCGCACGCGCCCCCACTTCCCGGCAGCCGCACCTTGGGCCGGGCATAGTCGCCGATGACGGTCGTGTTGATATTGCCGAAACGATCGATCTGTGCGCCCCCCAAAAAGGCCACGTCGATGCGGCCCCCTTGCAGGTAATTCATGAACAGGTCAGCCATGGGGCAGACCAGCGTAGCTCCGCTCACCAGGGTCGGATCGCCGATGGACAGGGGCAGCCGGGCGGGCCGGGCGCCGAACACGCCCGATTCATAGACCAGCTCCAGCTCGGGGGCCACCGTGCGCCGCGCCAAGTTGCAGGCAATGTTGGGCAGCCCCACACCCACAAAGACCACACGCTGCCTTGCCAGCGCGCGGGCCGAAGCCACGATCATCATTTCAGAAGGGGTATAGGTTGTCATAGTGGCCTCCTCACTGATAGATCCCATAATTGACCGGCTGAGAAAGGGCTTGACCCGGCGCCAATCGTTGCCAGATGTCCGGCTCCTGAGCCTGCAACTTGGCCAGATACCCGGCCCGGTCCTCTACCCCGAACACCCACTCTTCGAGCCATGCCTGGGTGGCTGCCTCGTCCTGCGAGATCCGATCCCATTCGAGATAGAACAGATTATCGCGGTCATAGTAGCCCTGGGCGTAAGACGGGTAGGCGGCGTAGGGCTCGTGGACCACGCTTTGGACCAGCAGGCCCGGAATCACAGTGCGGTTGGGGTCGCTGCGGATGATCTCGCTGTCCACAATTTCCTCGACGACGACGATCACCCGCTCGCTGGCAAAGGCCGCTTCCTTCTGCACCCCCAAGAGGCCCCAGAGCTGGGTGTTGCCATCGGCGTCGGCTCGTTGGGCATGGATGATCGCCACGTCGGGGTTGAGCGGTGGGACGACGGCAATGGACCCCTCGCCATAGGGGCTCTCCACAAACTGGATGCGGGGATTTGCCTGGGGCTGGTCGGCGCCCAGATAGCTGCGCAGGGGAAAGAAAGGCAATCGGGCAGCACCGGCCATGTAGCGGCCGACCATGCCAAAGTGTGAATACTCTTCCAGATTCAGGGGGCGCGGGATGCTCTTTTCCACGGCCCGGCGGATGCAATACAGCGATCCCACCCCCGGGTTACCCAGGTAGCTAAAGACCAGCTTGCGCGCGCAGCCGGCGGCGATCATCTGATCGTAAATGAGATCGGGCGTCATGCGACACAGAGTGAGGTCGCGCCTGCCCTGACGGATGATCTCGTGGGCCGCGGCAAAGCAGATAAAGGCCGTAAAGCCCTCGATGGCCAGAGCATCGCCATCCCGGACGTGTCGCGCTATGGCATCACGCATCGTGGTGATTTTCACGGGTTCCTCCTGGGTGGTGGAATGGATTCTAAAAGTGAACCGGGCGTCGTGGTTATCCAACGCCGCCCCATCGAACCGGAGACATTATAGCACGGGCCTGGGTAGGACACAAGCCCCACACGACGGCGATCACGCCAGGGTGCAGAGGATTCGGGGGAATAAAAAGCGCGGACCGGAGCGAATCCGGCCCGCGGGGTGATACTATCTCAGCAGGTTTTTCGTCGGTTCTGCAATGTGGCCCCTGCTCTCGTGATTAGGCAGTGTTTGTTACCAGCGTGGTCGACGTTCTTCGTTGCGCCAACGGTCGCCGCCGCCGCGCCGATCGGTGTCGGCCCGTGGATTCGCCTTGTCGACTTTGATTTCCCGACTCTCGACCATTTTGCCGTTGAGGGCAGAAATAGCTTCCTGTGCAGATTCTTCGCTCTCCATCTCGACAAAACCAAAGCCTTTAGACCGGCCCGTTGCGCGGTCAAAGATCACTTGGGCGGATACCACCTCACCAAACTCTTCGAAAAGGGTTCGGAGTGTGTCTTCTCGAGTTTGATAGTTCAGATTGCCGACGTAAACCTTGGTGGTCATCTACTATCTCCTACCAGCCGATAACGGCCACTTCCTTTGCGCGCAAACCTTTGGTGTCTTGTTCGACGCTGAATTCGACGCGCTGCCCTTCCTCCAGATTGCGGAACCCCTCGCCTTGGATCGCCGAATAGTGAACAAAGACGTCGCCGCCCTGCTCGCGCTCGATGAATCCATAGCCCTTGGCTCCATTGAACCATTTGACCGTGCCAGACTCTCGTTCGGACATATATCTACCTCTTAAAATATTGCTAGAATAAAGCAGACCGGCTCGTTGATGCAAAACGCGCCCAGACTCGTAAGCCTGGGCGCCCATCTTTATCATGCTCGAACCAGATTCTTACTTCATCCTGCCAGGCTATTTTACCACGTTAATGATCGGGTGTCAAATTTATCCGCGCCTGTTAGCGATGCGCGACTCGCGGCGCCTGGCAGGTGTTGGCCCAGCCGTCGAGGGCACACGGGACGTGGGGCACAAGGTGCCAGGTGTAGGCCTCGGCTCGACAGGCTGCAATCTTGCTGCCTCGTGCATTTGTCATTTGACTTTGATGGTGCTACAATGCCGCCGCTTCCGGTGGACCACCACCGGCTGTGCCTGGGCGAGATCCCGGGTGGCAATGCCCATACGATACAGAAAGGTGCACAAAAAAGAAATGTCCACAGACCAGGTTTCGCAAGAACCGGAACCTCCTGGGAGTCCGGCCACAGGCTCGACTCCCAGACCCGCGATTTGGGCCGACGTGCCCGATGTCAAGTGGCACGACTGGCGCTGGCAACTGAGCCATCGCCTGAACACCGTCCAAGAACTTGGCCAGGTGATCCGCCTGACGGCGGAAGAGTTGGAAGGGGTGGGAGCATCTCACCGCTTTCGCCTCGATATTACCCCCCACTTTGCCTCCTTGATCGATCCCGACGATCCCGATTGTCCCATTCGGCGCCAGGTGGTACCAACGGGTCGCGAACTGGCGGGCTTTGAATCCATGATGGTCGACTCCCTCAGCGAAGATGCCCATTCCCCCGTGCCAGGCCTGGTGCATCGCTATCCAGACCGCGTACTCATGCTCGTCACCACCCAGTGCGCCAGCTACTGCCGTTATTGCACACGCAGCCGCATTGTGGGTCATGCCGCGGCTCAGTTCAGCCGTGAGAATCACGAGGCGCAGCTTCTCTACATCGCCGGCAACCCGCAGGTTCGTGACGTACTGCTTTCGGGCGGCGATCCCCTGATGCTGCCCCCCAAGACCTTGGAGTATCTTCTTTCTCGCTTGCGGGCCATCCCCCACGTCGAGGTGATCCGCATCGGCACCCGCGTGCCGGTTTTCTTGCCGCAACGGATCGACGCAGAGCTTGTTTCGATGCTGCAGCGGTTCCATCCGTTGTGGATGAACGTCCACGTCAATCACGCTCGCGAGATGACCCCCGAAACAGTGCGCGCTTGTGCCCTATTGGCCGATGCCGGAATTCCCCTGGGCTGTCAATCGGTTCTGTTGGCAGGAGTAAACGACTGCCCTCATGTGATGATGGACCTGGTCCATGCCCTGGTCAAGGCGCGCGTCCGTCCCTACTACCTCTACCAGTGCGATCTGGTCGCCGGGGCCGGGCACTTTCGCACATCGGCTTCCACCGGCATCGAGATTATTGAGGCCTTGCGCGGGCATACTTCCGGCTTTGCGGTTCCCACTTTTGTGATCGATGCGCCGGGGGGCGGGGGCAAGGTGCCTGTGATGCCCCAGTACCTGATCAGCCAGTCGGACAAACGGATGGTGGTGCGAAACTTTGAAGGGATGATCACCGCCTACACAGAACCCGACGATTACAAGCCCCACGATCCTTCACGCTGCCCGGCCTGTCAGGCGCGGAAGGACGAGGATGGACAGGAAGGGGTCGCCGCGCTGCTATCGGGCGAGCGCAGAATCATCGCCCCTGAAGGGTTCGAGGCGAGCCACCAGCGGCTCACCCGCATTCACTGGCGTCCGATCAAATCACAGCTCACGGGATCCGTGGAGGAGGAATAAATGAAGAGGTTGCGGGTGGCCGTGTTGGCCAATCTCAAAAAGAACGCGCCCATGGAACCGGGCATGCCGCCGGACTATTGGGCGGATCTGGATTCAGAGCACACGGTGGAGAGTATCGTAGATGCCCTGCACCAAGCGGGACACGATGCCTTCTTTTTGGAAGGGGACGTAACCCTCTACGATCGTCTGCGAGAGAAGCGCCCCGATATCTGCTTCAACATCTGCGAGGGGCATTTTGGCGATGGCCGAGAGGCGCAGGTACCGGCCATTCTGGAGATGCTGCGCATCCCCTACACCGGTTCCAAGGTGTTGACGCTGGCCTTGACGTTGGACAAACCGATGACCAAGCGGGTCCTCACCTATCACGACCTGCCCACGCCCGCCTTCCAGGTTTTCGAACGCGCCAACGAACCCCTGAGCGACGACCTGGTTTTCCCCCTGTTTGCCAAACCGAGCCGCCAGGGGACGGGGATGGGAATTACGCCCCAATCGATCCTTCATCATGAAACAGAGCTTCGGGCGCAGGTGACCCACCTTCTGGAAAAGTATCAGGAACCTGTGTTGGTCGAACGCTTTATCGATGGGCGCGACGTGACGGTGGGGATGGTCGGCAACCTGGTGGGACCGGTGGCCCGCCGGCTGCCCGAGGATGAGGATGCGCCGCGTATCGTCCGTGGACTCTACTTTTTGCCGCCGCTGGAGATCGCCCTCGGCGAATGGGAGCAGGAGGAGGCAGGCATCTACACCCACCGGGTCAAGGTCGACCTGGCAGACAAGATACCCTACATCTGCCCCGCCAATCTCGAGCCTGAGCAAGTAGAGGATCTAAATTGGCTGGCTGCCGCCGTGTTCCGTGTGACCGGCTGTCTGGATGTGGCCCGGGTGGACTTTCGGCTCGATGCTTCGGACGGAGATCGCCCCTACATCCTAGAGATCAACCCCCTGCCTGGGCTATCGCCCGGAATCAGCGACCTAGTTATCGAAGCGGAGGCAGCAGGCATCCATCACGCCGAGCTGATCGGCATGATTCTGGAGGAAGCACTCGACCGCTACGATCTTTAGGAAATCTGATCTGAAAGGCATCTGACCTGGAGCGAGCTGGCAAAACCGGCTTGGGGATTTTGACAGATGGCGTTTTCTGTGGTAAGCTCCTGCCGGTTTCGACGATACGATTGAAGGACGAGTAATTTGCGGATGAGTTTCAAGCTGGATTCCAAGAGCCGATGCCCTAACCTCGAGCCAGACCATCTGTCTGGATAGGCCGCCTGGGGCGTTGGTACCGAATTCCCAGAGCCAGTCTCCAGATGGGGGCTGGCTCTTTTTTGCGCGATGAGAAGGTGCGTCGCGCTTTTTAGCGCCCACGACCGGCTCCACCGACTGGGTCCAACGAGGCCAAGTCGATTGTCGAAAGGGCGTGGGGAAGGTTGGATCTCGGTTATTCTAATCTTTGGGACGGGAGATTATGGAAGAAAAGAGGGATCGATCACCGGACGCCGGCCAAGTCGCACTCCTCGCCCTGGAAGACGGAACCTGCTTCTGGGGCACGAGCGTAGGCTCATATGGAGAGACCTTTGGCGAGTTGATCTTTAACACCGGGATGACCGGTTACCAGGAAGTGCTGACCGATCCATCCTATCGAGGTCAAATCGTGGTAATGACCTATCCAGAAATCGGCATCTATGGCGTCACCGCCAAAGCTGTAGAGTCAGAACAGATCCAGGTAGCGGGCTTTGTGGTCCATCGGATGGTGCGCAGGCATCTCTCTACAGCGGAGCCAGGGTCCTTGCCCGATTATCTCGAGGCAGCCGGCGTGGTCGCCCTGGAAGGGATCGACACTCGCACCCTCACCCACCACATTCGCACCCAGGGCGCCTTGCGCGGGGCCATCTCCACCCACGACCTGGTGCCCGAAAGTCTGGTGGCCCGCGTCCGCCAGAGCCCTTCCATGCTCGGTCGTAACCTGGTCGATGAGGTAGGGAAGCAGGTCCGTTCCGTACCTCCCCCCGCTCGGCGACCCTTTCAGGTAGTGGTTGTGGATGCCGGAAGAAAAGAGGGCATCATCCGGGATCTGGTCGCCCACGGCTGCGACGTTCAGACCGTCGCCCACGACGCCGATGCGAAGCAGGTAGCTGCGATGCAGCCCGATGGCGTTCTCATCTCCAACGGTCCCGGCGATCCCGCCGCGCTCGAACCCACCATCCGCCTGATCCGTGGCCTGCTGGAAAAGCGCATCCCCCTGGCTGGGATCTGCCTCGGGCACCAGCTCTTGGGCCTGGCGATTGGCGGCCGAACCTACAAGATGCGGTTTGGCCATCGGGGCGCCAACCACCCGGTCAAAGACCTGAGCAGCGGTCGCGTGTTGATTACCACCCACAACCACGGGTTCGCCCTCGACCCCACCAGTTTTGGCATCCCCTGGCAGCCGCTGGATGACGCCTTCCACCCTGTTCGCCCCGAGATCTTGGCCCCCAAAAAGCACCCGACCGACACCCGGGTCACGATGGCCGAACTCCTGCCCAAGGGGGCGTTGCCTGGTTCCAGTCCGGCAGGATTCGGGCCCGTGGAGATTACCCACCTGTCGCTGAACGATGGTACGCTGGAGGGCCTCAGGCTCTGCGACTGGCCTGCCTTTTCGGTGCAATACCATCCCGAAGCATCCCCCGGCCCCCACGACGCCCAATCCTTTTTCCAGGAGTTCATCACGCTGATGGAGCAACAACATGCCTAAACGCACCGACATTCAAAGCATCTTGATCATCGGCTCGGGGCCCATCGTCATCGGCCAGGCGGCCGAATTTGACTACTCGGGCACCCAAGCGCTCAAGGCGCTGAAAAAAGCCGGCTACCGGCTCATCGTGGTGAACTCGAACTCGGCGACGATCATGACCGATCCCGAGTTTTCCGACGCCGTTTACATCGAGCCGCTGACCACCGAATTCCTGGAGCAAATCATCGCCTGCGAGCGCCCGGACGCCCTCTTGCCCACATTGGGCGGGCAGACGGCCCTCAACCTCACCGTAGAGCTGGCCGAAGGCGGCATCCTGGAGCAGTACGGCGTAGAGCTGATCGGCGCATCGCTGGAAGCCATCAAAAAGGCCGAGGATCGCGATCTCTTTAAACAGACCATGCTCGGTATCGGCTTGGAAGTGCCACGCAGCCGACAGATCGGCAACCTGCACGACGCCCTGATAACCGCTCAGGAACTTGGATACCCCCTCATCGCCCGCCCCAGTTTCACCCTCGGCGGCTCGGGCGGCGGCATCGCCTACAATGCCGACGAGCTGACACAGATCGTGGCCCAGGGTCTCATCGAAAGCCCCACGCATACGGTCCTCCTTGAGGAATCGGTCATTGGATGGAAAGAATATGAACTGGAGGTGATGCGCGACTGCGCCAGCAATGCAATCGTCGTCTGCTCCATAGAAAATATGGACCCGATGGGCATTCACACCGGCGATTCGATCACCGTGGCCCCTTCTCAGACCCTGACCGACAAGGCCTATCAGCGCATGCGCGATGCCGCCATTGCCGTGTTGCGCGCCATCGGCGTGGATACGGGAGGCTCCAACATTCAATTTGCCGTCGAGCCCTCGACCGGGCAGATGATGGTGATCGAGATGAACCCCCGCGTCTCTCGGTCCTCGGCCCTGGCGTCCAAAGCCACCGGCTACCCCATCGCCAAAGTAGCCGCTCTTTTGGCGGTGGGGTACCGGCTCGACGAGATCCCCAACGACATCACCCGCCGCACCACGGCCGCCTTTGAGCCAACCCTGGATTATGTGGTGGTCAAGCTGCCCCGCTTTCAACTGGAAAAGTTCCCGGGCGCCGATCCTCGCTTGTCCACCCACATGAAGTCGGTGGGAGAAGTCATGACCATTGGCCGCACCTTCAAAGAGGCCTTTGGCAAAGCCCTCCGTTCCCTGGAGTTGGATGCGACCCCGGCTCTGGACTTTGCCCATCTCCTCGAGTACCTGTCCAATCCCACACCCGAGCGACTGGCCTACGTCCACGCTGCCCTGCGCCAGGGATGGACCGTGGCCGACTTGCACGCAGTCACGGCCATCGACCCTTGGTTTCTGAGCGAGCTGTCCGAGTTCATTCAGTTTGAGGGTCAGCTTCGGCGCTGCCCCTGGGACCAAGTCGACAGGGATACCCTTCAGCAGGCCAAGGCCTGGGGTTTTTCCGACCTGGAGCTGGGCGAAATCTGGACTCGGTCGGAAAACGAGATCCGGCTACGGCGCAAGGCCCTCGGCGTGGTCCCGGTCTTTGGGCAAGTGGATACCTGCGCCGCCGAGTTTGAGGCCGCGACCCCCTATTTTTATTCGACCTATGCCGGCAGCGCCAACGAAGCTACCCCCACCGACCGGCCCAAGATTGTCATTCTCGGCTCGGGCCCCAACCGCATTGGGCAGGGCATCGAGTTTGACTATGCCAATGTCCATGCCGTCTGGGCCCTGGAAGAAGAGGGCTATGAAGTAATCATGGTCAACTCGAACCCCGAGACGGTTTCCACCGACTATGACACTGCCGATCGCCTCTATTTTGAGCCGCTGACCAACGAAGACGTCCTGGCTATCCTCGAAAACGAAAAGCCTATGGGCATCGTGGTTGGGTTCGGAGGGCAGACCCCCCTGCGACTGGCCCGCACACTCGTCAACGAGGGGGTGGCGATTCTGGGCACCGGACTTGACGCCATCGAACTGGCCGAAGATCGCAAGCAGTTCGGCGCCCTCCTTGCCCGGCTTGGGCTGCACAGCCCGCCCTATGGCACGGCGACCTCGGTGGACGAGGCCTTGCAGGTTGCCGACGGCCTGGGCTACCCTGTGCTCGTCCGGCCCAGCTTTGTGCTGGGCGGGCGGGCCATGGAGATCGTCGATGGCCCCCAAGAATTGCGCCATTACGCGGCCGAGGCCGCGCGCATCTCGCCGGGGTATCCGGTGCTCATCGACCGATTCCTCGAAAACGCCCTCGAAATCGACGTTGACGTTCTCACCGACGGACAAGACGTGTGGGTGGCGGGGTTAATGGAGCAGATCGAAGAAGCGGGCGTCCACTCGGGTGATTCGGCCTGCGTCCTGCCGCCCGTGAGCCTCTCCGAGGATATGGTCGAGCGCATCGAGCAAGCTGCCTCGAGCCTGGTGAGGGCGATGGGGGCCGTCGGATTGGTCAACATCCAGATGGCCATCCGGGGAAGCGAGCTGTTTATCCTGGAGGCCAATCCCCGGGCATCGCGCACAGTGCCCTTTGTCAGCAAGGCCCTGGGCATCCCGCTGGCCAAATTGGCAGCCAAGATCCTCGTCGGGCGCTCGCTTCTAGAGCTGTTGGCGCCCTATTGGCCCTTCCCTGTACGCCCAGGGGTGGAGCCCGGCGGCAACCTGGACGAAATCCTGCACCGCGATCACCTGGTACCCACCCCCTGGCCCGTGTTCTCTTCGGTCAAAGAGGTGGTGCTTCCCTTTGGCCGCTTCCCTGGCTCGGACCTGCTACTGGGCCCCGAGATGCGTTCCACAGGTGAAGTCATGAGTTTTGGGCAAAGCTTTCCCGAGGCCTTTGCCAAAGCCCAGATCGCGACGGGAAATCCCTTGCCCGTGAAGGGATTGGTGCTGGCAAGTCTGGCCGATCCCGACAAGCGGGAAGGGACGGCGTTGATCTCTCAGCTCTGTGACCTGGGGTTTGAGATCGTAGCCACCAAAGGCACGGCGCGGGTCCTTCAGGCCATGGGGATTCCGGCCCAGACGGTGCTGCGGGTGGGCGAGGGGCGTCCCGACGTGGTAGACTTGATCAACCAGGGGAATGTGAGCCTGATTGTCAACACCCCTTCCACGGGGGTGGCAGGGCACCAGGCGCCCGAGCCACCACTGCCCATCGATGCAGCTAGGCGTGGCCTGGCCCTGCCGGTGGCAGGCAAGCGCACAGTCGGATTCCGCATCCGCACCGCGGCCCGAGACAACCACGTGCCCTATGTCACCAGGCTCGTCCCTTTGCGGGCTACCGTGGCAGCCATCCGCGCCCTGCAAAAACGGCGATTGCCCCTCAGTGGGCCGGCCAGCTTGATTCGCGAAGCAAAAGCGGCCAAGGCAAGGGAGTAAGCCGTCCGGCTCTGGACGCGCCTGGCGACAGTGCTAACTCACGATCTCGCAGTCCAGGGCATGGAGCACGAGGACGCCATATTCCAGGCGCTCCGCGCCCCCTTGTTCCATCTGGCGTACGCACTCGTGGAGCACCGCGATCCCTGCATCCGTGAGGAGTTCCTTGGGCAGCAG
Source organism: uncultured Anaerolineaceae bacterium (assembly GCA_964575225.1). Taxonomy (GTDB): domain Bacteria; phylum Chloroflexota; class Anaerolineae; order JAAYZQ01; family JAAYZQ01; genus CAZNQW01. Next base: position 36,454 of record CAZNQW010000002.1, on the reverse strand, counting down.
CCGAAGGGCGACCGACAGCCGTTCGATGCCCCCGGGCAGGTCTTCTCGGGCCAGGACGTCGGCCGCGGAATCCAGGGCCGTCTCCAGTTCCGGGTCCATGTGGCGGACTTTGGCCAGCTTGCCCTTGAGGGACGTGGTGGCTTGCGACAGCGTGGTGCCCGGTTCCGATTCGACCCGGCGCTGAAATTGTATATAGTCATGCTCGTCACCCACCAGTCGCGCCAGAGCCAGGGCATATTCCACGCGCTCGTCGTGGTTTGTGGCCTGGCGTAAGAGACCCAACAAAGGTTCGATGGCCTCCTGGGCGCCCAGCCGACCCAGGGCCGAGGCATAGGCCATCTGCAATCCAATGTCCTCCTCCTGGGCGAGGCGCTCGAGCAACGTCGGCCGGATGGATTGATCGTTGAGGTTGCCCAGGGAGCGGGCGCAGTGAGCCTGCACCGAGCGATAGCGCCCATTGAGGCCCTGGTGGAGCGCCTCCACTGCACGCTGATCGCCGATCCGCCCCAGGGCCCAGGCGGCAATCGTGCTCAGCGCAGGGTCATTGCCCTCAAGAATTCCGATCAGAGCATCGGTCAGGCGAGGATCGGGGTTTCGCCGAGCGATGGACACAATGGCCTCAAAGCGTACGTAGAACCGCGGATCGTGAAGGGCCTCGATCAGCTCTTCCACAGTCAGGGGGCTGCCGGTGCTTCCCAACCGTTCCGTCATGGCCACTGCCGCCCGTTCGTCGCGGGCGCGATAGTAGCGGACCAGGCTTTCCATGGCCAAGACCGGATTGCCCCGCAGGAACATCCCGGCGAATTGCCTTGTGGTCACCGAGCCGTCTGCCTTCACATGGCGGAACATGAACAGGCCTATCAAGGGAATGATCATCCCCACCACAAACAGAGGGGTGTAGGGAGTCAGCCGAAAAACCCACCACTGTCCACCGAGCCCAGACGAGTTTTCGACCAGCCAGCCGCCAAGGAGCTGGCCCAATCCGCCGGCTATGCCTGCCCAGGCATAGTAGAGCGCCATATAGGGTCCGCTCTTGTCTGCCGGCACCACGCGCACGAACAAAAGGCGACCCGAGCCGATGGTCCAGCCGGTGTTGATAAAGCCCTGAAATACCGCGATCCCCAGGGCCAGGTAGAGGCGCCACGACGCTTGTTGGGGCATCAGCAACCAAGCCAGGGGCAGTAACGGCAGCAGATAGGCACCCGATGTCATGACCGGTTTGCTGCCATAGCGGTCGGCCAGCCAGCCCCACAGATAGCTGGAAGCGAGCCCGCCCAACAGAATGGCCGTATCGAGCCAGACCACCTGATCGGAGTTGAGCCCCACCTGTTCCTTCATAAAGAGTGGGACAAACGAGGTCAACGGCCCGGTGGCGGCCGTCACCAACCCCAGACCAAACAGGTAGCGGACGAAATTTGGGTCTCGGGCCGCCGCGAGCATCTCTCGAAAGGAGCTCTGGTCTGCCGGATCGGCACGGGTGGGGCCACCGCCCGGCATCTTGGTAGCAGCCCCGACGGAAAACGCACCAAAGGCGACGCCGATGGAGATAAGTAACAGAAACCGATTTACAGCCGGGTCGGGTCCCAACAGGAGGCCACCCGCCAGCATGGCCCCCATAGCCACAAGGTTCGACAATACGTTGCGGATGGCCGTATACTTGCCCCGCACCGAATCGGGGATCTGTTCCTGTTGCCAGGGGTAGTAGGCCGTGAATCCGACAGAGCGGAAAATCCCAAAAATAACCAGCGTGACGACGATGAAGGACAGGACCGCCCCCTGGCCAAACTGCACCAGGATGATCGGGGCCAGAAGCAGGAGAAGGGCCGTGCTCGCCCGCCCGCCAAAGCCAATGAGAAAGGCACGCTTGTAGCCCATCCGGGCCACGGGGGTGACGATAAAGACGGCAAGGATGCCAAAAAAGGGCAGCAGCGAGAGCAGGCTGCCGATCTGAGATTTATCGAGGCCTAGCTCGTTGAGGAACAGGACAAAGATCGAACCAAAAAAGGTGTACTGGGCAAAGACCGAATTGGCCACGCTCCAGACCACACCCCAAGGCAAACCGCGCAGCTTCTCAACCGTAGTGGGTGCGTTGGAAACGGTCGATTCCTCGCTACTCATGGCTCAAGACGCCTGCTCTCAAAGAACCTGCTCCTGCCGGAATGAACTCTGGTGTGGAAAGTGGAGATTCGCTGTGACTGCCCGGGCTGCCGACGCTACCACTGGCAAACGCGTGACCCTCGTCTTTTTGGGTTACCGGTTGCATTATACCCGTGGGGTACCGGGGTGTCAAACACAGGAACAAACCGTGTCGGGCCAACGGGCCTGGGCATCCCATCCCTCCTGGGGCGCTCGTCGCGCCGGGGAGACAGGAGGACCATGAGGTCTTGGGGCAGTGAGAACAGACACGTGGATACACCGGAAGAAGTAGCTTGACTTTGGCCGTGCTTCTGCTATAATGCCCGTGTGGATGTTGTGAATCAACGAGAGGTGGACAACAGGGCCGAGTCTGTATGCCATCCAAACTCAACCACAGGGAGGGATCTCATGTCGGAGCCAAGCCGTATGCCGAATTATGACGTAAGAAACGACGGTGTTGGACCCTACGCCGTCTTCTATTGCGAGTATTGCGATCGCGAGTATCGCAGTCAACCCGAGATTGGAGCGACCATCACCCAAGATATCGGTCGCAAGAGCCTGGGAGGATTGTTGCGCAAAGTGCCGCTGGTCGGTGACGCCATCGCCGAAAATGTGGTGGGGGAAGATCCCCGCTACACCTACAGCCTCACCCCCGCGCAACTCGAAAAGGCCTGGCAACAGGTCAAGGATCGCTTCCGTGAATGCCCCACTTGCCTCCGCATCTGCTGCCTATCCGATTGGGATGAACAAACGGGGTACTGCCAGGACGACAGTCCTCGAAAGGACGAGATCGCGCAGGCAGAAGGCGAACAGGCAGGGGCCGTGATCAAAGGCCTCGCCAGCGCCTTTGGGCTGGGGGGTGTCCTGGAGCAAACGCGGGAAGCCGTTCAAAAGGCATCGAGCAACGTGGCCCGCTGCCCTAACTGCGGCGCGGTGGCCCCGGCGGGCACCAAGTTCTGCCCCGAATGCGGGACGGCGATGGTGCAGCCAGCCGTCGATGCGTGCCCCAATTGCGGGAAGGAAACCCACGGAGCCAAATTCTGCCCCGAATGTGGGACCAAGATCGAAAGGACGCCCGCAGGCGTCTGCCCTTCCTGTGGCGCCAAAACCGAAGGGGCCAAGTTCTGTCCCGAGTGTGGCACAAAGTTGGGGTAGAAACATCGTACGTCCAACTCAGCCACGATCGAAAAGCGGGCGGATGACTCGTTCATCCGCCCGCGCGTTGTCCGGCGATTAGAACCTCAGGGTTTCAGGTTTGAAAGGCTCAAAGCTCATAAAATCGGCGTGGTGGATGATAAACGCCTCAGTCGTGCGCTTGCCCAGGTTGCCCTCGTTCGAGTGAGCCGCGATCGTGTGACAGATCTCATCGGGCACGCCAAAACGCATGGCCAAGGCCACACCCGTGAACGGATGTCGCAGCAGCTTGCCCGTCTTGCCGACCACGGCCTGGCCGTCCTCCAGCACATACTCGATCAGCTTGCCCACATCGATCAGGATCGCACCGGCGATCAAGGTGTCCATGTCAATGGGCAACTTGTCTCCAAAGAATTTTTGCATGGCCTTGGCCGACTCGACCGCGATGTGAACCACGGCCCGCTTGTGTTCCATGAAGGTAACCTGACAATCTTTGACCAACAGAGTAAAAGGAATTTTCGTAAGGTCCTCGGGCGTGAGGACGCTCTGCTCCAGGGCATACTCCCAGGTCTGATAGACCTTTTCCTTGAGTTCAGGGTCCTGGATCCATTCGATTTCCGGCCAAATCTGTTTGAGACTTGCTCTCATGGTAATGCCTCCCGTTGGATTTTCTGCCAGAAGTGCGATCGAGCCCATCTTACCACAGGTTGCCGCTCTGTGCAACGGATTCGGGACTGGGTGGCGTATCGATTTCGGTGGGAAATGCTCAGATGAGATTTTCACGCGTGCAGTGCTGAACGCATTGCGATTCTAGGGCTACTTGCCCCTCGTCATGCCCGCGAAAGCGCCTGCGTACTCGCAGGCAGCATCCAAAGGGCTGGCCCCCGCTTGCGCGGGGGTGACGGTGCTCTTTGCGGCCCTACGGGAATTTCCACCGACTTGTATTCACAACCCGGGACCGCGAGACACACCGACTACACCCGGCGGAGAGGCGCTCAAACGACCTTTGCGTTTCGAGGCGGGCAATGGTATAATGGCAACGATAGGGGAAATTGGGAGGTGAAAAATGAGGGCCGAGTTCTCTGAATTTTCGTACGGTTTTGCCCTTTCCTACGAGATCATGAGCGCGCTTTTGCCCCAGGTCGTCAGCGAGCCGCTCTTTCCCTCCTTTGTGAGTGACGACGACTTTGGATCGAGCATCGAACACGGCTGGCCGATCTTTCTCCGCTTCAAACTGGCCGAGTATATGAAAATGCCGCGGGCGCGGCACTGGTCCGACTATGACCATCCCTTCTTTCGCCTGGCACTCCCCAGCCGGAAACATTCGAACCAACATAATCTGCTGCGCGCCCTGGCCGAGCGCGAGCCCGAAGTCTATTACGCCGCGCCGATGTTCTATCGCCAGATCGAGTTCAACCAGGCGTTCCTGGCAAACCGAATCCTGGAACAAAGCGTGTTCATCCCCTTGCAAGCGTTGCCCGACCTCACCGACGACAGAGACCATCACCTCACCTTTTGCCAGGGCGAGCCGGGGGTTCGCTGGCACTCTCACACAGGACAGCACCTCGAGGTCTCGAAATCAGGCAAAAAGTGGCTGGCCCAGGTCAAGGAGCGGGCCGCGGCCCCGCGCGAATTGGGATCGCCCTATTTTGTCGAGCTGCGGAGCGCCCTGATCGAGATGGTCAAACAACGCACCCTTCAACCCGATCTGTTCCTGCTCGACCTGCCCTTCGACTTGGAGAACGCGTCCCCTCGCGTGGTTTTCCGCGACCTGCGCTATCTGTTGGTGACCTATTTCGGAGTCGAAACCATCGTCCTGCACCCCAGAGCATAAGCAGGGCAGCCAGCCGGTCCCGGCCTGTACTTCTGGCCCCATTGTGCCACTCGGCGCACGGCTTCCATACCCTCGGCAGCGTTGGAACCCACTCATTCCGGGCACTCGCTGGGCCAAACCGCATACCAGTTGTCCAAACCATGAGAACCGGGGGGCTGAAGCGGCACCCGAAACCGAACTCGTGACGTGCCCGGGATTCAGAATCAGGCGCCGAAAGCCCTCGAGATCCTTCATCGGGCACGCGACGCTGCCCCCTCCTCCGATCCCCTTTTGCCTTTTGACCGAGCCTGGGGTATAATCGCCCGACAGGGAGGGAAAGGAGCTTGCGCGTCCATCTGCGAGGGTCTTGAGACCCCCTTCCCCTAGAACGGAGCCTCCATGAGTCGAATCTATGTGGCCCTGGATCTGGAAACCACGGGCCTCGATACCCAGCGCGACGCGATCATCGAGATCGGCGCCGTCCGTTTTCGTACCACTCACGACGGCGCCTCGATCAGATCTGAGGAAATGGATCGATGGCAAACCCTGGTCAATCCAGGGCAACTCCTGCCCATCCAGATCCAGCAACTCACCGGCATTTCGGACCGAGAGCTTGGGCGCGCGCCCCGGTTTTCCCAAGTAATCAACGATCTGGCGCGCTTTGTCGGGCACCATCCCATCGTGGGGCACAATATCAGCTTTGACCTCAGCTTCCTGCGCAATCACGACGCCCCCTTTTCCAACCCGGCCATCGACACATTCGAACTCGCGAGCGTCCTTTTGCCCCATGCCGCGCGCTATAGCCTGGCAAAGTTGGGGGAGACTCTGGGGATCTCGAATCTTTCCCCTCACCGGGCACTGGACGACGCCCTGGCAACCCGCGATCTATTCATCGCCCTGTTGGAAGTGGCCTCCCAATTGCCCCTTTCGGTTCTGCAAGAGATCAACCGCCTTTCCAAGGGGGTGAACTGGTCTTTAGGGGAGGTATTTCGCGACGTCGAGCGTGGTCTATCGCGAACGGCCTTTCGGGGCGGGATCGGCCAGCAGTTGGCCGCCCAGCTCCAACAAGACGGAGACGAACTCGGTCCCCTTTTTTCCACCGAACCTGATGATGAAGACGAACTAATACCCGCTGCCACACCGCGCGCCGTGAATGTGCGCGAGTTGGCCGCCATGCTGGAAGAAGACGGCCTGTTTGCCCAAAGCTTTCCGGCCTTTGAACATCGAGCCCAACAGGTGGAAATGCTGGAGGTGGTCGGGCAAGCACTCAACGAGGGTCAACACCTGATGGTCGAAGCGGGAACAGGCACCGGGAAAAGCATCGCCTACCTGCTGCCCGCCGCGGCCTTTGCCCAACTCAACAGCGAGCGCGTCGTCATCTCGACCAACACCATCAACCTGCAGGACCAGCTCTTTCTTAAGGATGTCCCCGATCTGCAAAAGATCCTGCCCTTCCAGTTCCGAGCAGCGCTCCTCAAAGGCCGGAGCAATTATCTGTGCCAGCGGCGCCTGGGCGTTCTGCGCAACATCGGCGTGAGTTCGGCCGATGAAATGCGCATGCTGGCCAAAATCCTGGTCTGGCTGCCCAGCACGCAAACCGGCGAACATGGTGAGCTCTTTATGCCCGATCCGGCCGAACAGGCCCTGTGGTCCAAAGTCTCCGCCGAGAGCGAAACCTGCACCCAAGATCGATGCCGCTTTCGAGAGAGAGGGCGCTGTTTCTTTTATCGAGCACGGCGCGCAGCCGAGCGCGCCCACCTGATCATCGTCAACCACGCGCTGCTGCTCTCTGACGTGGCGGTCGATAATCGCGTCCTGCCCGAATACCGGTATCTCATTGTCGACGAAGCTCATCACCTGGAAAGCAACGTGACCCGCCAACTGAGCTTTGAGGCCGATCAGCAAGCCATCGAACGGATCCTCAACGAACTGGCCCGCCCCGTGGGCGTCGGGCGCAGCACCGGCTTTCTCAACGATCTCTTGAACCGCTGTCGGGGCACCCTTCCGCCCCAACAATGGGCTCCCCTGGAAAAGCACGTGGGGCAGCTCCAGCGGGACATTGAAGCCGCCATAAGCGGCACCTATGCCTTTTTCTCCATCCTCGACGGCTTTTTGCGCGAACACGCATCGAACAGGGGCGACTATGACCAACGGTTGCGCCTGACCAGCGGCCTTCGTGTTCAGCCCGCCTGGACCGAGGTCGAGATTGCCTGGGAGAACCTGTCGGTATTGCTCCATCCCGTGATCCTCCACCTGGAGCAGCTTTGCGGTGAGCTGGGCGAACTGGACGGATTCGGCATCGAGGATCTGGACGGAATGGCGCAGGATTGCAAGGGGTATGAGCAGCGGCTCGACGAACTGCGGAGCCAGATCAACGCCTGCATCTCAGAACCTGGCAACAACGAGATCTACTGGGCCAGCATCTCGGCCCGGCAGGAACGGGTGACGCTGCACGCGGCCCCACTCCACGTCGGCAATTTGGTGCAGACCCATCTCTTCCACCCCAAAGAGTCGGTCATCCTCACTTCGGCAACGCTGACCACCGACGGCAAGTTTGACTATCTCCGAGAACGGCTGTCGGCCTGGGACGCGGATGAGCTGTCCGTGGGTTCGCCCTTTGACTTTGAACAATCGACGCTCCTCTACCTGCCGACCGACATTCCAGAGCCCAATCAACCCCGTTACCAAAAGACGGTGGAGGAAGCGATCATTGCCCTGTCGCGGGCGGCAGAGGGACGGACGCTGGTTCTCTTTACGTCGTATCATCAACTGCGGACCACAGCTCGGGCCATCAACGGTCCCCTATCCGATAGCGGCATCATTGTGCTGCAACAGGGCGCCGGCAGTTCGCGCATCCAGTTGCTCGAAAACTTTCGCACAACCCCCCAATCGGTGCTGCTGGGCACGCGAAGTTTCTGGGAAGGGGTGGATATCGTCGGCCCGGCGTTGAGCGTCCTCGTGATCGCCCGGCTGCCCTTTGCCGTGCCCGACGATCCGGTTTTTTCTGCCCGCTCCGACACCTTTGACGATCCGTTTACCGAATATGCCATCCCCGAGACAATCCTCCGTTTTCGGCAGGGATTCGGGAGGCTAATCCGCACCAAGAATGACCGCGGGGTGGTCGTCGTACTCGATAAGCGGGTTCTGACCAAAGCCTACGGGCCCCAGTTCCTCAACTCTCTGCCCCCGTGCACTCGGGTTCGCGCCTCACTGACCAAACTGCCAGAAGCGACCAAACGCTGGTTGACCAACAATTGGCCCACAGCCAAGGGCTGATCTGTGTTACTATCTCGAAACATCGGGCTCTTGTCACACAGGCTGGGCCGTTACTCAAGGCGGAGAATGATCGGTAGATAGGTCCGCCAGCCGCGCGACACCGTCAAGGCCACCGCATCCCAGCCGACCACGCCGTCGTATCGGTAATAGGCCGTGTTGGTAATCGTTGCGCCCCGGAATTCGGGCGCTAAAGACACGGCCGCCGGAACCGAAAATTCGACCCGCTGGCCGGCGCTGATGTCCCCTTGCCAGACCAGATCCTGACCGTGGACGCCTGGTGGCAAAGTATCGGTAATGACCACAGCCAGCGCCGTCATGGCCCCCTCGTTGGACACGATGACCGAGTAGGTGAGCGCATCACCGGCACACACTCGATCCTGCGGCGCCTGCACTCTTTTAACGATGGACAGTTCGCCTGCCGCTTTCACGTGCAGGCGGGCAACCGCAGAACCCATCTCGCAATCCAGATAATTGATCAAAGCCGCGTTGGTAATCACCTGGCCGTACAACTCGGGGTTCCGGTCGAGCGCAGCCGAAATCTTGAACTCGACCTGCCCCCCAGCCAAGACAGGGCCGGTCCAGTCCAGATCGGTTCCGGTCACGCCTGGGGGTAGAGCATCGGTGACGTGAACGCCCGCTGCCCCAGCATTCCCTCGATTGGCCACGATCACAGTATAGGTCACCGGATCGCCCGGATAGGCCGGCGTATGGGCTGCCTCCACCGTGTGGGTGATGGACAAACTGGGCGCGAGCAGGGTCACATCCAACTCGACCGTATTGGTCAGCCCCGATTCGTCCTCGATAACGCCCACAAAGCGATAGTTTCCGCCTGGTTGGTTGCCCGCGATCCGCCAATACTCGTCGGCGCCGTGGCCAAAATCCCGGGCGAACCCGTCGACCAACATGTACTCTTTTCCGTCAGCGCCATCGGTGACCCTGAGGTAGAATGCGGGCAACCGGCCATGGATGATCTCCCCCATCGCCGCGTACCAGCCAGATGCCCATTCCGCAACACCGCGATCTGCCCAATCGTCCAAGAACCCATCGGGCATCGATTCGGAATCAAGCAGAAAACCGTAATCCCCTGCCAGCAGGGGATTGCTGGTTTCCACGCCGCTGCTATTGACCAAATGGATAGGCACCGCACAACTCAGGGTCATGGTATAGCCGGAATCCAGGTCGCCTGTCACCGGAGTCCAGGCGCCCGGGTCCTCCGACTGGACCAGATCGAAGCTCACGATCTCGGGCCACCCCAGGAGAAAAGTGGCCGCCACCAGATCATGATCCGACGCTCGGGCCGGCAGGGCCGCATCGTTGGCGTACGGCAGATAGGGCCAGTCGGAATTGACGCGAAGGGGGTGCACCCCTATCAGGAGCGGCACAAGATCGGGTGAGATCAGGATGTGGTCCAGCGCCTGAGAAACGCCATTGTAGATATAGCTATACCGCTCCTCGGGCGCTAACGTGTACCAGGTATTGGTCAACAAATCGGTGGCATACAGGGCGTCCAAGGGAAGGGAATCCTCAAAGTCGTTCAAATCTCCCAGGACCATCAGAGAGGCCTCGGGTTCGCCGGACGCCAGGTCAAGGGCAAGCCGGGCCAGGGATTCGGCCTGGAGCCCTCGCCACTGGGCACTCTCGGGATCGCCTTCGGTACTGAGCTTGGACTTTAGGTGATTGGCAACCAACACCACCCGACGGGTCACTTGAGGGAGGGTCTCGTGCTGCACCGTCGCCGTGACCACCAGAGGAGGCCGGGAGTAGAGGCGTTGCAGGCCCTCGGGGCAGGCTCCCTGGCCCAGCCCCGTAGGGTAGGCGGTGCAGTCCTGATATTGAGTCACGCTCTCGACGGTGACACGATCCCTGGCTCCCAGTACAGCCACGTCGATGCCCCGTTCGTCCAGCCCCTCCTCCATATACGTTGAATAGGCGCACCCGTGTTCGGCCATCAAGACGGCGGCCAACTCCTGCAACACCTGCTCGTTTTCCACCTCTTGCAGGGCAACCAACAGGGGGCAACCTGCCTGGGCGATGGTGTGCGCGAGTTTGGACTTTTGTATCTCATAGTTGAGCACGCTTTGGACCGCATCGGCCGTCACTGGATCGTTGACTGTGTCAAAGAAATCGTAGGCATTGAGGGTAACCACCGTGAACTCGTAGGCAGCAGCAGCAGGCCAGCCCGGTGCCGGAACCGGTTCGGGCTGCGAAAACTCTACCTCATAGCCATCTTGGTCGACTACCACATAATTGCCATACGTGTAGGCCAGAGGGCCATTCACTCCCGTCACGATGCTGCCCACCATCAAGGACGGAGCTCCACCCCCGTACCGTTCCTCTGGGCGCACGCCAAAGGCCATGCCCTGTTGAGCTGAGCCATGCAACACCCGGTCGACGCCCTCGTCACCGGGCACGATCATGATCGTCCCATAGCTGGTGGGGCCCACCACCGCACCGGTCACCGGCAAAGTGACCATCATACCTTCCAACGCCTCAAAATAAGCCTGCGCCGCATCAGGATCGCCGGGTGGGTCGAGAATGACCGCCGGCGGCAAAGGGGCCGTGCTTTTCCATTCGATGCCGGCGGAAGACTCTACCAAAATCTGCGTCTCGCACGCGGGGCCGGGTTCCCCATACTCGTTGTACTCATCCACCCAGCCGGTAACCGTCACCACGTCGCCCACGTGGACGGTCACCACGTGGGCGCCATGATGGACCAAAATCCCATCCGAGGTTGCCGGATTGCCGTCGCCGGTGGGATCCTGAATGTAGAATCCGTCAAATTGGCTGCCGCCCGGCGTATTGCCCTCGAAAAAGCCCAGAACCACACCCGCCGTCGTCACCCGCACACCATCGTAGGGGGATTGAAAACCATCCCCCTGAATCTGGTGGATAGCGACAACCTCACCGCCGCCCGTTGAGTCCCCGGTTTCCGTGTGGGTCGGCGATTCCTTCAAGACCTCGGGACGGGTCGCCACATCCCCAGCCCCACGGGGCATGATCTTGTATTCGTCGTAATCGTACACCACAGGCCCGCGCAGGGTGGTGAAGGCATCACCGACGGCCGGAGCAACATGGTAGAACCAGTCGTCTGCCTTGGCGGTGCCCCCGCTGCCATCGGTAAACGCCCAGATATTGTAGCCGTCCAGCGCGGTCACCTGGATGTCGTGCACCTCCACCAGAACCCCTTCATACGGCTCGCTGAGGCTCCCCTTGCCATAGGGCAGGTCTGCCGCCGTCACAACCGTCATCCCCGGCAGGGGATGGCCACTGCTGACCAGCGTGGTTGTGGGAAAACTAAACTCCGTCAGACCATAGTATTCCTTGATCGACCCCGCCACCTCGACCTCATCGCCTACCATCGGCGTGTAGCCGCGAATGCCATAGACATAGATCCCATGCCATGGTCCTGCGGCTTCGGCCAGAAAGTAGCCATCATCGGCAACCCCGTAGACCACTCCGCGCACCCGGGCCAACCGGTCGGCACAGGGGGAAGGATAGGTCCCATCGGCGCCTGGGTCGGTGGTGTATTGCACATCGTAGACGCTGGAGCAAGAAGGCACACCGCCTTCAGCGGCAGCCCTCAGCACAGTCAAGCCTGCAAGGTCATTGCTGGCCACAGCGGGGACCTGAACCGCAACTGCCGCCGCCACCCACAAGGCCAGTGCGATTACCAGCCCCAAGACCATCGACGGCCTACCCATACTCGCTTCTCCTATTCCTCCCACGTCGGTGGCAAGGTGCCCAAACGAAAACAAAAAAGGCCCGCTGGAAAGGCGGTTGCCCTTCTGTGGACCTGTTGCTCGAATGGAACATCATCGCTCATTCTGTCCCCAACTACTTGAGTAGATCGGTGAATACCACCCGATGGTTGGGATCCGTCTCTCCATCTCGACCGCACCAATATAGCATCGGTTCACAGAGTTGTCAATTTGGGATAGACGGCCTCAATAATCAGCAATAGTGAAACTGCTTTGGGCATGGCGCTGGTTCACCCACGAGGTTGACTGAAAAAGGGGAAAAGAGCCCTTGCAAAGGTGTCCGGCTACTAGACGGCCAATACCCGCACGGCATAGTAGTACATCAGCGGCGCCACAAAGAGCAGGCTGTCAATCCGGTCGAACATGCCACCATGGCCGGGGATCAGGGAGCTGAAATCCTTGACACCCATCTGGCGTTTGACCATCGACTTGGCCAGATCGCCAAAGGGAGCCACCGTTGCCACGAGCGCACCCAAGGCCAGGCCATGCCCCCAAGGCAGTTCCACCAACCAGGCTCCCAACAGCGCCGTCGCCGCCACCCCACCGATCCAGCCGCCAACCGTGCCCTCCCAGGTCTTTTTGGGGCTGAGGTAGGGACAGCAGGGATGACGACCAATGGCGACCCCCACAAAATAAGCAGCCGAGTCGTTAATCCAGGTCACCAGAAACATCAGGATCAACCAGCGGGTGCCCACCCCCACACCAAACGCCGGCGAAAGATCCCGTAGCAACACAAAATGACTGATGAGCCACCCCAGCCACAACGCCGTCGAAAGCGTCAACGCCCAACTCTGGGTGGGATGGTCAACGGGCGGGCGCAGCAGATGCCAGATCAGCGTCCCTATCACCGAGGCCGTCAGCACCAACCCAATCAACTCCCAGTCAGGCAAACGAGCGGAGATCATCATACCGGCCATCACCAAGGCGCTGGCGGGCAATACCGGCTGATAGCCCGCCCCCCGCATCAGTTCAAACAGCTCGTGAGCCGCCAGAACGGCCACAGCCCACAGGGCAACGGCCAGCACCCAACCGCCGGCATAGGTCACGGCCCCCACCAGGGGAATCAGCACCAAGGCGCTTGCAACGCGGGTTCGCAGCATATCTAGGCCTCGTCTGGCTTGGTCTCGGGCAAGGAATTGGTCGGGATCCCATAGTCGTCTTTGATCCCGCCGAATCGGCGATCGCGCTGGCTGTAGGCCAGCAGGGCCTTGTACAACTCGTCCCGGTCAAAGTCCGGCCAATAGGTAGGTGTGATATAGTACTCGGCATAGGCTGCCTGCCACATCATAAAGCCGCTGGTTCGCAGCTCCCCGCTGGTGCGGATGATCAGGTCCGGATCGGGCATCCCAGCCGTGTACATGTAACTGGAGAACAGAGCCTCGTCGATTTGCTCTGAAGGAATGCCATCTTGCACGATCCGTTGCACCGCCTGGATAATCTCGCTGCGGCCGCCATAGTCAAAGGCGACATTCAGGATCAAGCGGTCGTTATTGCGGGTGAGTTCGACGGCGTCTCGCACCTGCTTCTGAAGTCCGGCAGGCAGACGATCCAGTCGGCCAATATGACAAAGCTGAACACCTTGCTCGTGCAGTTCTTTTAATTCACGCTGGATCATACGGCGCAGGATGCGCAGCAAGCCCTGAACTTCCTGCATGGGTCGGCTCCAGTTCTCCGTCGAAAAGGCCCAGATGGTAAGGACCTGAATGCCGAATTCGACGCTGGCTTCAAGGATGGGGCGTAGATTCTCTGTACCGGCGCGATGTCCTGCCAACCGTGGCAACCCCCGAGCTTTGGCCCATCGCCCATTTCCATCCATGATGATGGCCACGTGCCGTGGCAGCTTTTCCAATTTGGTTTCGTCAGCCGTCATATCCCCACACCCTTCCAGGCAATTCCATCCCACCCGCCTGGGGATAGGATGAAAACAGGGGTTGAGGAGGCTCACTACCGACCCTCTCAACCCCCATTTGCATGCGTGTCATCTAGCCACGACCAAGCCTATATGGATCCCTGCAAAGGCTAGATCTCCAGGACCTCGGTCTCTTTGCGCTTGCCGATCTCATCCACTTGCTTGATGAACTCGTCGGTCAACTCCTGGACTTTGTCCTTGCCCCGGTAGAACTCGTCCTCCGAGATCATTTTCTCGTTTTCAAAATCCTTGAGGTCCTGCAGGGCGTCACGGCGCAGGTTGCGGATCGAGACGCGCGCCTCTTCCACTCGCTTGGCGACGACCTTGACCAGATCCCGTCGTCGCTCCTCAGTCAACCGGGGGATGCTCAATCGGATCAGCTTGCCATCGTTCATGGGCGTCAGCCCCAAATCCGATTTGAGAATGGCCCGTTCGATATCATGCAGGGCCGATGCATCCCAGGGCTTGACCACGAGCAAGCGTGGCTCGGGCGCAGCAATACTGGCCATCTGATTGAGAGGCGTCATCGTGCCATAGTACTCCACAGGCAACCGCTCCAACAGAGCGGGTGACGCCCGCCCGGTGCGGATGCCTATCAAGTCATCCTGAAGTACCTCCACCGACTTGACCATGCGCTGTCGCAGTTCGTCCAACGCGTCATCTATCATACTTTTCTCCTTCCGGTCAGACGTCCGCTGCAAAAACCCCTATCCCAAACGAACGCACCGCCATCAAACCTCATCTAGTGACTGATCACCGTCCCCACAGGCTGTCCCAGGATCGCTTTGTTGAGCGCTCCCGGTTGCCACAGATCGAGAACCACAATGGGAAGATGATTGTCCATGCACAACGAGATCGCTGTCGAATCCAACACCTTGACCCCCAGATTGAGGGCATCGATGTAGGTCAGGTGGTCAAATCGTTGGGCTTGAGGGTTCACCATCGGGTCTTCGGCATAGACGCCATCGACCTTGGTGGCTTTGATCAACAGATCGGCATCGATTTCCATGCCCCTCAAGGCGGCCGCCGTATCTGTGGTAAAGTAAGGATTTCCCGTTCCCGCGCCGAGAATGACCACCCGTCCTTTTTCCAGGTGGCGAATGGCCCTCAGGCGAATATAGGGTTCCGCAACCGCACGCATCTCGATGGCCGTTTGCACCCTCGTCGGGACGCCGATCCGCTCCAAAGCATCGGCCAGGGCCAGGGCGTTGATCACCGTTCCCAGCATGCCCATGTGATCGGCTGTGGCCCGCTCCATCCCGTGGGATAGGCCGATCTGCCCACGCCAAATGTTGCCCGCGCCCAGGACAATGGCCAACTCCACGTCCTGGTCTTTGATCTCTTTAAGCCGGGAGGCCACTTCGGTCGCGACGTCGGGGTCAATGCCATACCCTCCTGCGCCAGCTAGAGATTCCCCTCCCAATTTGAGTAGTACCCGTCTATAGCTGATCGCTGCCACCCCCGCCTCCTAGCCTATTGTAGACCAGACCGAAATCGGTGACGTTAGTCACCGATTTCAAATCGCACAAACCGTCGTATGATGACATTTTCGCCAAGCTGGGCATTCTGCTGCTGGACCAGCTCTTTGACAGTGATTGCCGAGTCTTTGATGAACGGCTGCTCCATCAGACAGACGGCCTCGTAGAATTTGGCCAACTTGCCCTCCACGATCCGCTCCACGACATTGGCCGGCTTGTCCGAATCTTCCAACTGGGCGCGATATACCCGCTTTTCCTCGTCAACCACTTCAGCCGGCACATCCTCCGGGGCCAGATAGACAGGCCGGGCAGCCACAATCTGCATAGCCAGATCGTGAGCCAGCTCCTGGAAAACATCTGTCCGAGCCACAAAATCGGTCTCGCAGTTCACTTCTACCAGCGCACCGACCTTGGCGCCCGCATGGATGTAGGAACCAATGATCCCTTCCCGTGCGTCACGCCCAGAGCGCTTGGCCGCCGCCGCCAGTCCCTTTTCCCGAAGGTGCGTCGCCGCCTTGTCAAAATCACCATCAAAGAGTTCGAGGGCCGTCTTGCAATCCAGAATCCCGGCTCCCGTTGCCTCTCGAAGCCCCTTCACCATACTTGCTGAAATTGCCGCCACGTCTAATATCCCCCTCTAGTCCTCAGTATCCTCATCGTCGTCATCCACGAAATCCTCGTCCTCGTCATCTTCGAAGGCATAGTCACCAGAGCGAAGCTTGGCGAGGGTTGCCTGTCCCAGGTACTTTTCGTCCTCGACCTCTTCCTCATCCACCTGCATGGCCTGCCGGATCTGCTTGCCCTCATTGACTGCATCGGCCATGTGGCCGACAATCAACTTGATCGCCCGGATGGCGTCGTCGTTAGACGGGATCACCAAATCGATGGGGTCGGGATCGCAGTTGGTATCCAACATGGCAAGGACAGGGATATTCAGAATTGTCCCCTCTTTGACGGCAATCGCCTCACGGCGCACATCGACCACAAACAGCAATTCAGGAAGGCGGGTCATGGTCTTGAGGCCGCCCAGGCGTCGATTCAGCTTGCCGATCAATTGCTCGAGTTTGAGCGCCTCTTTCTTGGGCAGCCGCTCAAAGTCCCCGACTTCTTTGCGCTGCTCCAGTTCCAACAGGTAATCGATCCGACTCTTGATCGTCTTCCAGTTGGTCAGCGTGCCGCCCAGCCAGCGCTCGTCCACGTAGGGCATACCGCAGCTCTGAGCCGCTTGCGCCAAGTTCTCCGCGGCCTGCTTCTTGGTGCCGACAAAAACCACGGTGCCTCCTCCGGCTACCGCGTCCCGCACCCGGTCGTACGCCTGTTCCAGACGAACAATGGTCTGCTGCAGATCGATGATGTGGATGCCGTTCCTCTCGGTGAAAATGAACGGCTTCATCTTGGGGTTCCACCGCTGCGTGCGGTGGCCAAAGTGCACTCCCGCTTCCAAGAGTGCTTTCATCGTAATGTTTGCCACAGGATCCTCCCTTTTTGTTTTTCCTCCACTTCCTTCTGCCCGAGCGAACACCTGCGCTTGGCGCACACAGGCACACCCACCCAGTCTGGAAGTGTGTGAGATAGCATAGCAGGCGGCAGTATAGCATAACCCGCAAAGTAAGGCAAATCAATCGCCGCGCATGGGTTTCCCACCCTCTCCCTGCGGAAAAACACACTCTCCGCAAGGTCTTTCAGCGTGCGGACCACAGGGACTAGCCCCTACGGTACCCCCTTTCCTCCGTGAGTACCATTGCATTCCCACACTCAATCGAGTATAGTAGGGCAGTAAGTACCTTTCGAAGCAAAAACCGGAATGATCGATGCACACGATGCCAACTTGTTCCCATGAAACCATGACTGATTCAACTTCACAGTCGACCATCACAGACCACATTGCCGAATGGTGGGCCCAAGCAGAGGCGGCCATCGAAGCGGGCCAATTGCCGCGAGCACGGCGCTTCTTGCGCTGGATCCTGGCCTTTCAGGCCGATGATGAAGAAACCTGGCTCCGGTTGGCAGACCTGGCTGACGACCAGCAAGAGCGCATCGCTTACCTGCGGCAGGCCTATGCGTTTCATCCCCACAGCCGGCGGACAATGGCCGCGCTGCGGGAAGCCCGAACCCGACAGCTTGCGGCTCAGGTCCAGCAACTCACCCCCAAGCCATCGGTGATCAACTGCCTGCCCGATCAGCGCAGAGCCGGCCCCTCCCCTATGCCCCACGCCCCCAACGGGCATCGCTCTCCTCTGCGGGTCTTTTTAAACCTCTTTTAAAAAAGCGGCCTCGCCGGAGCAGTCCCCAGCGAGGCTTGGTTTGTCCCTTGCATCCCAATGTCATAAGCGGCACCGCCCAGAAAGGCCTCGAGACACCCTCCCAACACAGGCCTCTTTTTCCAGGCACATGCACTCACTCGGTAGCCGCGACCTCTTCCCCGTAACACAGGAGCGCCTTTACATCCCGATCCGTCGGCGCCTCGGCATAGACGCGCAAAACGGGCTCGGTGCCCGAAGGACGGATCAGCAGCCAGCCATCTCCGTCCAACCGGTACTTGACGCCGTCGAGGGTGTCCACCGCCTGAACCGACATGCCGCCGATGGTAGCAGGCGCCCCATCCACCAACCGGGCAACCATGTCCGACTTGCTCACTGGATGACGCAAGCGGAGATCGGTTCGGGCATAACAGGTGGGGCCGACCTGCTGCTGCAAATCGGCGATGAGTTCGTGCAAGGGCACACCCGCATCCGCAATGATCTCTAACAGCAGCAACCCCATCAGGACTCCATCTCCCTCGGGGATATGCCCCTTGATCCCGATCCCACCCGACTCTTCGCCGCCAATCAGCACATCCTCCTGGAGCATATAATCGGCGATATGATTAAAGCCGACCGGCGTTTCCTTGAGGGGCAGCCCATATTTCTGCGCCAGCCGGTCGATCATCATGGTCGTAGACACCGTCTTGACCACCGTACCCGTCCCTTTGCGCTTTTCCACCAGGTAGCGCAACGCCAACGCAAAGATGTGGTGGGGATCGACAAAGTTGCCGTGGGCATCCATGGCGCCAATCCGGTCCGCATCGCCATCGGTGGCCAAACCCACATCAGCGTGCCAGGTCTGCATGGCGGCGACCAGCGCGTTCAAATAGCGAGCGATAGGCTCAGGGTGAATTCCACCAAAGCCTGGGTTCATGTCGGCTCGAATTTCGTGAACGTGGCACCGAGTTCGCGACAGCATTTCTCCGATGCAGCCGCGACCCGAGCCATACATGGCATCGGCCACGATCCGAAGTTCGCCGCTCGAAATCACATCCAGGTCGACCAACGTAGCCAAATGCCCATAGTAGGCCCACGCCGGATCAAAACGACGGATGAGGTCCATATCCAGGGCACGCTGGTAGTCCATGATGTTGGGCCCGCGCGCCTGAGCCTCGGCTTCTTCCAAATAGTGCTCGACCCGCCGCGCCTGCTGAGGCGAAGCGGCGCCCCCATAGGACGCTTTGAGCTTGACACCGTTGTAGCGAGGTGGATTATGGCTAGCCGTGATCATAACACCGGCAGCGGCCTTTTTGTCTACAACGCTATAGGAGAGGGCTGGCGTGGGCGCATCGGCACGTGTCAGCCAGGCCACAATGCCATTGCCTGCCATGACCCGCGCCACCTCGGTGGCATATCGATCGGATAGAAACCGCGTGTCAAAACCAATGACGACTTCGGGGTCGGGACCGTTATCCCCCTCCATGCGCACATAGTCAGCAATGGCTTGGGCCACCATGCGCAGATTGTTGTAGGTGAACGTGTCCGAGATAACCGCGCGCCAGCCATCGGTTCCAAAACGAATACTCATTAGTCCTCCAACGCACGTTTTTCGTTGAGCCTACGGCTCCAGCAAAGAGAGGGGTGATCGCCAGGGTATTCTCAATCGATCTCTTGGATGACCCACTCAGCCGCTTCTTCAGGCGTCCAAGATCGGGTCAGCACATTCTCGATCGCTTCCTGCACCGCCGCCGAAACCTGAGTCGAGTTCGACCACCGCAGCCGGGGTTGGGCGGCCTGCAACAACTGCTGAGCTAACGGAACATAGCTATCCTGCCGATCCCACTCGGCCCACGTGGCTTGACGGGTCGGCAGATACCGGACAGATCGGTTCCAAGCCGCATGGACTTCGGGAGCCATCATCTGTAGGGCAAAGTCAGACGCCAGCGCCTGGCGCACCGGGTCGCTCGTGACCAGAGCCAGAGCCCACCCTTGGTTGATGGACGCCGCCGGACCACTGCTGCCCGGGATCAACGCCGCGGTTGTGCCGACGCCCCCATCACGGTCACTCAGGTAAAGATGAGAGCTAACGTGCGAGAGAGCGGCAGCGCCAGCCTGGTACTGCTTCCAACAGTCATCCACCCCGTGATAGCTCTGGATCGCGATCGGAAAGATCCCTCGCATGAGGCCCTCTTGGTAATACTGAAACACACTCACCAGGCTTTTTTCGTCCAGCGCCGTCTGGGTCTCCAAGGCATCGGGGGATTCAGAAGCCACCGCCAGGTATTGGATCCAAAAAGCATCGTTTGCCAGGCCTGCCTCGCCTCCCGCGGGAAAGACGTACGGCCCAGGATTGCTCAGAACGCCGGGCCATGAACGCGGGGGCACAGTCAGCTTGCCCGTATTATAGACGAGGTGTTCCAGATCGGCGAAGAGCTGAAGCCCATACAGCCGTCCGTCGTAGCTGGTGGATTGTCGGATGGCCGGATACAGGTCCTCTGTCAGTTCAGAGGGCGCCCAATCGTCAAAGGGCTGGAGCAGCCCTGCTTGGGCTGCCGTACCAAGCTCGTCGATATCGATCAAGACCAGATCGGGCAGCAGCTCTGGCACCACCGACTGGGTGGTTAACAGATAGTCCAGGATCCCACCTTTGCCATGAGGCTTTTTGACCACAAATTCCAAAGCCGCGTCGGCATGGGCTTCCTCGAACTGAACGACTTGTTGCGTCAGAATCTGCCCAGCGGTAAATGTGCGAGTCGGTGAAAAGAGTTCGGTGGTCCACACCGTCAGGGTGATCACCTCCGGTGCGGGAGTCGCATCGACCGCCTGAGTTTGCTGGGGGGGCAGCTGGACGGTCGGAGGTACCACCGTATCCCCTCCCGCCGCCGTCGTGGGCGAAATCGCCACGGAATCGCACCCAGCCAGGGCCAACACGACGACGCCAATGGCCAGCACCTGTACCAGGACCAACGCCCACAAGGAAGATCGGCCTTCAGTGGACATGTCTATCACCGCCGAATGGTCTGATCGCGGCCTGGACCCACCGAAATAAAGCTGGCAGGGACACCCACAAGCTCCTCGATAAACTCTACGTACCCACGGGCCGCCCGCGGCAATTCTTCAAATTTGGCAATCTGCTCGATATCCGACTGCCAGCCCGGCAACGCTTCATAGATCGGCAGGCAACGAGCCAGGACGCTCAGGTCGGTGGGCAGGCTCTCGATCCGCTGCCCATCCAGATCGTACGCAACACACACCTGAATCGACTCGAACCGTGAAAGAATATCCAGTTTGGTGATCGCCAGCTCGGTCAATCCATTGATGCGCGAAGCATAACGCAGCGCCACAGCGTCGAGCCAGCCACAACGGCGAGGCCGGCCGGTGGTCGTTCCAAATTCATCCCAGGGTTGGGAGCCGGTGCCCCGCAATCGATCGCCCAACTCGCCGGTCAGCTCGGTGGGCATGGGGCCTGCGCCCACACGGGTCTGGTAGGCCTTGACCACCCCCACCACCCGATCGATATACTGAGGGCCCATACCCAGGCCAATCATCACACCGCCGATGGTCGGGTAAGAGCTGGTGACATAGGGGTAAGACCCGTGATCCAGATCGAGCAAAGCACCCTGAGCACCCTCAGCCAGAATGCGCTTGCGCGAGCGAATTGCCCTCTCCAGAAAATCCGAGACATCGGCCACATGAGGAGCCAACCGCCGGGCATAGCCGGCATAGTCTTCCACAATGGCATCCGCATCCAGAGGGGGTCGACCGTACACCTTTTCCAGAATCAGGTTTTTGGCCTGCGCCTGTTCGCGGATGCGGTTTGCAAACTGCTCCGGTGAGTGAAGCATTTCCTGAGCGCGAATGCCGGTCCGCGCCGCCTTGTCCGTATAGGCCGGGCCGATCCCACGGCGTGTGGTGCCAATGGCCGACCCGCGGAGGACCTCCTCGGCAGCCTCATCCAGGGCCAGGTGATAGGGCAGGATCAGGTGCGCCAGCCCACTGAGCTTTAGGCGCGACGGCGATACATCAACCCCTCGCGCTGCCAACCCATCCATTTCGGCCAGCAGTTTTTTGGGATTGACCACCATCCCTCCACCGAGCAAGCAGGTGACCAGTGGATAGAGAATCCCCGACGGGATCAGATGGAGGGCAAAGCGCTCGGTACCCACAGTGACGGTGTGCCCGGCATTGTCCCCTCCGCCAAAGCGCGCAACCACGTCGGCTTCGGCCGCCATCAAGTCAGTGATCTTGCCCTTCCCCTCATCTCCCCATTGTGCGCCAAGAATCACGGCTACTGCCATTCGATGCTCCTTTCCATCTCTATCATACGAGTTCTATAGTCCGATTTTCGACAAACCTGGCAGGCATCCTTCCGACCGGCTAGTCGCCAAAAACCGGTACCAGGCTGAACCGGGTCACGTCCACCAACCCCAGGTCGGTCAGTTTGAGGACAGGGATCACCGGCAGCGCCAAGAAGGACATAGTCATCAGCGGATCTTCCAGAACGCACCCCTGCGCCCGGGCGGCCTCTGTGAGGGCCTCCACCTGCTGCCGCACCTCCTCCAGAGGCCGGTCGGACATCAGGCCGGCAATCGGCAATGGGCAGGCCGCCGTGACTTGGCCATCCATCACGACCACCTGTCCGCCTTGCATCTCCACGATGGCCGCTGCGGCGGCGCGCATATCGCCATCGTTGGTGCCAATGACCACAATATTGTGCGAATCGTGGGCCACGCTAGAGGCGATGGCCCCCTGCTTCAAGCCGATTCCCTTGACCAACCCCACGCCCACCTGGCCCGTGCCACGATACCGCTCGATGACGGCCATCTTGAGGATATCGCGCGCCGGATCCGACACCACCTTGCCATCTCGAACGGTCGGCTCCAGGCGCAGGTCCTCGGTGACGATCTGGCCCGGAATCACGCCGATCACGCGCGCCGTACCCTCGCCCACCGCCAGGGTCAGGTCCAATGCCCCGGCATCCACCCGGACGCTGGACGGGAGCGGTACCGGAGACTGCGGCCCCCGGTCAAAGAGCGCCTTGCCCTCCTGAGCGACCAGTTGCCCGCCGGCATACACCTTTGAGATCCGGACCGTTTCCAGATCGTCCAGCACCAACAGATCCGCCCAATACCCAGGGGCCACCGCGCCCTGATTCTGCAAGCCAAAGTAGTGAGCCGTGTGGATCGTGGCCATCTGAATGGCCATCACCGGCGACAATCCCCAGGCAATCGCCTCACGCACAATGCTATCGATGTGGCCCTCGCTGAGAAGCGTATCGGGATGGCGATCGTCGGTGCAAAAATGGCAAAAGAACGCATTCTCGGCAGTGACCAGCGGAAGGAGAGCCTGCAGGTTGCGGGCCGTCGTACCCTCGCGGATCATGATGTGCATACCCCGGCGCAGTTTCTCGCGGGCCTCCTCCAGGTCAGTGCACTCGTGATCCGAGCGGACGCCCGCTGTGATGTAGGCATTGAGATCCAGGCCCGAGAGACCGGGGGCATGCCCATCCACAGGCCTGGACCCGGCGGCCTGGATCTTGGCCAATACTTCGGGCACGCGAAAGAGCACGCCGGGAAAGTTCATCATCTCTGCCAACCCCAACACCCGCTCGTGTTCCCACAGCGAAGCGATATCGTCGGCGGTGAGGATCGCCCCCGCCGACTCCATGTGGGTGGCGGGCACACACGAGGGAGCCATGACATAGACGCGCAACGGCAACCCCTCGCTGGCAGCCAGCATGTAACGGACTCCCTCCAGGCCGAGCACGTTGGCGATCTCGTGAGGGTCGCAGACGACACCCGTCGTGCCCTTGGGAACCACAGCGCGGGCAAATTCTGAAGGCTGAACCATCGAGCTTTCCAGGTGCACGTGGGCGTCCATAAACCCGGGGCACACGAAACGACCGTTCAGATCCACCACCTGGTGTGCCTCGTAGGCTCCAAAACCCACGACTCTGCCCTCATGGATGGCAATATCGGCAGCATGCACTTCGCCCGAGATCACATTGACCAGTCGAGCATCCTTGAGCAGCAAATCGACCGGCACTTCGCCCCGGGCCGCCGCGATCCGAGTATCCAACGTCATTGGATTCCTCCCTTATCGACGGGTCAGAGGCCCGGTACTGACCCGCAGCTCCTGCCCCAACCGACCCAGGAGGAGTGCACAATCCTCCATGGTCAACCCAAAACCTTCGTCGCCCGGCGTACCGGCCCGGGCCAGCAAATCCCGAAGGAGCGATGCGTCGTCAGGTGACAGATCGCCCGACGACAGAGTGTCCTGCGTCCATCGGACCAACGTCTCCAGGCTGATCGCCCGCGTCAGGTAATTGCCCATCTGGCGGAGGATGGCCTCGCGCATCAACACCTCTTTGTACAGGTGCTCTTTGAGCACGCCCACAAAGGGCAGATTGCGATACCCCTCGGCAAAGTCCAAACCATAGCCCACGACAAACTTGTCGGGAATTTCGAAACCCCCATAGTCCACTTCAATGGGCGCCTGGCGCCGGCCCGGTTTGTCCAAAAGGGCGGCTATCTTGAGGCTGGCGGGGTGGCGCGCCTTGAGAGTGGCCATCAGGTAGGAGAGGGTTTTGCCGGTGTCGACAATGTCCTCAACGATCACCACATGGCGGCCAGCGATGTCGGTCTCCAAATCCATAACCAACCGGACCGCACCGCTTTCTGTGTTCATCCCATAGCTGGAGATGCCGATGAAATCCAGGTGAATCGGTATATCGATGGTGCGCATCAGATCGGAAAGAAAGACGATGGCCCCCCGCAGCAGCCCCACCAGGACCAGCGGAGCCTTTGATCCCACCTTGTCCCGATAATCCGCCGAGATCTGCGCGCCCAGTTCCTGGACTCGGGCCCGGATCGCCTCTTCTGAAACCAACACTTCGGCAATATCGTCTCTCATACCGTCCACTGCTCCTTTGCGCAGGCATTACCTCCCGTGGTAGAACCGTTGAGAGTATATTCGAAAAGAAGCCGATTGTCAATGTACCGGCCCGTCGGTTCAGCCATTCTCATTTTGGCAGTTCCTTCGCGCTACATTGCCCATTCGCCCGGCCTGGATCTGGCGATCTGAGCCCCAGGCGCGCTTGACAACCAAAGGTTGCACCCGCTCCCGCGCGAGCTTGCAGAGCAAGCAGTAAGCCGTCTAGAGGCAACACAACAACCCTGCTGTCAATTCGCAGGTGACCGCATTCGCCGCCTTGAGGCCACCGCTTGGCCGTTTGCATCAGACCCAACATTCGGGTACAATAGAGTTGCGTTGATTGGGGCACGATCCAAGATCCTGGCAGGATCGGGGGAGCAGGATGAGAAAGACTCCTCAAATCTTGAGGCTGGCGCAAATCGACGACCAGCACTTTATCATGGCCTGTGGGCACGGCCTCATCCACTTGACCTGGGACCGGGCGACCGTCCGCATGAGCCGGGACGAGTTCCGGCACCTGGGGCATCTGTTGGAGCAGGCCGTCGACGATGTTCCCCCCGCCCGAGCCACCAGCCACGACCCAAGCCTCGTCTCTCGCGCCGATGGCACGTTGGAGCTACGCCAGGGGGCCATAGCATGGATCTTGGCACCTGCCGAGTTCCAGGATTTTTGCCGGTTGGTGGGACTTGCCCTATCGCAATTGGACGCGTTTTTGGCGGCAGGCTTTTGGGAGCGCGAGGCGCCCGAGGACAGCTATCCTCATATCTGGGAAGAATCCCAACGCGTCCCCTTTTCCATCAACTGAGTTCCTGTCTCTCACAAGAAACCCACCCCTGCACGAGAGCGCAGAGGTGGGTGCTTCTTTTTTCGATCTCTACCGAGCCTTGCGCTATCCTTTTGCCTACATGCTCTCGGGCGCACCCACGCCCATCAACGCCAGTGTGCGGGCCAGAGCCAGCTGGGCGGCCTTGGCCAGGCGCAGCCTGGCCTTGCTGATCTCCGCGTCGGCGGGCTCGGTGCTGACCACCCGGCAATCCCGGTAGAAGGAATGGAAGGTGGCTGCCAGGTCCTGAGCATAGTAGGACAGATGGTGAGGGGCCAGGTTTTCGGCTGCCATCGCCACCACTTCGGGCAGCTCCAGCATCTTGCGCACCAGCGCCAATTCGGAAGGGTGTGTCAACAACAAGACATCGGCCCCTTCATCCGAGTGGCCCTGCTCCGCAGCAAAGCGCAGGATACTGGCAATGCGGGCATGGCCATACTGGACATAGTAGACGGGGTTCTCGTCCGACTGTTGCCGGGCCAGGGCCAGGTCCAGCTCCATCTGGCTGTCGGCCGCGCGGGCCAAGAGGAAAAAGCGGATGGCGTCGGGGCCGATGTCGTCCATGAGTTCGCGCAAATCCACCTGGGTGCCGGCCCTTTTCGACAGGCGAATCTGCTCGCCCCGTTCCAGCAAGGTCACCATTTGATAGATGTAGAGGGTCAGCCACTCTGGGTCCAGATTCAGGGCCTCCATCATGGCCTTCATCCGCGGCACGTGGCCCTGATGATCGGCGCCCCAGACATCGATAACCCACTCGAAACCCCGCTGCACAAACTTGTTATAGTGATAGGCAATATCCGATGCGAAATAGCCGGGGCTGCCATCGGAGCGGATGACGACCTCGTCCTTATCGCCCCCCAAAGCCCGGGCATTGAACCAGACGGCGCCATCGGTCATGTACAGGTGATTGCCCTGGCGCAAGATGCTCATGATCTGGTCGAATATGCCCTCATCGTACAGGGACTTTTCGGAGAACCAGTCATCGTAATGGATGTTCATCCGTGCGCAGTCCCGGCGGATGTTGTCCAAGGAGATTTCGAGGCCCAGAACCCGCAGATGCTCGACCGCCTCGTCTTCGGGCATGTCGGCAAAACGATCGCCCTCCTTTTCCAGGATCTGGCGGGCCCAGTCGACGATATACTCACCCCGATAGCCCCCCTCGGGCAGCTCGCCGCCGTCACGGCCCAGGAGCTCACAATAGCGCACATACAGGCTCTTGCCAAAGTTGACCATCTGGGTACCCGCGTCGTTGAGATAATACTCGCGCTGCACCTGATAGCCGGCTGCCGCCAGCACGTTGGCAATCGAGTCGCCGAGCACCAAATTACGACCAAAGCCCACGTGCATCGGTCCTGTGGGGTTCGCGCTGCCGAATTCGACCTGGACCCGGCGGCCTTTTCCCAAATCGACATGGCCGAAATGCGGACCGGATTCCAGGATCTGCTCCACCTGTTGAGCCAGCCAGGCCTCGCTTAGGGTCACGTTGATGAATCCGGGAGGCGCCACATCCACACTGCCAATGTAGGGGACCTGTTCCATGCGCTGCACAATGCGCTGTCCCACCTCGATGGGCGATAGCTTGGATTTATCCTCGGCCTTGAGGGTACGGTTGACGTCGGCGATCATCTTGAGCGGAAGGCTGGTGGCATAGTCGCCGTGGGATTCACGGCGAGGCCGCTCGATGAGCACCTCGGGTATCTCGGTCTTGGGCAGGTTTCCTTTCCTCTGCGCCTTTTTCACAGCATCGCGAATCAACTCTGCAATCTGATCTCGAATCATGCCTCGCTCCTCAATGATCATCCAGCCTGGATAGGCTCCATTTCCAGCCAGTTGCCCCCATATTTGGCGTCCACTTTCAAGGGCGCGTCCAGTTGGTAGGCCTGTTCCATGGTCTCGATCACCAACTGGGTCACCTCTTCCAGCTCGCCCTCGGGCACCTCTAGCACCAACTCATCGTGTACCTGCAAGAGCATCTTGCTGTGCAGGTTTCTCGCCCCCAACTCGCGCCACAGGTGATTCATGGCTACCTTGAGTATGTCCGCTGCCGTACCCTGAATGGGGGCATTGATCGCCATGCGCAACGCCTGCTCCCGGACATTGCGGTGAACGTTCTCCCCCATGCCCAGCTCGGGAAAGTAGCGTCGCCGGCCCAGCAGGGTTTCCACGTAGCCATTGGCGATCGCTTCCTGGTGCGTCCTATCGATATACTCCTTGATACGGGGGTAGGTCGCAAAATAGGTCTCGATAAAGCGCCCGGCCTCTTCTGGAGATAGCTCTGTGCGCTCCGACAACCCATACCCGGTAACCCCATAGCTGATGGCGAAATTGGTCATCTTGGCGACACGGCGTTGGGCGGAGGTCACCTCTTCCAGGGGAACGCCATAGATGGCCGCCGCTGTGCTGGCGTGAATGTCCTCACCCCGGGCAAAGGCAGCCAACATGGCCGGGTCGCCCGAGATATGGGCCAGCACCCGCAGCTCCACCTGGGAATAATCGGCCGCCAGCAAGAGCCATCCCTCCTCGGCCACAAAGGCCCGGCGGATCTCGCGCCCCAATTCGGTGCGGATGGGGATGTTCTGCAGGTTCGGGTTCGATGAGGAGAACCGCCCTGTGATCGATCCGGCCTGATTGAACGACGTGTGCAGCCGCCCGGTGCGCGGATTCACCAGTGCCGGCAGCGTGTCGACATAGGTACCTTTGAGCTTGGCCAACTGGCGGTGTTCGAGGATTAGATCGACCACCGGATGGCTATCGCGCAGCTTTTCCAGCACATCGGCCGCCGTCGAATACTGGCCCGATGCACCACGCCTCATCCAGGGCAGCGCCAGGCCCATCTCGTCGAACAACGCCTGGCTCAACTGTTTGGGCGACTGGATGTTGATGGCGTGGCCCACCTGCTTTTCGATCTCACCCTGCAATTCGCCCAATCGCCAGCCCAGGTCGCGGCCCATCTCTGCCAGGAACTCGACATCGAGTTTGATACCCGCCCGTTGCATGTCCACCACCACCGGCACCAGCGGCATTTCGACGTCCGAGTACAGCGCGCTCAGCGCCTTTTCCTCAAGCTCGGGCAGCAACTGCCGCGCCAAGCGCAGGGTCATGTCCACGTCGGCGCAGGCATAGGGCGCCGTCTGGGCCACCGGCACGCGATCCATGGTGGTCTGCTTTTTGCCGCTTCCGATCAGGTCTTCGATGGGTGTCATCTCTACGCCCAAACGGCTCCAGGCCAGGTTCTTGAGCCCCAGGTTTCGACTGGCTGGGTTGATAAGCCACTCGGCGATCATGGTGTCGCACGTCACCGGTCCCACATGCAGCTCGCATTCGGCCAGCACGGTAAGGTCATAGTTGGCGTTGTGGGCACACTTGGGAGCGCCTTCCTGCAACACGGGCGCCAGCTTGGAAACCACCATCGACAGGTCCAGATTGGCATCGCTCCCTTTGTGGCCGACCGGGATATAGTAGCCCACCCCTTCGCGAGCCGTGAGGGCAATTCCCACCAATTGGGCAGCCATGGGATCCATGCTGGTCGTTTCGACGTCAAAGGCGATGACCTCTGCTTCCCGCAATTCGGCCACCAGCGCATCCAGGGCGGCTTCACTCTCCACCACGAAATAATCGGCCTGCGCCTGGCTGGGCGCCGGGGAAGGCTCTTCTCCAAAGAGGGAGAGCTGGGCCGGGATGCCCGTCTCCTCACCGCCGGGCAGGCGATTCAGCAGGGCGCGAAATTCCAACTCGCGGAACAGGTTGACGACCCGATCTCGGTCCAGCTCGCCCACGCGGCAGGCTTCCAGATCGAGGGTCACCGGCACGTCTCGGACGATGGTCACCAGGTGCTTGCTCAGAAAGGCGCTCTGACGACCCTCTTCCAGCGCCTTGCGAAAGCGAGCGCTGGAAATCTCGTCCAGATGCTCATAGATGTTCTCCAGGCTGCCGTACTGCTGCAATAGGCTCGTCGCCGTCTTGGCGCCGATGCCCTTGACACCGGGGACGTTGTCGCTGGTATCGCCCACCAGGGCCTTGTAGTCGATCAACTGCCTGGGCGACAGCCCATAACGCTCCTGAATGGCCGGTTCATCATACACGACCGAATCGCCAAAAGACCGACGGGGCGTCAGGACCTTCAGGTGGGGGTCGATCAGTTGAAAGGCATCGGTATCGCCGGTGACGATCAGGACGTCCACCCCCTGTTCTTCGGCCTGACTGCCCAGGGCGGCCAGCACGTCGTCGGCCTCAAAGCCCTCGGCCGAATAGGTCGGAATGTCAAAGGCTTCCAGCAACTCGTCGATGCGCTGAAACTGGGCGTGCAGATCGTCGGGCATGGTCGCCCGGTTGGCCTTGTACTCGGCATAGTCATCGTGACGAAAGGTGCGGCCCCGGTCAAAGGTCACCGCCAAATAGTCCGGCTGTTCGTCTCGCAAAACATTCAGCAACATCGAGGCGAACCCAAACACCGCGTTCACCAACTCGCCGCGGGACGTGGACATCTGAGCAGGCAGCGCAAAATAGGCACGATACACCAACGCGTGCCCATCGATCAGTGCCAATTTGCCCGATTTTCCCATGTTGCGCTCCTCCCCCTGCGACGGCAAAACCCCAAGATCCCTCAAAGGGCCGACACCGTCGCCATCTGTCCAACGCCCCAATCAGCCGGTAGATTATACTCCATGAGACAGAGAACGGCAAGAGCCTGGATTGCGCGCTCTCCCTGGACCGCGTACATTTCAGGATTGTGGCCAGGTCTCGCGGCTTCTGGCTCGCCCCTCCTGTGCTATCCCATCAAATCATCTGCCAGGCATCCCTCTTGGGACTATCTGGCCCTGAGGATCATGGGCAAATACACGCCAAAGGGCCGCGTCAAAAAGAGCTCCTGTTCGGTGATCTCCCCGGCTGTGATTGCCACAGCCGAAACCGTCTCCGACACATAGTCAGTAGCCTGAGCCATCACCTGGTAACTACCCACCGGCAGCGGTAGCGCAAAGTTACCCATCCGATCCGTTACCGTCTCTGGAACCGGGGTAGCAGACCCAAGCTGGGCGGACACCTTGGCCCAAGCGATCGGTGATCCGCTTCTTTCCGAGCGCACGGTTCCCTGACAAGTCCCAGACGTGAACGCCCACTGCACGGCCGCCTGAACGTCCAGGATACCCCAGCCCCAGACGTTGTTGGGTACATCGGTCGGCCCATCCCCGCCGCAGCCCTGCGTCGTCGTTTTCGGCTCGGCGGAGCGCATCAAAAGCTGCTCGATGGCTTCCACCTGTCCCCGGTACGCGGGCGCGGCCGACAGCAACAGCGCCACGGCTCCCGCCACGTGAGGGGCCGCCATGCTCGTGCCCGTCATGGACCCGTAGCCGCCGCCCGGCAGGCTCGACAAAATGCCCGTACCCGGGGCCGCAAGATCGGGCTTGCGGTAGGTGCGCCCGTCGTAGGTCACCGGACCCCGGCTCGAGGTGTACCAGATGCTGTCGGTCAAGTGATAAAAGTTGCCCACAGTCAGCGAGCCCGCATAGATGGCCGGCGGCGAAACGATCGTCCCGCAGGCACTGCCCGTGTTGCCCGCCGACGCCACCACAACGATGCCTGCCTGGCGTAAGGCCTCCACCGAGGGTTCGAGGATACCGGGGTCGATGCAGCCCTCACTCACCAAGCAAGCCCACGAGTTGTTGACCACGTCGGGTGCCAGGCCCGGATTCCCCTGATCGGGTGTGCCCGCCACCGGATAGGGCGCCAAAAAGAACTCGAAACACTCCATGTAACTGGCCGGGGTGCCCACACCCCGATCCATATTTCGGCACCCGATCCAGCGGGCGCCGGGAGCCATCCCAATTTGATGATCCGCGCCATCGTCGCCGACCAGGATGCCCATCGTGTGGGTGCCGTGCCCGTGGTCATCACAGGGTTCCGGCGAGTCGGCGTGGCAATCATCGCTGCCGCCGCTGTGAATAGCATCGTGCCAGTTGTAGTCATGGTTAGCCGCAGCGTCCTCCCAGCCCCGATATTGGCGGATCAGGGCCGGGTGATCCCAATCGTAGCCGGTGTCCTGCCCGGCGACCACCACCCCCTCGCCGGTGTGCCCCAGCGCCCA
Source organism: uncultured Anaerolineaceae bacterium (assembly GCA_964575225.1). Lineage (GTDB taxonomy): Bacteria > Chloroflexota > Anaerolineae > JAAYZQ01 > JAAYZQ01 > CAZNQW01. The sequence goes on along the minus strand of CAZNQW010000002.1, from coordinate 4,869 downwards.
CACGTCGTCGGCATGGACGCGGGTCAGGTTCGACTGGATGCCCTCCGGTGCAACCCCAGCGATCTCGGGAAGATCGGGCGCAGCGCGAAAGGGAGCGTTGGCCACAATACGGGCCACATCCCCCCTGCGGGCCAGGGCCTCGATCTGCTCCCCATCGACTTGCACAGCCAGAGCGTTGACGATGTAAAAGGACCGATAGGCCAGCCCCTGCCGACTGAGGAGAGCTTTTAGATCCCCCTGGCTCGCTTTGGCCACGGCTCGCAGGGTTTCGAAGACATAGCGGCCTTTGGCCCCTTTGGACGGCAGGGCAGCGGCCCCCCTCAGGTCGGCCTGCTTCTCGAGGATCAAAAGCACATCGGCCCACCCCGTCGACTCCAGAGCCTGCCACACTTTCGCGTCCACGGCGGCTCGGGATACAGGCGGCTGGGCGCCAGCAGGGAGCGCGGCCAAAATCATGAACAACACCGCCACGATCAGAATGACAGGCCTCCGAATGGTAGCCACAGATTCCTCCGCGTTATCCCACCCAATCCTCGGTCACTTTTAACAGCAGCCGCCGCAGCAGCTCGAGTGCCTGGGTCGACATCCATACGCGACCGCGATGCCCGCGCCCGCGGGAAAGAAACTGGCGGGTGACGGTTCCTTCTGCCGTGGCAATGGCCACCCACGGCGACTCATCTTCCTCGCCCAGAACGGCCAGACCGTGGCTGACCTGCCACGTATCGCGCACCGTCTCGGCCATCCTCACCGCGGCAGCTTCCCCCTGAGCGGGGACGTCGCTTTGCCCCAACAGGGCCTGCAATCCGGCATAATCAGGCGCCACCAGACTTCCTGCAAAGGCCTGGGAGTAAAAACTCATCCGCTGGCTGAGCTGTCCGCCGGTCACGGTCTCAGCCACGGCCAAGCGGGCACCCTGCTCCTGGAGGAGGTCGGCGATGACGGCCTCGACCGTGGCGTCCCCGGTGGCATAGATAACGGCCCCCAGTCGCTCCCGAATTCTGGCCTCGAAATCGGCGACCAGCGATTCGGCTTCCTCCAGGGTCGAGGCCTTGGCTACAATGCGCACGTCGGTCTGGCCCAAATGGGCCGACAACCCCACCGTCGGGTTCGATGAGGTTTCGAGATCGGCGATGAGCTGGTCGATGCGGCTTTCGCCCAGAGCCACCGTGCGAAGCACGCGTGTTACCAACGCCTCCCGCTGACCCAAGCGGCTCAGCAGATAGGGCACCACGGAATGCTCGGTCAGATAGCGCATTTCGCGGGGCACACCGGGCAAGGTGATGATCGTTCCCCGCTCGTCCTCCACGATAAAGGCCGGCGCCGTGCCCACAGGATTCTCAATGGGAATGCAGCCCTCGGGCAGGTAGGCCTGGCGACGGTTGTTGTCCGTCATGGCCGTCGGTCCCAGACGCGCAAAAAAGACTTCGATCTGAGCCAAAAGGTCCGGGAAGAGCACCAAGGGGCGTCCCGTCGCTCGAGCCACGGCATCGCGGGTGACATCGTCCACCGTCGGTCCCAGCCCTCCGGTGGTGATGATAATGTCCGCCCGTGCCAGGGCCTGCTCCAGGACCTGGGCAATCCGGGCCTCGTTATCGCCCACCGTGCTGCGAAAGTACAGGTCAATTCCCAGGTCATGGAGCTGCCGAGCCAGATAGGTGGCATTGGTATCATCGATCTGTCCCAGCAAAAGCTCCGTCCCGGTCGTCACAATCTCAGCGCGCATGGTGTCTCCTACAAGATAAAAAGATGGATTATTCTACCACAGGATGACGTAAGCCGTAAGTCCGGCAGGGCGCCAGGTGAATCGGACAGCCCCCCAACCGGGTCCCCTTTGGGGTAAATCCTTGCCCCGAGGCCTATTCTCGCGTATAATGGGCAGGCCTATTAGAGGAGGGTTTTTGCATGCCACGGGTCGCGGCGCTGTTCGATCTGGATAGAACCTTGCTCGATACCAGCTCGGGCACCCTCTATGCCCGCCACCAATACCGCATCGGCCTCATGAACCACCGAGAGCTGCTGCAGGTGGGTTGGTGGAGCTTGCTCACCCGGCTTGGCCTGCTCAAAATGGACAGTCTGATTCCCAAGCTGGCAGCCACAGCTCAAGGACAAAATGAACCGGACATCCTGAGCCTGTGCGATCGCTGGTTTGAGCAAGACGTGCTGCCCCACGTCACCGAGCGAGGCCTGGCCCGCGTCCGAGAGCACCAAACCCAGGGGCACCTGGTGGCGATTGTGTCGGCCTCGACCCAGTATGTCGTGGGGCCCGTGGCTGCCTATCTGGGCATTCCCGGCAACTATGTCTGCACCCGTCTGGAAAACCGAGGGGGACAGCTCACAGGCAAGATCACGCCCCCGGCATGCTACGGCGAGGGCAAGATCCTCTGGGCTGAACGCTTTGCTGCCGAGCACGACGTGGACCTGGGACGGAGCCATTTCTACACCGACAGCATCAGCGATTTGCCCCTCCTGGAACGGGTAGGGCATCCGGTCGCCGTCAACCCCGACCCCAGGCTGCGGCGCAAAGCTCGTCAGCGTGGATGGCCCATCGAACAATTTTACTAAAGAGGGATGGAATGGCACAGTACGAATCAATCGTGGGCATGGAAGTGCACGCCCAGCTACTGACGCAATCCAAGGTGTTCTGCGGCTGCGACGCGGCGGTGTTCCGCGCAGAGCCCAACACCCACACCTGCCCCGTCTGCCTGGGCATGCCCGGTGTCCTGCCTGTGCTCAACCGCCAGGCCGTGGAACAGGCCATCATGGTTGGGTTGGCGCTCCACTGCTCCATCGCCGAGACGGCCGTGTTTGCTCGCAAAAACTATTTCTACCCCGATCTACCCAAAGCCTATCAGATCAGCATGTACGACCTGCCGCTGTGCCTCAACGGCTTTGTCGAGATCGACGACCCAGAAGATCCCCAGGGACCCGCCAAACGGATCCGTATTCGGCGGGTCCATCTGGAAGAAGAGACCGCCAAGCTGTTCCACGCGGGCGACCACAGCCTGGTGGACTTTAACCGCGCCGGCCTGCCCCTGCTCGAGATCGTGACCGAACCGGATATCCGAACCCCCGAAGAGGCGCGCCAGTATCTGATCAAGCTGCGATCCATCTTGCGCTATCTGGGCGTCTCTACGGGCGACATGGAAAAAGGCGCCATGCGCTGCGAGCCCAACATCTCGCTGCGGCCTGTGGGCACCGAGAAGCTCGGGACCAAAGTCGAAGTCAAGAACCTCAACTCGTTCCGAGCTGTGCGGCAGGCCCTGGAGTTCGAGATTCAACGCCAGGCCGCGCTCCTGGACCGTGGGGAAAAAGTCCGCCAGGTGACCATGGGCTGGGACGAGCGACAGGGGCACACCATCGAGCAACGGGTCAAAGAGGAATCGGACGATTATCGCTACTTTCCCGAGCCCGATCTTCCCCCCCTGCACATCTCACCCACCTGGGTCGAGGAGATCCACGCCCGGCAGCCGGAACTGCCCGATGTCCTGCGCCACCGGTTCGAAACAGAGTATGGGCTAACCCGCAGCGATGCCTCCCTCCTGGCGGAAGATAGGGAAACGGCCCTCTACTTGGAGTCGGCCGTTGCCGCTGCCAAGAAAAAGGGCATCGCTCCCCAACTCGTGGCCAACTGGATCACGGGCGATCTCTTTCGGCTGCTGAAGGCGGAGAACCTAGCCATGGAGACTGTTCGCACAACCCCCAAGGCCCTCGTCGATCTCATTGCCCTGGTGCAACAAGGCGCCATCACGGCGAACACCGGAAAGGCCGTCCTGACCGAGATGTTCGCCACAGGCCATTCGCCCGCCTCGATCATCGAGCAACAGGGTCTCGCCCAGGTGTCGGATGAGGACGAACTCGCCCAGATCGTGGATCAGATCGTTGCCGCCAACCCCGACCAGGTAGCCCGCTACCGGGCGGGCAAAGATAGCCTGTTGCAGTGGTTCGTGGGCCAGGTGATGAGGGCCACCCGGGGAAAAGCCAATCCCCAGGTCGTCACACCGCTGATCCAGGACCGGTTGTCAGAATAGAAAGGGAACGGCCAATGCCACCAACAGGCGATGCTTGGTTCTTGCTTCCCTCGTTTTTTGCCAGGTCACCCTGCTTGTGCTATACTGCCTGAAAATAGCTGAGGATTGCAGCGTGGCAATTCCTTCCTGAGGAAGCACACCCGCGCTGCGCACTTTTTTTCAGAGCGGGTGTTTTGATTTGTTGGCAAGTTGGCCCTTGGGCCTGTTGGGAACGTGCACACAGAGGGAGAATGATTAGCAACAACTCGCAGCAGGATCGAGCGAAGCGAAAGCGCGCCGTGGCTGCCCCCTCCTTCTCAACTCCCAGTGGATGCCGTTCCCCCTGCTCACCGGGATCGACCGTAGCCGGGTGTCGTAAACAACAAGAGGACCAATAGCTCTCTACCACACTGATCAGCGGAGGGTTTTATGACTAAAAAACAAGATACCAAAATCATCACCCAGAACTCGGCCAACTCGGTGGGCGCCCAACCACCCAGGCAGACGTTGTGGGATACCGCGTTGAGGCAACTTGATGAGGTTGCCGAGCGCATCAAACTGGATCCCGGGATCCACAAAATTCTGCGCCACCCGGAGCGGGAATTGGTGGTCGCCGTGCCGGTCATGATGGACGACGGACAAATCGAGGTCTTTACCGGATATCGCGTACAACACTCGAGCGCGCGAGGGCCGTGCAAAGGGGGCATACGCTTCCACCCAGAGGTCGACCTCAATGAGGTTCGAGCGCTTGCCGCCCTGATGAGCTGGAAATGCGCCGTGGTCGGCATCCCCTACGGCGGAGCCAAGGGAGGTGTGCAGTGCGACCCTGCCACCATGTCGCAGCAGGAGCTGAGCCGACTCA
>CAZNQW010000001.1:48542-61391 GCA_964575225.1 uncultured Anaerolineaceae bacterium | reverse complement strand
GATCTCCACCCTATCCTACACTCTTTCCCTACACGACGCTCTTCCGATCTTTTGTCAGAACGGCGACAAGCAAGCGTAGGGTAGTCGTGTAGCTTCCATCCAGCAGAGCCTGGCGGAATGTGGTACAATCCAGTCAATGAAATCGCATGGCCCATGGCGGGCGAGCAACCTCAAGCCAGGGACTATGATCGAATAGAACCCACACGTGATGAGGACATCATGGGCCATGCACAATAAAAAATCTCTTCTCCTCCTTTTTGATTGAGAGCCAAGGGTTCGGGGCCACCCTTGGCTCTCTTGATCCCTCCGGTTTTTCCCCCATTCCCTGCTTCCCTCTGCGGGGACCACGCCACGGTCGGACGTCGTGCCGGTGCACAAGAGAACTCCCTTTCTGTAGACGGTAGGGATGCGGCCTGCCGCGCCCTGGTTACTTGCCAGCATCCGGTTGACAGCGAGGAATTCTTCAGGTAGACTGGTTGTCAAAGCCCGATTTGTGACCCAGAAGCGGCGCGGCGACGCCCGGTCAATAGGCCCCGAGCGATCGTATCTTGGACAGGACAAGGAGGTATCATGGAACAGTGGTTGCATTCGCTGATCCCGTGGGGGACGGAGGCGATTGTCTGGGTTCAATCCCTGAGCAACGAGACGTTGGACTCGATTTTCAAGTTCTTTACCTTCTTGGGCTACGAGGAATTCTACTTGTTCCTGCTTCCCCTTGTCTATTGGTGCATCGATCGCAGCATCGGCATCCGGTTGGGCATCATCGCCCTATCCTCGGCCTGGCTCAACGGTCTGGTCAAACACCTCTTTACCATACCTCGCCCGGCCGATCCGCGCATCCAGATCCCGCTACCCGAAACTTCGCCCTCGTTCCCCAGCGGTCACTCGCAGAACGCCATTGCCAACTGGGGATATCTGGCCGTACGCTTTCGGAATCGCCTCTTGTGGGCCGTGGCCCTCATCGCCATCGTGGGCATCAGCTTGTCGCGCATTGTCTTGGGGGTTCACTTTCCTCAGGACGTCATCGGGGGGTGGCTCATAGGCCTGGTCCTTCTCGTCGTTTGGGTATGGGCCGAGCCCGGCGCCATCCGCTGGATCGCTGCTCAATCCACACTCCTCCAAGGGGCTCTGGCGGTGGGGGTGCCCCTGCTGCTGGTCTTTCTCCATCCAGCCGATGCAGCGGGGCGGTATCCGGCTGAAGGGGCCGTCGTTCCGATGAGCACCCTTCTCGGCCTGGGGGTCGGCGTGATTATGGAGCGGGCTCGAGTGCGTTTTTGCACAGATGGCAGTTTGGGGCGCCGGGCGTTCCGGTTCGGGGTCGGCTTGATCCTGGTCGCCGCGGTCTATGCCCTGCCCAAGCTCCTGATACCGGAGGAAATGCCCTACGGCTGGGAGACGATGGCGCGCCTAGTGCGCTATGGATCATTGGGATGGGTCGTGGCTTTTGCCTGTCCCTGGCTTTTTGTGCGCCTGGGCTTGGCACGGAGAGAAGAGGAACCACACCCCGCCGTGGCACAAGGTGGGTAACGCTCTGATGCTTCCCGTTATAGCCAATCTCTGAGCTGGGCGGTGGTCTTGACCACCAAATTGGCGCCCGCCCGCTCCAATTCATTCTCACTGCCAAAGCCACAGAGGACACCCACAGCCCGAGCGCCGGCTGCCCGCGCCGCCCACATATCCACTTGCGTGTCGCCGACCATCAGGCAGCGTTCCACCGGAACACCCAACTGCTCGGCGGCATGGCACACCGGACTGGGATGGGGCTTGATGCGAAATGTGTCCTCGCGCCCAGTCACCACCTGGAACAGATCGGTGAGCCCTTGCTGTTCCAAAAAGGCCTCGGCCTGGAGTCGGCTGCGCGTGGTGACAATGCCCAAATGATACCGATAGCTCAGATCCTGCAACAGATCCCGAGTGCCCTCTACGGGGCGAAAATTCGCCGGAGTAGAAAGGCCCCGAAGTTGGCCCACCCGATCGGCCACAGCCATCAAATTGTCATCCAGCCCCAAACGGTCCAGAACCGTCAAAAAGCTGTTGGCCGGACCTTCGAGCCCCATCAAAATGTGCCGGGCTGCCCGCTTGGGGTCCCGTCCGGGCAACAGCCTTTGGATGGGTGCCAGGCGGCGGGCCAAGGTCTCGACAGCGTCATCGTCCGTCTCGATCAGGGTCCCATCGAGGTCAAAGAGGATGGCGTCGATCTCGCCGGGATAGATCTCGCCGGTTTCCATCTCGGGTGGAAAGGGGGCTTCGTTCAGCAGCTTGGCGTGGATATAGAGAAACACCACGCGAAACGTGGCAATCACCGGAGATGCAAGCAGGACGCCGATAGCGCCCGCCATAAAGCCCCCGGCCAACACACCGATAAAGACGACCACCGGATGGAGTTGCAGCCGCCGCCCCATAATGCGGGGCACCAGGTAGGCGTTCTCGGTTTGCTGGATAATGACATAGATCCCCGTCACCAGGACGGCGAACCCAAAGTTGCTCAAAGGCAGGTAGGTTGAGCCCTGAATCAGGGCGATCAGCAGAGCCGGGATGGTCGCCAGGATCGGCCCAAAGGTAGGGATCACCTCCAACAGGCCGGCTAGCAGGCCCATCAACCCGGCGTTGGGCAACCCCACGATCGTCATACTGATCCACACCACGGTGCCGATGACCACACCCAGCAGCACCTGCCCTCGGAAAAAGGCCTTCCAAACCTTGTTGATCTCTTCTTGCAGGCGCTTGAATTCCTGGGTATAACTGGGGGGGGCAAGACGATCCAAAAACCCACGGAATCGGTCGGCGTCCTTGACCAGATAGAACGAAATCACAAAGATCGACAGGGTCCACAACAAGCTCGACGCCACGTTGAGAAGCAAGCTGACGCTTTGAGTGGCAAAGGGGCCCAGAATATTCTGCAAGGCGCCGCGCACATCCCCCATCAACTCGGCCAGGTTCAACTCATAGTCCAGGATGAAAAAGGGTTGGGAAAGAAAGGCAACGAGCTGGTCGATGAGCTGCTGCGCGTTGCGATTGAGCCAGTTCACCCGTTCTACGGCCCAAGGCACAATCGTCACGGGAATGATACTGATGAAAATCAACAGAACCAGGAACACAAGGATGGCAGCCAGTATGCGGGGAAGACTGGTTCGGCGTTCAATCGCGTCTACAAAGGGTTTTAGAACGTACGCGAGGACAATGGCAATGATGATGGGCGGCAGCAAGCTGCGAAAGACGTACAACAGAAGAAGGACGATGATGAAAAGTCCTACGACGACCAATCGCTTGGTTGTACGGCTCCACTCGGTTGAGACCATGCTAGCTCTGCGGTCCTGACGGGACATCGGCGTTCACTCAGAGATGGGCACCGACGTCCCGGGTGCACGTGGGACCTAATGCACCAACCCGATCGTATCCGCCGGCCAATACGACAGCCAGGCGCGTCCAACGATATCCTCAATGGGGATGGGGCCAAAACTGCGCGAATCGTTGGAATGGTTCCGGTTATCGCCCAGGACAAATACGTGCAAGGGAGGGACCAGAACACTGGGTTCCCGCCCAGGTCGCGTTTCCTGGGCGATCGAGTCCTCTTTCAAGAGTTCTCCATTGATATAGACGTGCCCGTCGTGGATCTCGATGGTCTCCCCGGGGAGCCCAATCACCCGCTTGATGAGGAGATCGTCTCCCTGACCGGGCGCCCGGATAACCACCACGTCAAAACGGTCCGGCCCGTGCAGTCGGTACGAAACCTTTTCTACGACCAGGCGCTGATTGGTGTGCAGGCTGGGCTCCATGCTTTGCCCTTCAACCCGCGTCGCCTGACCGATAAAGACATTGATCAGCAGGGCAATGAGAAGCGCGGGGAGGACCGTCTCCAGTACCTCGCGCAGATTGTGCAGCAACCGAATCCCCGCCCCACGGCGTGGGGGAGTGGTTTCTCCACCGGTCCTCAACTCGTCATCCATACAGGAAAACCTCGACTGGCAGATAGGGCGCCAGGTTTGAAAGATGCCTGGCGCCCAAGATATGCCTCTAGCGATCGCGGCGTGGTGGGCGTCGATCCCGATCAGAGGAACCGCTCCCTCGATTGTTCCGCGGGCCGCCGGAAGGAGAGCCTTTGCGATCTCGATCGCGGGCCTCTTCCGCCGTCCATCCTTCCAGGACTGCCTGGCGGGAAAGTTTGATCTTGCCATTGTCGCCGTCGATATCGATCACCATGACCATTACCTCGTCGCCCACCCGGACCACTTCCTCGACCGAGGGGACACGATAGTCGGCCAACTGGGAGATATGCACCATGCCATCCACACCCGGCATGATCTCGACAAAGGCGCCATAGCTCTCGGTGCGGACTACCTTGCCGACATAGACCTTGCCGATCTCGGCATCTTCGGTCAGGGCCTCGATCATGGCAATGGCCTTCTGCGCGCCAGGGCCATCGACCGCGGCGACAAAGACAGTGCCGTCGTCCTCGATATCGATCTGAACTTCGCACTCTTCCTGGATCTTGCGGATCATCTTGCCACCGGGGCCGATGATCTTGCCGATCTTTTCTGGATCGATGTGCAGAGTGGTGATGCGCGGCGCATAAGGCGATAGCTCGGTCCTTGGCTGTGAGATAGTTTCCATCATCTTGCCCAGGATGTGCAGCCGCCCTTCTCGCGCTTGCTCCAAGGCTTCGGCCAGAACCTCGTAGCGCAGCCCCTTGACCTTGATGTCCATCTGCAGGGCCGTGATCCCGTCCTGCGTGCCGGCTACCTTAAAGTCCATGTCGCCCAGATGATCCTCGAGGCCCTGGATGTCGCTCAGCACGGCGTATTGCTCGCCCGAGGTCACAAGCCCCATGGCGATCCCGGCAACCGGCGCCTTGAGAGGCACGCCCGCATCCATCAACGACAGGGTGCTGCCACACACCGACGCCATCGACGTCGAGCCATTGGACGAGAGCACCTCCGACACCACGCGCAGGGTATAGGGGAACTCGTCTTCTCCCGGCAGCACCATTCGTAGGGCGGTCTCTGCCAGCGCCCCGTGCCCCACTTCGCGGCGATTGGTGCCGCGCATTGGCCAGGTTTCGCCGGTGCTAAAGGGCGGAAAGTTGTAATGGTGCATATAGCGCTTGGCGTCTTCGGGCCGCAGCGTGTCTAGCCTTTGCTCTTCACGCGGCGTGCCCAGCGTCGCGATGCTCATCACCTGGGTTTCGCCTCGGGTGAACAGACCCGAACCATGGGCGCGGGGCAAAAGCCCTGTCTTGCTCCAGATGGGGCGGATCTCTTTGGTGTTCCGTCCATCGGCTCGCTGGCCCTTTTCCAGAATCAGCTTGCGGGTTTCGCGCTTGAGCACATCCTCAAAGACGCTCTTGACATCGGACAGGCTGATGCTATCGTCCTCGGCAAAGGAGCCCACGATCTCATTTTTCAAGCTGTCGGTGGCTTCGCTGCGCGCGTTCTTGTCCATCGGCTGGGCCACCATTTCGGCGATGCGGTTGCCGATGCGCTGCACGATGCGCTCTCGGTCCCGCTCTTCGATGACCGTCACCGCATAGTCGGTCTGCTTTACCTTGCCGATCTCGGCCTGCATCTGCTTTTGCAGATTGATGACGCCCTGCATCGCTTCGTGCCCCAACTGGAGGGCGCGCAGCATCTTTTCTTCGCTCACTATGGTGGCACCCGCTTCGACCATGAGGATCGCGTCGGCCGTGCCCGCCATGCGCAGGTCGATCAGGCTCTCCTGCATCTGATCGGCGGTGGGGTTGATGATATACTCATCGCCAACCAACCCCACCCGGCAGGCGCCCACCGGCCCATCGAAGGGAATGTCCGAGATCGTCAGAGCCGCTGAGGCGCCGATGATGGTCGGGATGTCCAGATAGTTCTGGCTGTCCGACGAAAGGGCCGTGGCAATGATCTGAACGTCGTTGCGATAGTCCTTGGGAAAGAGGGGGCGCAGAGGGCGATCGGTCAAACGCGAGGTCAAAATCGCGGTTTCGGCGGGCCGGCCTTCCCTTCGGAAAAAGCTGCCCGGGATGCGCCCGGCAGCGTACAGCCGCTCTTCAAAATCCACCGTCAAGGGAAAGAAATCGATACCTTCTCGGGGCTTTTTTGAGGACGTCGCCGTACACAACACCATCGAGTCACCCAATCGGACGGTGACCGCTCCACCTGCTTGCATTGCCAGTTCGCCAGTTTCGATGGTAATCGGCTGGCTTCCAAACTGGACCACATACGTTTTCTTACTATTCACTTTTCTCTCCAAATTCCGAGAGGGGCGGGGTCCAGGGACTGGGGAGTGGGCCCTCGCGAGGGTCCCTTACCAGGACCCACTCCCCAATTCCTGACTCCCACACCTTCTCTGTACTTTTTCCTTCTATTCTAAAATATAGCTTGGCCTACGGCGCAGGCATCTGTCCAGCATGCCCATGGCCATAGGCCAATCCAAGACGCTTGTTCGTGCTGCCGTGAGTTATCTGCGCAAGCCGAGCCGCTCAACAATTCGTTGATAGCGCTCTGAATCGGTCTTTTTGAGATAGGCCAGGTGCCTACGTCGCTGCCCCACGAGTTTATACAAGCCACGCCGCGAGTGCTCATCGTGCTTGTGCACCTTGAGGTGCTCTGTTAACTGGCTAATCCGCGTCGACAAGAGAGCGATTTGCACTTCCGGCGAACCGGTATCGCTGGGATGCACGTTATAGTTGTGGATAATCTCTGTTTTTTCCGTTTTCGTTAAAGACACAACCCGATCCTTTCTTACCATCCAGAATCTTCGAGTTGGCATAGATGAGCGCGGGGTTCACCCCGCGCCTAACCCGACCGGTGAGCATTATAACACAGATCCACGCTGAATGCAAATATGATTATGAGGTGAGAGAATCAGGGTGTATTGCAGAATGAAGGAAACGAGCCGGAGATCCGGCCATCCGCCCGACGTCCGGCTCGCGATTCCCATCCCCTCAGGCCAAAGAGCCTACCACTCGTAGCGGACGGTGTAGGTCACCACGGCCTCACCATCGGCCTCCACCGGCACCCGGAATTCGATGTTGTTGGCATCGATCTTTTCGTGCTCGTGGCTCTCTTCCAGGATCTTCCATTCGCTCCAGCGGAACATGTGCTCGGTCACGCGCACTTCGATGTCTTCGTCCTTGTGATTGCGCAGGGTGATCTCGAAGGACTCCTCCATCCAATCGTCGTCATAGTCGACCTGAAAGTCGGTCTGGATGCGCTCGCCGACGATGTCAAAGGCATCGCCAATGTAGAGGCGGATCGACTCATCCTTGGGCGTGTGATCGATGGCATCCTCTCCGATCAGGAGGCTCGAGCCATCGATGTCCCTCTTGAAAACCCTCAAGGTTCCCTTGGGCAAGGGCACTCCCAATCCACCATCCTCTGCGTTTTTGAACTCGAGCATGACCGACACCTTGGCGTTGGAGGCCGTCCCGTAGGCTGGGTCCTGGATCGGCTCATAGGCCCCCCACCAACGCATGTCGGAGCCATCGTAGACAAAGAACTTTTCTGCGGGCACCTCGGTCCCCACCACAAATTCGATCTGCTTGGTTTGCTGATCCTTGACCGTGACGGGCCGCTGGATCTCGTACAGATGGTATTCAAAAAAGCCCCGCTCCTCGACCTGGGCGGCGGCAGGAACGGCCATATCGTAGGCCATCTCTTCCTTTGCGGCATACCGGGGAGTCTCGACGCGGTGGATATCGCCCGCCACGAGCTTGAGCTTGGCATCCTGGTAGCTGGCGCCGCTCTGATTATCGAGGGAGACCCAGCCGTTCAGGTCCAGCGATTTCTCGTCGTCCGATAGAACGACGACATAATTGGCCAACCAGTTGAGGCCGCTTGTGAGGTAAGTCACCTCTACGTTCTGGGTATCGCCCAGGGCCGACTCGACCAACCAGACCAGGGTCGGCTTGGTGATCAATCCCTCGGGCAGGGCGGGCAGGCTGAACTCTTTGATCTGATCCAGCTTGACCACCGTCACCTGGCCCTCCTCAGCCTGCAGGATCACATCGTCGTTGCCACTGAGCAAGGTACCCTCATAGGTTTGCCCATCCTCGGTGACCAGGCTGATCTCCTGGTCGATATACTTTTGGAGCAGCTTGGCCGAGCCGACGATGTCGTATTCGTAATTCTGCTCCAAAACGACCGTGCCCTCGGGGTCGGTCAGCGACCGAAAGTGAACGCTGGTCGGATCGATCTGCGCAGCCACGTCGGAAAAACGCACCTCGTTCAATCCTTGGGACAGATCCATGCTGCGGTGATCTTTGACCAACGCCACGTTCTGGTTATAGACTGCCAGCTCGACCCCCTCGCCCTGGGCGGAAACCGGGTCTGCCGGATAGAGCCCGGGGGTAAAGACCAGCGCGCTCAACACCAGCACTATGGCAGCACTCGAAAACAGCCATCGCCTTTTGCCTATCATCTTTTCCTCCTGTGTTTGTGCCATACATAAAACGGTTGACCAATTTAGAGACGTAACCGCGGGGACAAAGGTTCCCCTTGCCGATGAGGAGAACGTGACCCCTCCCCGGGAAAGGAGTTCAGCGATCGGCCCGGGGCAGCACAAAGGTGAAGGTGCTCCCCCGACCGGGTTCGGACTGGGCCTCGATCGTTCCGCCCCAATGCTCTACTGTGCGCTGCACAATGGACAAACCCACGCCGGTGCCATGCGGGCTGACCTTTCGTGCATTCCCAGCTCGGTAGAACTCGTCAAAGATGTGGGACAGATCCTCCGCGGTCATGCCCATACCGGTGTCACGGACTTGGCCGCGCACCTTTTCGTCATCCTGCGTCAAAGAGGCCCACACCCTTCCGCCCGATTCGGTATACTTGATGGCATTGCTCAGCAGGTTGGTCCACACCAGTTTGATTTGATTGGGCAGGGCCTGCACTGGGGCTACATCGGGGGCAATGTCCACCTCCAGGGATAACCCCTTGCCCTCGGCTTCCACCTTCATGAATCCGGCAACCTCGCGCAGGAGATCATCCACCTGTACCTCCTCGGCCTGGTCGCGCGTCGTCGTTTGTTCCCGGATGCGCGTCAGGTTGAGGAGATCGCGGATCAGGTCCAGCAGTTCGGTCGCCCGCTTTTGCGCCCGCTCGAGCACGTCGCGGGTCTTTTCGGCCGAGGCCACGCCCGAAAGGGCCAGTTCCAGCGCGCTGTAGATAGTGCTGATGGGCGCCCGCAGTTCGTGGGTCACCAGCACCATAAACCGCGTCCGCTCCTCGTCGACGCGGCGAAGCCGGTCGTTGAGCTCTTCCAGCTCCTGGCTGCGGATCTGGCAGGTCAGGTTGCTGTCCATCAGCTCCCGATCCCGCTCGCCCAAACGGATGGCAATAGAGGTGGTCAGATAGGCGGTCAGAAACAACACCAACACCAGCCCGCCCACAAATATCAGCAAGTAGACGGGCTCGCTATACAACTCGACGCCCAGCAGGGGCAAGTGATGGTGAGTCCAGACACCGCCAACTTCCAGGCCCGTCATGGTGATAAGCAGGATGGATGCCAGGGCGGCGATCCAGTAGCTGGTCCCATGCGGCAGCAAAATACTGGCGATGATGGTGTGAAAAACCAGGAACCACACCATCGGGTTCTCGATCCCACCGGAGAAGTGGACCAGGGCAATCAGGGCACAGAGATCCAGGACAATCTGGCCCAGGGCCGATCCGGACGCCTGACGATTCTGTACCTCTTCCAAAGGGGTGCGACGAATGGCCTTGAGATGGGCGCGAAACAGGCCGTTATAGGCGGCAATCGCTAGAGTGATTACCAGGAGTGTGCCAAAAGGGAGAGAGCCGGGGAACCAAACGGCTGTCACCCCGATGGCCAACAGTGTACCGGCAACCGCCAGCCAGCGCAGATTGATCAGCCAACCAACTCGATCGATCAGTTCTGAGCCAAAAGGCAGTCGATCTTCCATCTGGAGAACTCGCTATGATTTCTGTTGGATAAAATCGTTGGCCACCTCCAGCAGTGTGCGCATCGGGATCGGTTTGTCGAGAAACTTGTGCACGTGAAGTGTCTGATCGGTGGGAAAGTGGCCTGTGAGATCGGAGGACACGATGCTCGATACCATCACCACCGGGATCTGACGGAGTTCGGGGTCCTTGGCGATCTCGTCGCTGACGTATACCCCTTCATCGGGCATGACCAGGATCACGTCCAAGATCACCAGATCCGGTTTCTGCTTGCGCATCATGGCCAGGCCCTGCGGTCCATTGCTGGCGCAGCGGACCGAGAAGGAATCGGCCTCCAGGGTCGATTTGACGATCTCGCAAAAATCGGGGTCGTCGTCAATGATCAGAATTTCGCCTTTTGTCGCCATGCCTTTCCTCCTCATGGGTATCATTTTCTATAAACTAATTATAACATAAGACCGCCCACAATCCAAGTAGGTTTCACCACATCCTCAGGGTCATCACATTTGTCGCATCAAAGTGACGACAATGCCTGGGTAAGGCACTGCGCTCCAAAAGGGACCCGGTCGCTGGGAATCCCTGGTTTTTGGCCCTCAGGGAAGCAGAACACGTACCTGAGGGGCGCCCGTGCCATCGTCCAGGAAACGAGGGCGGATGGCGTCCTCGATCCAGAAGGGCCACAGCTCTGCCTGGACGACCCCGTCGCGGGTGACCTCCACCTCCAGCAGATCGCCCAGCATGGCCGCCCGGCGAGGAATGTCAAACATCGCGTCGCCCAGGCTGTACACGATGAGGCCCTGCTTGTAGCGCTCCACCGTCTGGGTGACGTGGGGGTGGTGACCCACCACCAAGTCGGCGCCGGCATCCACGGCGGCGTGGGCCACGGCTATCTGATCGGCAGAGGGTTCGCTGGCGTACTCGGTGCCTGCGTGCAACAGGACGGCGACCACATCGGCCTCGCCCCGAGCGGCTGCCACGTCGGCAGCGACCCGTTCCGGCACGGCCCAGGCGATTCGATCGGTGGCGGGCAGGTCGATGGACCCGTACCAACGGGCCGCGGCATAGCCCAAAACCGCCACCCGCACCCCTTTCACCTCGAACAGGGCCGGGCGGTGGGCCTCGTCGTGATTTCTGCCCGCCCCCACGGCCGCGATCTCGAGCGCCTCCAGCGTTTCGAGGGTCTGATCGACGCCGGGCTGCCCATAATCATAGATGTGGTTGTTGGCCACATTGACCAGATCGAATCCGGCCGCCTGCAACGACCTGCCCCACAGGGGATGGGCGCGGATCAGATAGCGCTTGTCCAAAGGCTTTCCCCCGGTCGTCAGCACGCATTCGAGATTGGCCACAGCCAGGTCGGCGGCGTGCAGTAGGGATCCGATGCCGCCCCAGGGATAGGCCACACCCTGCTGCTGCAATTGGAACTCCATGGAGCGGCCCAAGGCCACGTCGCCCACAAAAGCCAGCACCGCCCTCCCCTCCATGTCGTCGGTGGGCGAGACGGGCGCCGTCCAGGAAAGGGGGACCATCGGGGGTGGGGGTAGCCAGGGCCCGGCGGCCGATCCCGATTGCCCTTGGACGGACCAGGCAACCACATCGGCCCGAACCAGGATCGCGCCTTCGACCTCGGCGTCGAGCCCCCAGATGGGCAGCCCGGCATGAGCCTGGCCTCGCAGCCTGCCCTGGCCGTCGTAGGCGTGTAGCTCGCCGTTGGCCAGACCGACCAAAATCTCCTGGACTCCGTCCCGGTCGACATCCGCCGCGGCGATGGCGTTGGCCGGGGCAGGCAGAGCTACCCGCCAAAAGACCGAACCTTCGGCCGACAACAACGCCAGCAGTGGCTCGGGTCCGCCGGCGCCCACTGCGATCTGGGCTGCGTCCTCCCCAACCCAAGGGGCCACCTGCCACACCACCGCACCGCCCGGTCGTTCGGATAGGGTCCGCTGCCAAAGAAGGGCTCCGTCCCGATCCAGCGCCAGTAGATCGCCGCTCTGCAACGAGGCCAAAAAGGCCGCCTGATCCCCTGGCACGGAACCGATCCCGGCGACCGGCCCCACAGGCTCGTAGGTCCAGATGGGTTGGCCATCCGGTCCAAAGGCCGCCAACCCACCGGTGAGAGTCGCAGCCAGCGCTCGCTGAGACTGCACGGCCAACCCAACCAGCGGACCGGGCAGGTCGGCCTGCCAGCTCACCTGCCCCTCCGAATCCAAATAGGTCAGGCGTTCATCCCAGCCGCCGGCCAGCAGCCCCTCCTGCCAGGCTGCCAGGGCGACAACCCGGCTGCCCAGGTCGGCCTGGGCCACCCGTTTCCCCGCCAGCGTCAGCCAGGTCACGTGCCCAGAATCCTCGCCGACGGCCACACGCTCTGGCCCCACCGGAGCCATCGCATAGACGGGGCTGGCCGTTGACACCTCCCACAGGATCTCGCCCCCATCGTTCAGGGCATAGATGCGGCGGCCCAAGGAGGCCGCAAGATAGATCGGCGTTCCCGAGTCGTGAGTTGCCACCATCCCCGCAGTCAGGTAGCCATTGGCGCCAAACTGCCCGGACAGGGAAAGGGGCAATGGCCGACCCGCTACCACAGGCGAAAGGGCAGGCAGGAGGGGAGTGGGCGTGGGTGAGGGCGGCGCCGTGGGCAGCGCCGTGGGCAGCGCCGTAGGCAGCGCCACGGGCGACGCTGTCGGTGTTGGCGCGTCCGTCGGCGATGCAGTGGGCAAAGGCGTTGCTGTGGGAAGCGCCGTCGGCGACGCTGTGGCTGGCGGTTCGGCAGCAGTGGCGACCTCGGCCACAGGAGTGAATGGGGCATCGACTCCACAGCCCACCAGCGTCCCCAATAGCCACAGAGCCGCCAAGGCGCGGATCAGGCCTTTGGGATCGAGTCTGGCAAGAGAGCGCCCATCACACCGCATGATCGCTACCTCGTGCGCACCACCTCGAGGAAATTGCC
>CAZNQW010000001.1:0-48442 GCA_964575225.1 uncultured Anaerolineaceae bacterium | reverse complement strand
CGCTGGCCCTCTTCGTGGACGATAATGGGTAGCCAGCCTGCCTCCCACTGCCCCCGCTTTACCTCGCCACCCAACCAGTGAACCAACAGTTGATGTCCCAGGCAGATGCCCAGGATCGGCACCCCTGCTTCCAGAGCTTCCAGAATCCGCGCCTGCTCATTGTCAAAGAGGGGATCGACAAACTCTTCGGGGCGATATTCGCCGCCGGCAAAAAGCACGCCGTCATAGTCACGCAGATCGGGCACTGCATCGCCCCGATCCACCCGGATGTTTGTGGGCGTGACTCCAAAGCGATTCAGTACATTGTCCAACGGCAGTGTGCGCGCCGGGCCGTGGATGAGGGCAATGATGCGCAGCGGCCTCTCGGGGTTGGCTGTGGCCGTCGGCGTATCGGTGGCGGTAGCCGTTGGGGTCGATGTAGCGGTCGGAGTTGCGGGAGGCGTGGAGGTTTCCGTCGGCGTCGCCGTGGCTGTGGGCGTCCATGTGGAGGTCGCTGTGGCTGTGGGCATTCGCGTTGAGGTTTCGGTGGGCGCCCGGCTCGGCAATGGGCCAAGCGTCGGTTCGGCCTCGGGCCCCGATACGACGGTCGGATCGGGCGTTCGACCGCAGGAGATCAGCAACGGGCTCAAGGTGGCAGCCCCGGCCCATTTCAGGAAAAGGCGACGGGTAAACAATGCAGATCGGGTCGTCGTTGTCACAAAGCATCTACCTTCCAACTTGTTCAGTCAAGGCGGCGGGCGACGGCAATCATCCGATCGCTGTCGCTGCCAAATTCGTCCAGTTCGTACGAACCATAGATCGCTTCCACGGCAAAGCCGGTGTGCCGCAACATCAACTCTAGCTCGCCGCGGAACAAGTAGCGCAACGTAAAGGGAAACATCGTGCGCTGAATCCGCCCCGAGCCATCCATGCGATCGAGGATCAGGGTCGTGTCGATGAGTTGCTGCCCCAGATCCACAGACTGAGTCAAGAACTTGGCCACGGTCTGGTCCGTTTGTGGATCGGTCACCACCTTATTGAGGGTCACTCGGCCTGGCACGTCCAGCAGCCTGCCGAGATCGGGATTGAATTGATCGAGGAGCAGCAGACCTCCCGGGATGAGATGGCGGCGAATCTCGCGCAGCGCGGTCAATTGATCGTCCAAGGTGGTCAAACTGAGGAACGAATTGCTGATGACAAAGGCCAGATGAAAGCGCTGCTCAAGTTCCAACCGGCGCATGTCCTGCTCGACCAGGGTGACCCGGTCCTCCAGCCCCGCCGCCCGGATCTTTTGCCGGGCTCGTTCCAGCATCGCCGGCGAGAAATCCACCCCCACCACCTGATGACCTTGTTGGGCTAGGGGTAGCAGGGCGCGGCCCGTGCCGCAGGCCAGTTCCAGGATCGGCGAGCCACAGCGCGCGGCAAATTGGTCGATCATGGGCAGATCCGCGTCCATGCCCTCATAATCCAGGTCGTAGAACCAGGCATAGTCCCCGTAAGGATCCATCTCTCCCCCTCAAATCTACAGCGCTCACGCGCGATTGCGGCCCAGTGTACCACATTCCCACGGTTTCGACAACTCGGTTGGCAAAATTCGAAAATATGTGGTATAATATAGAAAACGATAGTCAAGACATTTTACGGAGAGAAATATGGCCTTATCACTCGATCTGATAAAAAAGCCCGAGTTTGTCTGGGCAACTCTTGACGAAACGCTGGGAAAGGTTCGCGAGCGGCTACAGCGACCCGAGATCAAGAACAAATGGCAGGCCTTTGTCCTGGTGTATAGCGACGACGATCGCTATGCAGCCGCGCCGGTTCATGCCATTCAACCTCTGGTCTGGGACAAGGGGCCCGCTGCCCTCAACCGGACCCTGAAAGAACTGGGGATCTTTCGGTTGCAAGCCGGTATCGAACAGAGTCAGATGGAGGACCAGGATGCCGTGCGCCAGGCTCGCAAGCACGGGGGGTATGCCATCGTCCTACAGAACGGTGAATACGCCGGCTTGGTGATGACCGATGTCTCTTATCCGTCCAGACCCCACGGCGCCTTTGACTTCTACGACACAGCCCTGCCCCTCTCCACCCTGACCGACACCGAGTTTGTGGCAGCCACCGCCGACACAACGCTGGCCCAAGTGGCCAGCGACCTCAAAAAGCTACAAAACCCCCAAGGCGCCTATGTGATAGTCGATATGGGCGACCAGTCCTTTCGGGTGGCCATCGCCCAGGATCTCAACCAGGGCGTGAGAAAGGGCGGGCGGAGCATCTGGTCACGGCCCCTGCGCCACTTTCGCCGCTTCTTGAGGCCAGCCATCGACCGGCCCTTTGAAGCCATGGGGGTGCAGCAGGCGCAGGAGCTGATTGGTAGTGGCCGGTTTCTGGTACTCACCGACAACAAAGGGGCGCCCATCGGCCTGGTACCGACCCAGGAACTCCACCGCCATGTGGAAGAGCTTGTCACCAGCCAGGAGCCGGCGCCATCCGGCCCAACCCCCGACCTTTTTTCTGCCGAGCCCTCTTTTCTGGAAAAACACGAGCGGGAAGTGAGGTCCACCCGGGAGCCTCGCTTTGTCAATCTCTGGTTCGAAGACGACCAGGAGCGGCTGTTCCCCCGCTCCAAGCCCCTGGTCCAGGGCGAACTCTACCATCTGACCGTGAACGTGGGGCGTTTGTTGGAGCAATCCATCGTCGACTGGAACCGGACTGCGAGTGGTCCCCACGCCATCGTCGAACCGCTGAAACCGGCGCTTCTCTATATCTCGGTCTCGTCCGAATCGTTCGACATCCCCAACCCGACCCGCGATCTGTGGCTGCCGGCCGACGGGGATACCGAATGGGTTCGCATTCCGGTCCGGCCTCTGCAATACAGCCGCGGCGAGGACCTGGCCGATCTGTGGGTCTGCGTGTATTACCGGACCTATCTGGTGCAGACCTTTCACGTCCAGGCGGAGGTGGTATCAGAAGGCGAGCGAGCTCACACCGCCCACCCCCAGTTTGCCCAGCTCACCCACAGCCGCGTGTCGGGATTCCCCGAGATGGAAAAGTTGGGGCCTCAGGAGTTGAGCTTGACCATCACCCCCGATGGCAGCGACCGCTACCGCTTCACCCTCCTGGTCGATCCCGACCGGTCGGACAAGGCGGCTGCCCAGGAAGCCGTCCAACTCTCGTGCACAGTGCGGCTGACGCGAGACGACCTGACCCACTTGATTACCAAAGCCCGGCGCCAGCTTCACAACGTGGTACAGACCTTTGACCTGTTGCAGGCCCAGGACGTCCTGACCTTTCGCAAGGCCACTCGGGCGCTGGCTCAGGTGGGCCGCCAGCTCTACCTCAAGCTCTTTGACGACGGATCGGCCGAAACCCTGAGAGAGTGGATGGAGACCAATCTAGCCGATGGCTCCACGCTCCAGATCATCGATCTGGCCGGCGATTTTGTCTTTCCCTGGAGTCTGGTGTACACCGAACAACCCTGGGCCGACGACAAGACGATCGACGTGACCAAGTTTTGGGGTTGGCGCTATAACCTGGTGCTGCTGACGGCCGAGATGCTGGATACCTATCGCGAGGTGGTGCCGGCGGTGGCGACCAACCATCCGCTGCGCGTCAGCGTGGGGTTGTACGAACGCCTCAAGGGCGTGGAGAAGCAGCGAGCCTTTTTCAACAGTCTGAATGCCCAGACCAACCACCGGGTCAACGCCGAGATCTTGACCGAACGCCGGACCATGATCCAAGCTCTCCAAGAGGCCAACCGCGACATCTATTACTTTTTCTGTCACGGCTACACCGAGCGGGTGGCCACCGACATCCAGATCGATACCGAACTGGTCCAGCACTTTTCCCATCTTGCGGCGTCCAACCCTACCACCCGACCCCAGTCGATCCGCGACCACCTGGACGACCTCTTTGACGTCAGTGATTCCTGGCTGCGGCTGACGCACGGGCGCTTGCCCTTGACGATGCTCAAGGAGTTGGTGCCCGACAGGCTCACCAACCACCCCTTGGTCTTTTTGAACATGTGCGAATCGGCGCAGGTTCTGCCTTCCATCTCGGACGGGTTCGTGCCCTTTTTCATCAAACGCGGCGCCCGCGCGGTGATGGGCACCGAGTGCGCCATGAACACCCTGTTCGCCGATGAATTTGCCCGCAGCTTTCTCACCTTCTTTTTGGCGGGCAGGCCCGCCGGTGAGGCTCTGATGGCCCTGCGCCGTCACTATCTGGAACAGGGCAATCCGTTGGCGCTGGCCTATACCCTCTATTGCGACGCCGACCTCAAGCTGAGCCGGCCGCTGCTCTCGCTCCGACCAGAAACCTCTTTGGCAACCCCGCCGGCTACCCCGGCTGCCACCCGCCCGAGCCAAGATCAGGAACGGTTGCAGGCAGTAGAATCCCTGTGGCAGAACGATATGGATGGGCTGTTGCTCACCCTGGCAGCGCGGGTCAAAGCTGCTCAGCATGGCCTGGCCCACGATGAGTTGGGGATGTGGGCGCCGCCCGAGAACGTCTTTGCCTGGGATACCCGGGCCGGCCCTGAATGGACGGCCAACATGAAGGCCCTGGGCCAAAAGTGGTGGGACAAGCTCGAGCCGCAGCTCTACCGCCTGCTCTGCCATCCCAGCGAAGAACGGGATCAACTCATGGAGGCCCTGAGCGAGGGAATCAAGATCCTGGCGGTGGCGCTGGCGCCCACCCTGGTCGCCAATGCGGCCGAGGTGCCCGCGGTGGCCATTGTGTTGGCCACCATTGCCGCGAAAAAGATCGCCGATGCCGGCCTGGATGCCGCGTGCGAGCTGTGGTCCGGTTCGTTGCCCACGGCCACCGCAACCAGCACGTCGGGCGCCGCCGGAAGCGGATAACGGCAGGGCCTCTGCCAGACCGACAAAAGCACCAGGAAGAACGCTCGCCGCCCCCAAGATGGGGGCGGTCTTTTTCTCCCGACATCCTCTAGACCGGCAAAAAAGCCGCCATCACCTGTCGGAAGCGGTCCAGGTCGGCGTTGGAGATCCGCGCCGGGTGGCGTAGAGGCACGACGGTCACGCCGTTGGCAGAAAAAACGCGGGCATGGACCTGCGAGATGGTGAGAGGGGACGGGCCAATCAGTCGCGGAAAGATAGCTTGCAACGCCACGTTGCCGATGGGCACCACGATAGAGGGCCGCAGCAAGTCCAGCTCTTGCCACAGATAGGGGAGACAATTCTCAATCTCGTTTGACCGGGGCGTGCGGTTGGCAGGCGGGTTGCAGCGGACGACGTTGGTCACAAAGCAGCGAAGGTGAGGGCGCTCGGCGCGGGGATCGGCCTCGGTCGAAAGCCCCAGGTCGATCAAGAGCCGCTGAAGTCTCACGCCCGACCGGTCTCGCGTAAAGGGGATGCCGGTCCGATCTCCGCCCTTGTACCCAGGCGCCTCGCCGATCCAGCATACCCGCGCGTCGGGCGCCCCATAGCCATGGACGATGCACTGCCGGTTGGCGGCCAGTTCGGGGCATCGCTCACACCTTTCGGCCACACGGATGCGCTGCATGTCCCTCTTTTCCCGTTCGGGTGTTGCCGGGCCTACCCGGCCAAGGCCCGGTTAGGTTGGCGGTGTCGCAAGACCTGCAAGACCAAGGCCTCTTGAGCACTCGACAGCCGGTAGACGGTTCCCTTGGGCACGTGGGTCAGCTCGCCCTGATGGAGGGACACGGCCTCCTCCTCGCTTTCCACATCCACCTGTCCCACAAAGCAATAAACCAGCGAGTCGTACGTGTCGGCGGGTTTCCAGGGGCCCACGCCCGTACAGAGCTCCATGATCAGAGCGCAGGTGTCTACATCGGCCAAGACGATGGGCGTGTGGGCCACCATGATCTGGCTCCCAACCGCCGTCACATTGACCTTTTCCAATCGACCCAGGTCCGGCGACGCAAAAAAGCGCCGGTCGCCATTGCGCCGGTTGATCATCAGCCGGGGTTGCAATAGAAGCACCGTGGAGCGCAGCATAGAAGAAGTGCGATGCCCCAGCCCCTTGGGGGCGACGGCCAATTCGCCCGGCCGAAGGATCGCCGTGCCCCAATCGCTTTCCAGGCTGACCGTGCCGCTGTACACCAGGAATAGCTCATCCTGATCCAGGTGACGGTGCTGGGGCATGGCCCCCTGGCACAGGTACAGGCTCAACACCAAATCGTCCAGCGTCACCAGATCGATCATGGTAAAGGGCTCGTGAAGCCGGTCGGCGCTCTCGGCCACACTTACCACTTGGAACCGTGGGGGATGGGTCATCGGATCGTTCCTACCCTAATTTCGACAACGTGATATGGGTCTGGGCCTGATACTTGCCCTTTTTGTCGGCGTAGCTGACTTCGCAGGGCTCGTCGCTTTCGAAAAATAGCACCTGGCCGATGCCCTCACCGGCATACAGGCGAACGGGGCGAGGGCCCACGTTGGCGATGCACAGCGTGGCATACCCCTCCCAACCCGGCTCAAAGGGGGTCACATTGACCAGCACGCCGCAGCGGGCATAGCTGCTTTTGCCCGTGCACAGCGTGAGAACCTGAAGGGGAATCCGAAAATACTCCACCGTCCTGCCCAGAACAAAGGTCTGGGGCTCGAGATCCAGGACGTCGGCTTGCACCTCGACAAAGGCGTCCGCAGCGATGTCCTTGGGGTCCAGCAGGCCGCCTGCCTTTGCTGGCAGCCTGAAGGTATGGGCCAAACGGATGTCATAGCCGTAGGAGGACAGGCCGTAGGAGATGACCGGCCCACGCACCTGGGCCGGCTCAAAGGGTTCGATCATCCCCTGCTCTCGGGCCATGCGCCGGATCCAGCGATCGGGTCTGATGGTCACAAAACGCTTCTTTCCGAGCACGCAGGCCCCATCGCGCCCGTGGGCAACCCCAGGTGGGCGTGCTCGTGTGGGATGCCTGCATTATACTCGAAAAGGGTGAGGGCGACAAACCCTCCAGGGAAGGGAGGAACGATCTTGCCCAGCCCAGGGAATCACGCTAGCCCCGGGTCAGGGCGTGGACCCGCCGCACCTGCTCGACGACCTCGGCAACGGATCGCTCGTCGCGGGTGGATGGTCCCAGCGGATCCACCAGTTGCCACGCCGGGTCGCGGAGCAAGACGGCAAAGGCATTGAGGATCGAATAGGCCAGGGCATCCAGGTGATAGCCCCCCTCCAGCGTACACACCAGACGGCCGCCGCACAACTCGTCAGCCAGATCCCTCAGCGTGCGGGTGATGGCCGTGTAGCCCGCGATGGAAAGCTGCAAAAAGGCCAGGGGATCGTCCCAGTGGGCGTCGTATCCGGCCGAGACCAGGATCAACTGGGGCTGAAAGCGCCAGGCAGCAGGCCCCACGATATCGGCCATGATGCAGGCAAACCCTTCGTCGCCGACGCCGCCCCCGAGGGGCACGTTGACTGTGCTGCCGCGGCCCTCACTTTGGCCGGTCTCACGCCAGTGGCCGGTACCGGGATAATGGGGATACTGGTGAGTGGAAATGTACATCACGCGGGGATCGGCGTCGAATTCGTCCTGGGTGCCGTTGCCGTGGTGGACGTCGAAATCGACAATGAGCACCCGGTCCAGCCCGCGCTCTTCCAGCGCATAGCGCGCGGCAATGGCCACATTATTGAACAGGCAAAAGCCCATCCCTTTCCCTCGTAGGGCATGGTGCCCCGGAGGGCGTACGAGGGCAAAGGCGTTTTCTACCGTGCCGTCGAGCACGGCGGCGGTCGCTTCCACCAGGCCGCCTGCCGCCATCAAGGCGGCCTGATAGGAAGCAGGGCGCACGTAGGTGTCGGCATCCAAATGCCCGCCGCCCTGCTGGGCAACCCGCTGTACCTTCTCCACATAGCGAGGGTCGTGAACTCGCCCCAGTCGGTGGGCGGCAATGGGCACCGCCGGAATCAAGTGCAAGCGTTCCAACATCCCGTACTGCTCCAACACGCGGAGGATGGCCTCCAGGCGTTGGCGGTTTTCCGGGTGGCCCCGGAGATCGTGTTCGAGAAAAATCGGATCGTACACGTACCCGGTTGCCATGGCACCTCTCCTTTGTTACATCTCTCGACGGCCCTGCAACGCGCGCCCCAGCGTCATGGAATCGGCATATTCCAGATCGCCGCCCACGGGCAGCCCCCGGGCCAGGCGCGTGATCGAGATTCCCAGGGGGCGGATGAGTTGGGCCAGGTACATGGCTGTGGCTTCGCCCTCCAGGTTGGGGTTGGTGGCCAGCAGCACCTCTCGGATCGGCTCCTTTTGGAGCCGGGCCATCAGCTCGCTGATGCGCAATTCGTCGGGGCCGATCCCCTCCACCGGCGAGATGGCCCCGTGCAAGACGTGGTACAGGCCCCGATACTCACCGGTGCGGTCGATGGCAATGACATCCAGGGGTTCCTCGACCACACACAGAATGGAGCGATCGCGCCCTTCGTCCTGGCAAACAGCGCACGGGCTCGTTTCGGTGATGTTGAAACAGACGCTGCAAAAGACGGTCTTTTGCTTGAGTTCGACAAGGGCGTTGGCCAGCGCCTCGGCCTGTTCGGCCGGACGGCGCAAGAGGTAAAAGGCCAGCCTCGATGCCGTCTTGGGGCCGATGCCGGGCAGTTGGGCAAACGATTCGATTAACCGTGTCACGGGCTCGGGCGTTACAGCAGGCATGGGTATGGGCTCTCTACACCAATCTGGCTATCCCAGCAATCCACCCAGGCCCCCGAGATCCAGGCCCCCGGTGAGCGAGCCGAGTTGCTGAGCGGCCAATCCCTGCGAGCGCTCGATGGCTTCGTTGACCGCCGCGATGATCAGATCCTGAAGCATCTCCACATCCTCGGGATCGACCACCTCGGGCGCGATCTTGATCGATTCGAGCCGCTGGTGTCCGCTCATGACCACTTCGACCACGCCCCCACCCGAAGTCACGGTGACCGTCTCTTCGCCCAAGGCCTCCTGGGTTTGCATCATCTGCTCTTGCAGCTTCATGATCTGTTGTCGCATGTCGGGCCGGCCGCCGGGACGGCTGGCCTGAATTCGTCGTCCTTTACCTTTTGCCATGGTTGAC
Organism: uncultured Anaerolineaceae bacterium; assembly: GCA_964575225.1. GTDB lineage: Bacteria > Chloroflexota > Anaerolineae > JAAYZQ01 > JAAYZQ01 > CAZNQW01. Next base: position 39,431 of record CAZNQW010000001.1, on the reverse strand, counting down.
GTCCTCCACTTTTGAAATCCCCTCGGCACATCCCGTCCGCCGGGGTGATTGATTTTTTCCTGAACGGTACGCTACTGGTCCATCTGCTTGCACGAGCCGGCCATCTTCCGCGCTCGACAGGCCGCCACCGCGCCCCGTGCGGCGGCGAGCGCTAGGGGATGATCTGGGTTTCCCCGCCGCGTTCCTGAGCCCAACGGTTGATCTCTTTTAGTGCATCGCCGCCCAAGGGCGGGTCCGCCGCCGAAGGCTCGCCCGCTTCAGGTTTATCCTCTTGAGGCGAAACGGGGGCAGCCGGTCGCGCAGCCACCGGCTGCCGGGGTCTGAATTCTGAGGCCAATACCCATTTCACCCGGCAGGCCACGCCCATCACCTCGCTCAAAGCGTCCTGGATCTCGGTCTTGCGCTGCGGGTCGCCCAGCTTTTCGCGCAGAAAAGGAAAGGACAGCGCCAGGACGACCTCGTTGCCCTCCACATCGACCGGTTCACAGCCGCTGTTCAACACGGCCTGGGTCGCCGGATTGCGCTGCCGCACCGATTGCACCACCTGGGCCCACGACTGCTTGATCGCTTCAATGGTCAGCGAGCCCGCGCTCCCCCCAGAGGCCTCGGCGGCTGCCATCGATCCCGTCGCAAGCGCCGCTGCAGGCGCCGTTTCTCGAGTGGTCTCCTGCGCCGTCTCGGCAGGGGCGGAAGCCGCGGTAGGTTGCGGGGCCCTCGGGGCCTCGGTTGGGGCCGGGCGTGCCTCCGCCGCAACCACCCTCTTGGGGGCAGGCTCGGCGACCGGGGCGGCCTGGGGTGCCGCACGATCCAAGGAACATTCGACCAGCGCCATCTCCAATGGAAGCTGGGGGATGGCCTGAAGGCCGCTCTTGAGATCGGTGGCTGCCTCGTTAAAGAGGCGGATGGCTTCCATGAGCCGCGGCATCGACAGTCGACCGGCCAGATCTTCCATGCGGGCGGCCTGCTCAGCAGTGACGTTCAGCAGGCGGGTGCCTGCCCCCTGCTTGATCAGGAGCAGCCCCCGCAGGAACTCGACCACCTCGCGCCCAAATTGGCGGGGGTCTGCGCCGTCCCTTACTACCTGATTGATGAGATCCAGCCCATCGGCCACGTTGTTTTGCGCCAGATAGGTCACCAGATCGCCGGCGGCCTCGCTCTTGACCATGCCCAGGACCATCTGCACCTGATCCAGGGTGATCTCGGTGCCATAGGTGGTCAATTGATCTAACAAGCTGATGGAATCGCGCAAGGCGCCCGTGCCCTGTTGGGCGATGAACTCCAGGGCATCCGGCTTGACCACGATCCCTTCCTTCTCGGCGATGGTGGCCAGACGGCCGACGACGGCCTCAATAGAGATGCGCCGAAAATCAAAACGCTGGCATCGAGAGGAGATGGTAGCCGGAATCTTGTGGGGATCGGTGGTCACCAGGGCAAAGATGACGTGGGGCGGGGGTTCTTCCAACGTCTTGAGCAGGGCGTTAAAGGCCGGCTCGGTGAGCATGTGGGCCTCGTCCAGCACATAGACCTTGTATTCCCCCTGGTTGGGCCGAAAGCCGACCTTTTCGCGAATGTCGCGGATCTCGTCGATGCCGCGGTTGCTGGCGGCGTCGATCTCGATCAGATCCAGCAGGCGCCCCTCGTTGACGGCAATACACAGGGGGCACTGATTGCAGGGCCGGCTGTCTTCAGGTCCGACACAATTGACCGCCTTGGCCAAGAGGCGGGCCACCGTCGTCTTGCCGGTGCCCCGGGGGCCTGTGAACAGGTAGGCATGGCGGATCTTTTGGGCGCGCAGGGCGTTGCGCAGGGTGCGGGTGATCGGTTCCTGGCCCACTACTTCTTCGAAGGTCTGGGGTCGGTACTTGAGATACAGCGCCTGGGTAGACATCCACTCTCCTCAGTCAAGCTGGTATCTAGTGTACCAGAGATGAGCCGTTTCTGCAAGGGCAAGATCCAGAGCGACGGGGCAAACGCATTTGGATCAACAGAGACTCGAAAGTTGGGTTGATCTGATCGTTTCGTATTGAAAAGTCCGCTCAGCCCGGATCCGGGCCTCAGGCGCGGTTGGCAACCAAAGGTTGCACGCGATCCCGCGCGCGCAAAAACGGAGATGTGATCAGGCAGGGGCCTGGGCCGACAGCCCCAGCCCGCCGGGATCGACAAGAGCCCTCGAATCGGCAGGGGCAGCGCCCGACTCCTGGCGGAATTGGCTGGTGTACAGCTTGTAGTACTCGCCACCCAGGTCCAGCAACTGCTCATGGGCTGAGCGTTCGGGCGTGCTGCTCGCCCGCTCCACAATCCGCCCCTCCTGCAGAACGAGAAGTTGATCGGCGTTGCGGATGGTGCTCAGCCGGTGGGCGATCACAAAGCTGGTTCGCCCCTCGAGCAAGCGACCCAGCGCCCGCTGAATGAGCAATTCGGTGCGAGTGTCCACGCTGCTGGTGGCCTCGTCGAGAATCAGCAAGCGCGGCTCGGCCAGGATGGCGCGGGCGATGGAGAGGAGCTGGCGTTGACCCTGGCTCAGGTTCCGGCCCTGTTCCGACAGCTCGGACAGGTAGCCCTTGGGCAAGCGCTCGATGAACGAGTCGGCGTTGGCCATGCGGGCCGCCTCGATCACTTCTTCGTCGGTGGCATCCAAGCGCCCGTAGCGAATGTTGTTCATGATCGTGTCGCTGAACAGAAAGGTATCCTGCAAGACGATGCCCATCTGCGACCGCAGACTGGATCGGGTGACCCGCCGCACATCGTGGCCATCGATGCGCACCGCGCCCGCCGAAACCTCGTAAAATCGACCGATGAGGTTGACCAGCGTCGTCTTGCCCGCCCCTGTGGGCCCCACCAAGGCCACCGTCTGGCCCGGCTCGGCAACAAGATGGACGTCCTGCAGAACCGGCTCACCCGATTTGTACTGGAACGAAACCCCGTCCAACTCTACGCGACCGGCAATGGCAGGGATATCGTATGCATCGGGGGCGTCGGTGAGGTCGGGCTCGGTATCCACCAGCTCAAAGATCCGCTCGGCGCCGGCGATGGCCGACTGGAGTTGGGCGTACAACTGGGCCAATTGCTGGATCGGCTGGAAAAAGCGCCGCACGTAAGTGAGGAACGCGACGATCACGCCCACAGTGACCAGCGGCGGCTCGCGCAGGGCCAGATAGCCGCCATAGCCGACCACAATGGCCAGGCCAATGGTGCTCAGCACATCGAGGGTGGGCGAAAAAGCGGCTGTGATGCTCTGCGCGCTCACATTGGCGTCCCGGTTGGCGCGGTTCAACTGGTTGAACCTCTCTACGTTTTCGTCCTCGCGGGCAAAGGCCTGGGCCACCCGCACCCCCGAGATGTTCTCCTCCAGATCGGCGCTCACATGGCCGATGGTCTTGCGCGTCTTCCGAAAGGCCACCCGGGCGCGGTTGGAAAAGACAATGCTGGCGCCGATCATGAAGGGCAGGATGGCAAAGGTCACCAGGGCCAGCCGCCAATTGAGGCTCAGCATGGCGACCACGATGCCAACGATGATCAGCGAGCTGCTAATGGTCTGCACCAGCCCGGCGTTGAGCACTTGAGCGATGGTATCCACGTCGTTGGTCACGCGGCTCATCAGGTCGCCGGCCTCGTGCTCGTCGAAATATCGGAGGGACAGCGTCTGTATCCGCTCAAAGATCCGGGTGCGCAGGCTGTATAGCACCTGATTGCCGACGATAGTCATCGTGTAAAACTGGCCGTACCCGGTGGCCCACGATCCCAGGTAGACAGACAACAAGAGGAGCATCGTCCTGGCCAATCCGCCGCGGTCGCCGGTGACGATAAACTGGTCCACCGCCAGACCGATCAGGTAGGGCGCTGCCAGTTGAAACAGGGTGCCGACGATCAGCAGCAACAATACAAACAGCAACTGCTTCCAGTAGGGCTTGAAGTAGATGCCCAGCCGTCGCAGGGTTTTGCCTACATCACGGGCCTTTTCGTCGCGTCCTTCGCGGAGATGTCTCATGGGTCCGCCGTGCATTAGATCACCTCCTTGGGAAGTGGTTGCGAATCGCTCACAGGATCGGCCACAATCTGTGCGTCCAACTCGAGAGTCTCCTCACACAGTTCCGGCATCAGCTCGCAGCCGGTTTGGAGCTGCGAGTGATAGATCTCGGCATAGATGGCGCTTTCGCGCAGCAGCTCCTCGTGGCTGCCGCGGGCGGCAATGCCTCCCCCATCGAGCACCAAAATCCCGTCGGCGTCACGGACGGTACTGATGCGCTGGGCAATGACGAAACTGGTGCGCCCCACCATCAGTTTATCTAGGGCTTGCTGGATGAGGTATTCGGTTTCGACGTCGACGCTGCTGGTGCTGTCGTCCAGGATGAGGATCTTGGGGTCGAGCAGCAAGGCGCGGGCGATGGCGATACGCTGCTTTTGCCCACCCGAGAGGGTGGTGCCCCGCTCGCCCACCTGCGTTTCATAGCCATCGGCAAATTCGACGATAAAGTCGTGGGCCCGGGCTGCCTGGGCAGCAGCCATGACCTCGTCCATGGTGGCCTCGGGGCGTCCGTAGGCAATATTGTCGCGGATAGTGCCGGTGAACAGGGTGGTCTCTTGCAGCACAATGCCGATCTGCGAGCGCAGCGAATCGAGGGTCACGTCGCGCACGTCGACGCCGTCGATGAGCAGCCGGCCCCGAGTCACGTCGTAGAATCGCGGGATCAGGTTAATAATGGTGCTCTTGCCCGAGCCCGTCGCTCCCAAGAGGGCAATAATCTGTCCCGCCTCGGCGGTGAACGACACATCCTTCAACACCCACTCGTTCTCGGGAGCTGGGCCATGGGCGCCCATGCCGCCCATGCGGGGCATGGCGGATCCCCGGTCACCACGCCGCTTTTTGCGGGGTGGCTTGGACGGCTTCTCAACAGGCTCCTCCTGGGATCCAAAGTAGCGGAACCAAACGCCGTCAAAGGTCACTTGGCCCTGGATGGGGGGGAGGTCTGCCGCGCCCGGCTTTTCCACTACCTCCGATTGGACGTCCAGGATCTCGAACACCCGCTCGGCGCTCACAGCGGCCTGAGAGACCATAGCCACGAGCATGCCCAGCATGAACAGGGGGAACATGGTCATCATCACATAGCTTTGGAAGGCGACCAGCTCGCCAATGGTCAACCGGTTGCCGATCACCTGCAGGCCACCGAGCCAGATGACGGCCAACGTGCCCAGGTTGGTGATGAGAAAGATCAGGGGAAAGACGCTCGAGATCATCTTGCCGACGCGAATGGCCGTGTCGGTGAGATCCTGGTTGGCCGCCGAAAGGCGCTCCAGCTCGTAGGGCTCCCGAGAAAAGGCTTTGACCACCCGGATGCCGGCCAGGTTTTCCTGCAACACGGTATTGAGATGCGACAAGTACTGCTGAAACCGCATAAACAGAGGTTGAGCGCGGGCCGAAAAGGTCACAAAGACGATCATCGTCAGGGGCATCAGCACCAGCATGATCAGGGCCAACTGCCAATCCAGGGAAAAGAGGAGGAACAGGCTGCCGACGATCATGATCACGGCGGTGATGAACATCATGAACCCGCTGCCGACAAAGCCCTGCACCCGATCCACGTCGCTGGTGGCGCGGGTCAAAAGCTGCCCGGTCTGGGCGCGGTCGTGGTAGCCAAAGGACAGGTTCTGAATCTTTTCGTACAGGGCATTGCGCAGGTCATAGGCCACGTTCTGCGAAACCTTGGCCGCCCAAAATCCTTGCAGGAAGGAAAACAGGGCGCGCAGCAGGGCCACCCCTACCATGGCCAACGCCCCATACAGGATAAAGCTCCACGACCCGGCCGCAATGCCATTGTCGATGATCTGCTGTGTCAGGGCGGGAATAGCCAGGTTCAAGGCGGAGGCCAGCAGCAGGCTGGCAAACAGGCCCACGGCCAGCAGCCAATACTTTTTTAGATATCCCAACGCCCTCATCAATGACTTCATAGTCGCCTCCAAGTGGGTCCGGCCAGGCCGTCCATGAAAAGGTCTACGATGCGCTCCGAGTCATCCGCGGGCGGCGCCGCTCCTTGGTCGTGCAAGCTAGCTCCAAAGCGACTGAGATAGGCCATCAAGATCAGATGGCTAACCCACTCGGGTTCCACGTCGGTTCGAACCTCGCCACAGGCCTGGGCGCTGCGGATCAGATCGGGGAGTTTGCCTGTCAGTCGCCGTCGGTTATGTTTGAAAGGAGACCTGGGTTGACCCAACTGGGCAGCCCAGACCTGCTGAAGGAGAGGCCAATCTTTCAGTATCTCTCCATGAAAGCGTTGGAGAAGCTCTTTGAACTGGCTCATGGGACTGCCCGTTGCATCCTGTTCCACCTGGAGCGTTTCGTGCAATTGTTCCATACGCCAGGCCCAAAGCTCGCTCACAAGGGCCTGTTTGGAGGGAAAATAGTTGAAAAAGGTGGCCTTGGCCACGTCTGCCTGCTCGGTAATCTCTTCCACGGTCGTTTGATCGTAGCCCTTTTCCCGAAACAAGGGCAAAGCGGCTTCCATCAAGGCCGACCGGGTTTCCATTTTTTTCCGTTCCCGTCGAGACAGGGACTCTTCCATTTGGACCTCTTTATGACCGGTATTCAAAGTTGACCAGGGTCATAGTCTAGTCCGATCGCAGATTCTGTCAAATCGGCCAGGCCCTATGGTTGGATGCCCTTTTGACATCCACCCCTGCCAATGCTACAATACCCCTGCCTGTCGAAATCACCAGAGGCGCAAAATCTGTTACCCATAAGGGAGTGGCCCATGTCTCAATCGAAATTGATTGTCGGTCCAACCTTTGAAGAGATGAACCATCCGTGGCTGATCGATCCGGAGGTCAGAGCCCGAGCGCGAGACATGATGGAGATCGATCCCCTGGACCCCATCAACCTGTACAATATTAGCTGGCGCGATTACGAGAATCGGATATTATACGAGGTCCTTCCGCCCGAGTTGACGGGCGTCCAGGCCCCCATCGTCGTCCTTTATGCCAAGGACTTTCCCACCGGCAGCCACAAGGTGGGCGCCACCTATTCGGTGCTCATCGAAAAGGAGCTGACGGGCGAGGTGGATCCCACGATCCACCGCCTGGTATGGCCCAGTACAGGAAACTATGGCATCGGTGGGGCCTGGGTGGGCTGCCGCATGAATTTCGACTCGATTGTCATCCTCCCCGAGGAGATGAGCCGCGAGCGCTTTGACCTGGTACGCGGCTACGGCGCCGATCTGGTGCTCACCCCCGGCTGTGAGAGCAATGTGAAGGAAATTTATGACAAGTGCGCCGAACTCAAGGCGGCCGATCCAGAGCGCATCCGGATCCTGAACCAGTTCGAAGTGATGGGCAATTATCGCTTTCACTACTACGTCACCGGCAACACCATTGTCGAGCTGGCGGCCGAACTCAAGGAACAGGGCATCGGCAATGGCAAGATCGCGGCCTTTACGTCGGCCATGGGCAGCGCCGGTACCATCGCCGCAGGCGACCGCCTCAAGCAGGTCTGGCCCGACCACAAGATTGTCGGCTTGGAGCCGGTCCAGTGTCCCACGGTCTATTGGAACGGCTATGGTGGGCACGATATCCAGGGCATTGGCGACAAGCACGTCACCTGGATCCACAACGTCATGAACATGGACGCCATCATGTGCGTCGACGACATCGAGAGCAAGATGGGATTGCAGCTTTTGGTCGAGGAGGCGGGCTGGAAGACGATGATCGATCGCTACGGCCTGCCCGAGGACAAGGTCCAGAAATGGTCCCAGATCTTTGGCATCAGCGGTGTGTGCAACGTCCTGGGCGCCATCAAAACGGCCAAGTGGTACGGGCTGGGCAAGGACGATGTCATCGTCACTATCTTGACCGACGCCATCGATCGCTACCACTCGGTGATGGACCAGATGACCGAGACCTATGGCCCCATGGACGAGACCGAAGCTGCGGTTCGCCTGGTGAGCATCTTTCACAAACAAAAGCTGGATTGGATCAGCGAGGCCACGCGCGAGGCGCGAAACCGTTGGCACAACCTGAAATACTATACCTGGATCGAGCAGCAGGGCAAGACGCTGAAGGAACTCGAAGCCCAGCGCCACCAGGACTATTGGGAAGCGCAGCAAGCCCGGGTCGCGGAGATCGACCGCCTGATCAAGGCCGCGCGCGGCTAGAGGAACACACCTGCATGGTTGACCAGGACTCACATACACCGATAAAAGCGCCTGTTCAAACGGTATTTTTTGACTTTGACGGCACCCTTGTCTTTCAAGAACCAGACAGCTTTGACGTACTCTGCGACTTTTGCTCGGAAATCGGCCAGCCCCTGAGTCCTGAGGCGGAGAAACGAGGTCGGCGCACGCGGCACGAGTACTTTGTCGATCCGACGATCCGCGATCGGATCGAAGGCCTGTCGCAGGAGGATTTTTGGCGCCACTTTGTCCGCCACATGCTGGATTCTGTGGGGGTGGTCGGCGATTGGGATCGCCTGGTCCCCGAGGCGATGGCTCGGTTGGCCGATTTCGAACATGGGTACACATGCCCTGCCGACGGGTGCCACACCCTGGCCGAATTGCGCCGGCGGGGCTACCAGTTGGGCCTCATCACCAACCGGCAACATGTCGAGAACTTTTACGAACTGCTGGACGAACTGGAATTGAGATCCCGGTTCGATCTGGTCCTGGCCTCGGGCGAAGTGGGCATCCTGAAACCCGAGCCGGGCATCTTTACCGCCGCATTGGAGCAGATGGAAGCCCAAGCGCATCAATCCCTGTACATTGGAGACAATTACTGGGCCGACGTCGTCGGTGCGCGGGGGGCAGGCCTGACCCCTGTGCTCCTGGATCCCCACCAGATCTTTCCCGAAGCCGATTGTCTGCTGCTGAACCGGGTCTCGGATCTGCTCACCTTCTTACCGCAAAGGAAATCCCTATGAGTGAACGGCAGGTAATCCCCTTTTGGGGCCCGCAAGAGATCGAACTATTCACCTTGATGGCCCAGGCCATCGATCCCGAGGAGCAGATCCCGGCCGCCATGCAGGCCCTGGCCCCCATCCACGGACGGGAACTTCTGGATATCGGCGCAGGGGTGGGCGATCGGACCATCCTCTATGCCCGGCTGGCGTCGCAGGTGTATGCTCTCGAACCCGATCTCACGGCCCTGTCGCTGTTGCGCGGGCGGGTGCGGTCCAGCGGCGCCACCAACGTGACCATCCTCCCGGCCCACGTCGAAGCGATCCCCTTGGGCGAGAACTCGGTGGACGTGGCCTATGCCACCTGGTCCTACTTTTTTGGGCCGGGCAGCGAACCTGGCCTGCAAGAAGTAGAACGGGTGCTCCGGCCGGGCGGCGACCTGCTCGTGGTGCAGAACTATGGCCGCGACGATCTGTCCAGCGTGTGGACCGCGCGGGAGGCCGAGTGTGAGGAGTGGCCGGCCTGGTTTGAATCTCGGGGATTTTCCTGCACAGTGGTCGATACGGTATGGCGCTTCCAGGCTGCCGACGAGGCCGTGACCGTGCTCGAGTTCCTGTGGGGCAAGCAGGCGGGGGATGCCGTGCGAGCCAGCGGTCAGACCGAGTTCGGCTACAAGGTCGCCGTCTATCATCGCCAGGTCTGAGTCGCGAACTGGACCGGGGCCTGTTGCCCATCCAGAACGCAGGGGGATGGCCCTGCTCCCCACAGACGGAGTGCCCTATTCGCCTCTACAGCCCCCATCGTGGATGCCCATTGTAGGGCCTGCCGGCCTCCGTCATGCCCGCGGAAGCGCCTGCGTACTCGTAGGCAGCATCCAAAGGTATGGGCCCCCGCTTCCGCGGGGGCGACGTGCCTGGCCGCGTCCTTTGGAGTGCGCAAGCTCTGCTTGCGCAGAAATTCCGGCAGCAAGCGTCCTGCCGAGGCAAGCACACACTCCAAAAAGGGGGCGCACTCCGAAAGGCCCGGGACACCCTCCCCCTGACGGGGTCCAGGAACGCAGGCTTGGGGCGTTTTTCTCCCGCTCGGAGATGTGGTATACTTGACCCATGCACGCGACCAATCCGCCTCCTTCCAAGGCCACCTGGCGAGCGCCCTCTGTCGACCCGAGGCAGAGGATCGTATGGGCGTTGGTCCTGCTCGCGCTGGGGCTGCGGTGTGTGGGCCTTACCTTTCAGCCCCTGTGGTGGGATGAGGGCTGGAGCCTCTATTTCGCCACGACCGACCTCCGCACCCTGCTCGAGTTGACGGCCGTCGACATCCACCCTCCCCTCTATTACGTGGGACTCCACCTCTGGCTGGGCGCCTGGGGAGCGGGCGTGGTGGCAGTCCGGCTGCTGTCGGTCCTGATCGGCACCCTGACCGTGCCCGTGGTGTACGCCACCGGCCGGCGCCTGATGGGCGAGCGGGGAGGTCTGCTGGCCGCCTTTTTCCTGGCCATTTCCCCCTTCCACATCTACTATTCCCAAGAAGTGCGCATGTACGGCCTGGTCACGCTGCTGGGGCTGGCGGCTCTCTATTTTGCCCTCCGCTGGCAGCCCGACCAGACCAATGGGCAAGGGCCGATCTGGGGGGGCTATGTATTGGCGGCGGCTGCCGCGTTGTACACCCAATACTATGCCGCTTTTCTACTGCTGGGCCTGAACCTCATGATGCTGGTGCGCTGGTGGGGCGCGGGGCGCTCCCTCCGCAACCTCGCCCGCTGGCTGGCGGCCCAGGTTGCCGTGCTCGCCCTCTTTGTGCCGTGGTTGTGGTACGCTGGGGGCAAGCTGCTCACCTACGTCCAGTTCAAGGTGGGCGTCGAAGGCGATGCACCCATGGGCCTGGCGACCTATATCGGGCGGCATCTGGCGGCGCTAGGCTGGGGACACGCCGAAGGGCCGCTGACCGACGTCTGGTGGCTGGGCTTGCTGCCTTTGCTACTCCTCCTGACAGCGCTGGTTGGGCTGGGGGTGCGGCGCAGGCAACGCCCGTCTTTGCCGGGCGCACCTGTCCATCTCGGCAGGGTGACGGTCCTTCTCCTGATCGTTTTTCTGTGCACCCTACTGTGTGGCTTTGTCCTGAATCAGCTACTGCCCTTTACCCCGCTCCGCGGCGAGCGGCTTTTGCTCCTGACCCTACCCGCGTACCTGCTCTTGTTCGTCGCCGGGATGCAGGTCCTGGGGCGTCGTCGGCACTGGTTGGCCGGGGCAACCCTGGTGCTGGCAGCGATCGTCTCTCTGGTGGCCTTTTACACCACACCCCGCTATTCTGACGACGATTACCGCCCGGTGGCCAAACGGGTGGGCGCTCTGGCCCAACCCACCGACGCCATCCTCTGCGTCCATCCCTGGCAGGTGGGCTATTTCCAGGCCTACCTACCCGACGCCCGCCGACCCGCCCTGGTGCTGACCCCTCGCGAGGTAGTGCCCCAAGAGCGTCAGATCTGGGCCGACGATCCGGCGATCATGGCGGCGGACTTGAATCGGCTGCTGAGGGAGCACGACAGGATCTGGTTCCCGGCCCACCAGGCCATGGGCCGGGTTTTGGAAACCCCCATCGCGACCCGTCTCACCGAGCAAGCCTACCCGGCCCTGAGCGAGTGGTCTGGGACCCACACCGTCCTCTCGCTCTATGTCGCCGGGCAGACCCAGCCCCAGGATGTGACCGCAGAGTTCGGAAGCTGGCTCACCCTGGAGAACGCAGCCCTGGGGGCAGGCGAGCGACAGGCGGGGTGGGGCGTCGTGCCCATCGAGCTGTGGTGGCGGCTGGACGAGACGCCCCCCGACCCCTTCCAGGTGGGCCTCCGCCTGACAGACGGCGCCGGGCGGGTGTGGGCACAGCGCGACAGCGCCCCGGGCGGCGGCAGCAGCAGCTTTGCCCAGTGGCTGCCGCACCAGGCCCTTCCCGACCGATACGGGCTCCTGATCCCCGCCGGCACACCGCCGGGCGAGTATCAGGTGACCCTGCGCGTCTATCGCGCCGACGATGTCCAGGTGTTGCCTGTGACGTTTCCGGGGGGCAGCGGCGGCGAAATGGTTCTGGGGACCGTTCAGGTGGTGCGACCGAGCACCTGGCCTCCGGTAGAGGCGTTAGAGTTCGACTACAAGCGCCCAGCCGATTGGGGCGGGCGCCTCCGCCTCCTCGGCTATTCTGGCTCCGGCTCTTCCGTCGTCCCGGGCGAGGCGGTCGAGGTGGAGCTTTTCTGGCAAGCCCTGACCGATCCGGAAGAGGACTGGCTGCCGAGCCTCCAGCTTCTGGATGCCGCAGGCGTCGCACAGGCTTCCTTGACAGAAAAACCGGTGGCGGGCGTCTATCCCACGGCCTGGTGGAAAGCTGGCGAGCTGGTGCGGGATCCCCACACTTTGTATATCCCGGCAACCGTAGCGCCTGGCCGCTACGACCTGGCGCTCAGCCTGGTGCGGGCGGCCGACGGTGCTCTCGTAGACGAAAAACAGGGCCAAACATCCCTGACGCTGATGCCGGTTGAGGTGGCGAGTCGGGCGCACCGCATGGAGGCAACCACCCCTGAGAAAAGCCAAAGGGCCCGCTTCGCCTCCTCGGTCGAGCTGGTAGGTTACGATTTGCCTGCCCACGGGCACGCGCCCGGGTCGTCGTTGGAGATAACGCTCCATTGGCATGCACTGGAAACCCCCGACCGAAATTACCAGGTCTTTGTCCACCTGCTCGACGGCGCAGGAAGCATCGTCACGCAGGACGACAAGACGCCCGGATCGACTCTCGATCCGCTGCCCACTCTGGGCTGGCTGCCGGGCGAATTTGTGACCGACCCCCATCAACTCCCACTCCCGCTTGGCATGGCCGCGGGCCCATATCGGCTTAAAGTCGGGTTCTATGACCCTCCCACCGGCCAGCGGCTGGGCGAACCGATTCTTTTGGATACCGCCGTCACGGTCGAGACCCCATAACCCTCGCGCTCGTTTTCCTACCCAAAACTGGTAGAGAAAAGTGTAATATGCCCTGTAACATCCCCATGTTAGAATATGAATGGTGAAGAATCATCCAACCATCACGGAGGATGGCCACAGACAAGATAGGATGGGCCACACAATGCAATGGGGCTTGGGCATGAACGCGCAGGATCTGATCGTACGATATAATCGGGGAGAACGGGATTTTCGGCGGAGCACCTTGATCAAGGCCGATCTCCGCCGGGCCGACCTTCAGTCTGCCAATTTGAGTGAATCCAATCTGACCTGGGCCAACCTGAGCGACGCCAATTTGTCCCGAGCCATTCTCGAGACGGTCGACTTGAGCATGGCCGATCTCTCGGGAGCCGATCTGTCGGGCGCCAACCTCCGGGGGGTGTACCTGCGTTGGACTCGGCTGGACAATGCCACCCTGGACGGCGCGAATTTGGAAGGCGCCATTGTTCACGCCCAGGCACTCGCTCGCGTCCGCTCTCTGAAGGGCGCGATTCTACCCAACGGAATCCAACACGAATGAGAGCCTCGAGCGCCCCTGATGGGCCTCGTTTCCATACCCTGGGGGCCCCCGTTCGCACCGTACACCTGGACCGATGAGCCCTGTCAGCGGTCGTAATATTTTTGGTAAGGTTCTCTTGGTAAAATACAGCCAACCCGAGCAGGCAGGGAAATGGGCTGTCACTCCAAGAGCCGATGGATCGGATGGTGTACAACAATCCGTTTGGCTGGGCCCTTCTCCCCCGCGTGCTCGCCAAACTGGTCCCCCCCTCCAATGCCCGCCCCGGCCATACATTTGGCCGGGGTGGGCTTTTTTAGTCAGCCCCAGGGCTGGGTTGATTTGACAATTCTGGGGGCCGTTGGTACAATAGCGCCATCTGCCAGGCGGATTCGTCTAGGGGCCTAGGATACTGCCCTCTCAAGGCAGAGACACGGGTTCGAATCCCGTATCCGCTACCAGAAGCCAGACACGACAAGCACCATCGCCCGGATGGTGCTTGTTTCTTCCCAGACACGAATGCCACCCAAAGCCGGAGGTAAGGCATGGCGATCTTTGAACCTCAAGAAACGCCCAAGGTGCTGCAGATCTATCTGGAGATCACCCAGTATCCGATTCTGGCGCCCACCATCCGCGAGCGCATGCGCCGCGAGCTCTTTGCCCGGGGGATTATCTCGCCGGGCGACCTGGAGCGCGAGGTAAAGCACAAGGCCATGCTTTCGCAGGAACGCGAGGGGCTCAAAGACCCGGTTTCCCAGGAATCGGCCGATCTCTGGCAAAAGCGCGTGTCCCACTTTCGGGACAATCTGACCGATTTTTACTTTGCCCACAACTTGCCCCACAGCCTGTTCGAGCAAATTGTCACAGAAGTGCTCGCCAAGCGCGTGCCCCAAGACAAAGTATTCCTTTCGTTCAACCCCGAACTCGCGCCCTGGGACATGCTCTTTTCCCGAGGCGAGGTCTACGAGGCCTTGCCGCCCGAGCAATACACCCGAGTCAAGCACCACCATCGGGAGATCGTGGTCGTGTTGACCAAAGGGCTGATCAGCGACCAATTGGGCTTTGTGGGCATTGCCAAGGACCTGTTTACCGTAGCCGATTTGCAGGCCATCCGCCGCAGGCGCATTGGCCGGGGCAAGATTGGCGGCAAGGCTGCCGGCATGATGTTGGCCTGGAAGATCCTGAACCTCGACGAATCCAACCGGGACATGGACCTCAAAAGCCATATCGTCCTGCCCGAATCCTATTTCATCGGCGCCGACGTGTCCTACGATTTCGTCGCTGCCAACGATCTGGCCCACTTTGTCGATCAGAAATACAAATCTCGCGAGACGATCGAGTCCGAATACCCTCATATCTGCGAAGAGTATCAAAAGGGACGATTCCCCGAAGAGATCGTGGATGGTCTGCGGGGCATACTGGCCAAGGTGGGCAACCGGCCTTTGATCGTACGCTCGTCCAGCCTTTTGGAGGACAACTTTGGCACCTCCTTTGCCGGCAAGTACGATAGCTATTTCTGCCCCAATCAGGGATCGCCGGAAGAGAACCTGGCCTTCCTGCTCAAGGCCATTAGCCTGGTCTATGCCAGCGTCTATAACCCCAATGCCCTGTTCTACCGACAGAAAATGGGCCTTCTGGACTATGATGAACGGATGGCGATCCTCCTCCAGGAGGTCCAAGGCGAGCGACACGGGGATTATTTCTTCCCGACCCTCGCTGGCGTCGGGTTTAGCTACAACCCCTTCCGCTGGACGTCGAAAATCCGGCGGGAGGATGGCTTTGTGCGCCTGGTGTGGGGAATGGGCACCCGGGCCGTAGACCGGCTGTCCAACGACTATGCCCGCATGGTGGCCCTCAGCCATCCCAATCTGCGACCGGTAGTGGGGGCTCCGCAGCTCCGGCGCTATTCTCAGCACTATGTGGACGTCATTAACCTGGCCCAGAACGAATTCCAGACCCTGCCGGCCACCGATCTGCTGAGTATGGACTATCCCGCTGCCCGCTATCTGGTCTCGGTCGACCGGGGCGACTATATCCAGGCCCCCATGGCCTACGATCCGAGCCTGTCGCCCCAAGATCTGGTGCTGACCTTTGAGAACCTATTGACGCGAACTCGGTTCGTGCCCCTGATGAAGACGATCCTCAAGACGCTGGAGGCGCGGTTTGGCTGCCATGTCGATGTCGAGTTCACCACCGAAATCGTGCCCAACTACCCCCAGCCCGAATTTCAGGTGCATCTTCTCCAGTGTAGGCCGCAGGCCAGCCACGAATGGGGACAGGTTGTGGAGGTACCTGCCGCCGTTGCGTCCCAAGATATCCTTTTCACCGCCGACCGCCTGGTTCCCCACGGCCGCATCCAACACGTTCGAACCATCGTGTTTGTGGATCCCAAAATGTACAACCGCATCGCCGACGAAGCGACGAGGCTGCAACTGGCGCGGTTTGTGGGTAAGCTAAATCAGATTCTCGGGGAAAAAAGCTTTGTCCTGATGGGGCCGGGTCGGTGGGGCAGTGTCAACGCCGACCTGGGGGTCAAGGTCACCTATGCCGATATCTATCACACGGCAGCCCTGATCGAAATTGCGCTATCAGACGGCGGATCGGCGCCCGAGGCTTCGTACGGTACCCACTTTTTCCAGGATCTGGTAGAGACCAAAATCTATCCTCTGGCCCTCTATCCAGAAGAATCGGGAAATTTCTTTAACTGGGATTTTCTGCGCAATGCGCCCAACGTGTTGACCGATCTACTCCCCGATGCCCACCCCTACGCCGACTATCTCCGGGTGATCGACATCCCCTCTGCCACCGATGGCCAATTTTTGGAGATTATCATGGACGGAGAAAATAGCAAAGCCTTGGGTTATCTGCGGAGATACACCCAGGATCGCGTCTGGTGATCCCATCGGGCACACTTGATTCAACTCAGAGGAATTCGATCTCATAGCCCAGGAGAATCAGATCGGGCCGGTTCGACTCGAGCCATTGGACAATGCGCTCCAATTGCCCGTGGGCGTAGCTGGCGCTGGACGAGACACACGCCACCCCCAGAACCGCGCGTTGCCACTGATTTTGGGCATCCACCTCGGCGATGGAGACATTGAACTCGCGGCTGACCCGGGTAACAATCGACTTGATGATGCTGCGTTTTCCTTTGAGCGAACTGTTGCCGGGAAGGCGCAACTCGATGGTACAAATGCCCACGTGCATGATCCTACTCCTGTAAAACAGACGCCGAACCCCTTGCGGCCTGTGAGGAAGGGCTGGCTCTCCGGGGCCTATCCGTCCAAGGTACCAGGTCCACCGTCCAACTCTCGGCCCCATAACGCTCGCGGCGTAGCTCAGCCGCATGAGACCGCTCGCGCTCGCTGAGATCGCCCCGCACCAGGTCCAATCCAAGGGCCCGGGCAAACCCTTCTGTCATGGCCTGGGCGGCCTCGTCAAAGGTCAGTACGCGCCCCAAGGCTTCGGCCAGCGTCAGAGCCCGCGCTCGAACCAGGTGGCGTTGGACTGGTCGCCGCTCGTTGTCGAACTGCAAGAAATCCACAATGCGCGCCAGGTCGCCGTGCAGGGGCAGGCTCCCGTGCTGCAGCACACCGCCCCTGGCCCGCCATTGGGCGCTGCCTACCAATTTGCGGCCCCCGACGGCGATCTCGTATTTGGAGGGCATTTCAAAGCAGACCGGAGTGGGCGGCAGTCCTGCGTTGTGCTGCCCGGTCACCTGGGCGGCGCCCACGCCCAGGGGCAACAGCCCGGCCATGAGCCCCTCGCTCAGGCGGCGATAGCTATCTACCACGTCGCCGGTGGCCCTCGGATCGCTCTGTAGCAGAGCCACGGAATAGGTCAATTCGTCGGTGTGCAAAATGGCCCGGCCCCCCGTGGGCCGGCGCACCACATCCACGCCATGGGCCCGGCAGGCAGCAAGGTCGACCTCGGCCAAGGGCTGGTTGCGCCCCAGGCTAAGACAGGGCGGCGACCAGGCGTAAATGCGCAATGTGGGCGGGCTGCTTCCCTCGATCACAGCCGACAAAATGGCCTCGTCGATAGCCATGTTGACGGCGCCGTCTTGGGCGCCGTGGAGGATCAGACGCCAGGTAGCGGGCCGATACTCGGTTGCCGGATCGGGGAGCGAGCCAGGCCCGCCCGAACTAGCGAAAGACATACTCAATCGAATACTCCACCTCTTGCGCCTCGGTCGCCGTGACGCGGTATTGGGCTTCGCCGAGAGAGTCGACGACCATCTGACCGCGACCGCTGACCGTCTGCCCGGCCTGGGCTTCCAGGGTCAGCGTCACCTGGTCGTTCTCGCCCAATAATTCGATCTTGTAGGCTCCGCTGCCGACGCTCAGGGTAACGTCCGAGTCGAGGATCAGGCCCTCGCCGCCCTCCACCTCGATGGTCTGCGTGGCACTGCCGTTGGCCTTGTTGATCCGAGCGCTGACGGAGCCTCCGGAACCATCTTGACGACTCTGGGTGCTTGCGCCCGTTTGGGTGTACCCCTCACAGGCAATCAGGGCCAGTGCCAGCAAGGCCACAACGATCAGGACCGCAAATTTGGACCTATTCATCTTTTTCTCCTTTTTGGGAGTGGCTGCCCAACGCCCTCGAGCGCTGGTAGGCCGCCCAAATGGCCCGCGACATGACGGTGCGCAGGCCGCCCTTTTCCAGATGATACAACGCCTCGGCCGAGGTGCCGCCGGGCGAGGTGACCTGATTGCGCAGTGTGGCCAAATGCCGGGGCGATTGGCGGGCATATTCCACACTGCCCCGCAGGGTTTCGACCACCAGACGCTCGGCGATGTGGCGGGAAAAGCCCAGATGCACCCCGGCATCGACCATAGCTTCCATCAAAAGAAACACATAGGCGGGGCCGGTGCCGCTGAGGGCTGTGGCCATGTCCAAATACCCCTCGTCGTTGACCCAAACCTCTTCACCCAGCGCCTGCAGGATGGCCAGCGCCTGGCCCTTTTGACTCTCGGTGGTGGCCGATGTGGCCGTCCACACCGAAATGCCCATGCCGATCTGGGCCGGCGTATTGGGCATAATGCGGACCACACTGGCTACATTCAGTGCGCGTTCAATGGCGCTCATTTTGGCCCCGGCGACAATCGAGAGAACCAACGGATCGTGGGCTACCCGGCCCGTCAACTCGGTCAAAACCTGCCCCAACACCTGCGGCTTGGTAGAAAGAACGACCAGATCGGCCCCTTGAACGCCCTCGACATTGTCTGTCGTCACCCGCACCCCATACCGATCGACCAACTCCTGTCCTCGTTCGACCCTGGGCCCGCTGGCAATGATCTGCGAGGGCTCGACCAGTTCCTGGCGGAGCAATCCCCGGATCATGGCTTCGGCCATGATCCCGCTTCCAACAAAAGCAATGATTTTTCCCGTTAACATGGTCGCTGTATCCTCATTTCCTCGATGGCCAGCCGCGACTCTTCCGGTGTGAGCGGGCGAGCATAATTGTACATGGGACCGCTGGGGTGTTCATTGTAGAAAGGCCGGTTGCAGTCTGGGCACCCCGACGTGCGAAAGGGTTCGCCGTCGACTGGCGGCGGCGCCCCCAGATCGATCAGTCGCCCCGTGGAGTCAAACTTCATCCCCTCCACGCGCGCCCGCTCCTGGACGATGAGCCAGCGCGCGGCCTGCATGCGCCGATACACCTCCAGCGGCGGCGGTGGGCAATGGGCCAGAGAGGTGCCGTGCACAGGGGTAAAGGCAAACAGGCCCATGACGCTGCCCAGGTCGTGTACCCATTGGATCCGCTCCACCATCTCTTGTTCCGTTTCGCCCAGGCCCACGATAAGGTGGACGGCGGCCTGCCCCGGGAACGTCCGAGCGGTTTCCTCGATCATCGCCAGGCTGCGCGGCCAACTTCCCCCTTTGCTCGAGCAAAAGACCCGTTCGCAGGCCGCGTCCAGGCCAAAGCCGATGTGATCGGCGCCCGCCTTAATCAGGCGTTCCACCTGCTCCAGGTCTCGGGGCAGGATCGCCACGTCGACCGGTGAATCGGTTGCAGCCTTGACCCTTTTCAGAATACACAGCGACTGGTCAAAAGCGTCGGCGGTGACGGTCACCTGCAGGCAGATGCGGCGGATCTCGCCCCGAGTCGCCGCCGCTGCCAGTCGGTCAACCACGGCCTCCAGCTCGAACTCGGGCCAGGTTACGCGCGAAAGATACAAAGCACTGGCCTGGCTTTCCCGAGCCTGGGCGCAAAAACCGCAGTTCATCGCGCAGCGCCCGCCCAGCATCAGGTAGGCCGTGGTCGGCGCGATGGCTACCTTCACCTGGGCCAGGCCCAACACTGCGGCTGTGCCTACCGATACATTTACGGTGGAGACAGAACCCGGCGGGTTCTGGTGCTCTTTTGTATTCAGGTTTGACAATGAAAAGTCCCTTCCGACCCACGTCAGAAGACCGCTCGCTAGTCTTCGCCCCCTGGGTCCATCTAGAACGAGCGCGGGCCATTATAGCCCAAAACCACCCAACCGTCAATCGGCCTCCGCTCGTGCGGCAGGGGTTGCATATTGTACCGGTACCTTAACAGCTCGCAACAGCCCTGCCGACTTTGACGAAGCGCCTGGACTTGTGCTACAATGGCCCGCACGGCTGCAAGGTGGCCGACCGCACCCAGGCGCCAGCACGCGACCGAGCACTGGGAGTGGCTACCCAATCCACTGCACCCAGGAGAAAATTCTGTGACCCTACCCGACTTTATCCACGCAATGCCCAAGGTGGAACTGCACGTCCACCTGGAGGGGAGCATCCGCCCCGCTACTCTGCTGGTTTTGGCCGAGCGCAATCGGGTGGACCTGCCGACCCACGATCTGGCAGGCCTGCGCGAGTTTTACCGCTTTGTCGATTTCGAGCATTTCATCCAGGTCTATTTCACCATCTCCCGGTGCCTGCAAACGGTCCAGGATTTCGAACTGATTGCCTACGAGTTCGGGGCCGACATGGCCCGGCAGAACATTCGCTATGCCGAGGTCACCTTCACCCCTCATACCCATGTGACCAACACCGGCCTGCCGTTTTCAGAGATCATGGCTGGGATCAATCGCGGACGCGCCCGCGCCCAAAGGGACTATGGCGTCGAGTTCCGCTGGATCCTGGACATTGTCCGCAACAATCCAGAGAGCCGCCATCAGGTAGCGGCGTGGGCCGCCGGTGCCCTGGACCAGGGTGTGGTGGGTCTGGGGTTGGGGGGTAGCGAGCAGGGACACCCCCCCGAGTGGTTCGCTGATGCCTTTGCCCTGGCACGCGAGGCCGGCCTTCACAGCGTGCCCCACGCCGGCGAGGTGGCCGGACCCGAGAGCGTGTGGGGTGCCATCCGCTCGTTGGGCGCCGAGCGGCTGGGCCACGGCGTGCGCAGCATCGAGGATCCGTCGCTGGTGGCGTATCTACGGGAGCATCAGATCCCATTGGAGGTGTGCCCCACCAGCAACCTGTGCCTGGGTGTGTACCCATCCTACCAGGCACATCCATTACGCAGACTCTCAGACCTGGGACTGTGGGTCACGGTCAACTCGGACGACCCACCCATGTTTGGCACCGATCTGGTCGGCGAGTACCTGGCCCTGGCCGATCACATGGGCTACACCCCCGCCGAACTGGAACGCCTGAGCCTGGACGCCTTGCGCGCCAGCTTTTTGCCCGACGACCGCAAGGAGCAGTGGGCCCGCGAATTCGAGGCCGAGTTCCAGCGACTGCGGAGCCGGTGACCGGCAGGGCGATCGTGCGTGATGTCGACGCTTTGACCCGTTGTCATACGCCGGGGCGAATTTTGACAAGTCCTGCGACTTGGGCTAGAATAGTGGTTACAAGGCGCCGCGGTAGCTCAGTTGGTAGAGCACTTGACTGAAAATCAAGGTGTCCCCAGTTCAAGTCTGGGCTGCGGCATCAGAACCGAATACGACCAGTACAATGCGGGCGTGGCTCAGTGGTAGAGCATCTCCTTGCCAAGGAGAGGGTCGTGGGTTCGAATCCCATCGCCCGCTCTGTCGTTGAAAGGCGACGTAGCCAAGTGGAAAGGCAGCGGTCTGCAAAACCGCGATCACGGGTTCAAATCCCGTCGTCGCCTCTGCCAAAGGGCTGATAGCGCAAGACGCTATCAGCCGTTTGCTATCAGCACGGGGCGGTGGCGAAATGGCAGACGCAGCGGACTTAAAATCCGCTGGGGGAATACCCCGTATGGGTTCGACTCCCATCCGCCCTATGACGTGCGACCCTTCCTCCTTGGGAAGGGTCCTTTTTTATTCTGAGGAGTGATGCAGTTACAAACGCTACCCTATTTGGGGGGCCAACCGCAATGGTCACCGATGGGAACCGGGGCCTAACCGCTGCGCACAGCATGGGTGGAAACCAGAGATACCACGGCATCCCACGCCGCCCGCACCATCACCCTCGCCTGCCTGGGCATAACAGGAGTCGCTTGTCCCCGCATTCCTAATGGGTTCAGAGTTGCATGGCTGGGATTCACACCTGGAGCATTTTCCCACCGACTCTTGTACACAGTCGGCAACAGGGCCGGTGCATTGTCCCTTGACCTTTATGACATTGTAAGGCTCCTCTCAGGTTGAACAACCAACTTTGCAGCAGACCTGCAGTCGGCAACGATAGTATCTTGACAACCCACGTTTCTATGCTATAATATTTGCAGTGGAGTAAGCTCGTCCATCCTATTTTGAATGACCGAAAACTGAATAACACTCCGATCCAGCGGACCTACGGGCGTACTCGGCCTATGGACGTTGGGCTATAGGGTGTGGCGGGAAACGGCCATGCCTCCCATTTTGGAAAGGAGACGGACCGATCGGGCAATCCAGTGTCGCCTTTCTGGGACGCTGGATTTGTTATTTAGGAAAGGAGGGTAGCCCAAAGAAAAAACGGTGTTGACTGGCCTGTAGTTCACCATCAAAGAGGATTACATTTCCTAAGGGAGGAAACCAAAATGGCAATCTATAAGAAGATGATCGACGAAGCCGTGAATGCAACCCTGGCTGTATTCAACGTAAACAAGGAAAAGCGCGGAGGCACCTTCAAGATCGCCGATGGCAAGCCGTACGTCGATGCCGTTAACCAAATGGCGCCAGCCGAAGGGCAATCCAAGGAAGTCATCGATCTCCACGTCCAATCGGTCAATGCCCATTTTAACACGTTGTTGGGACTGACGGATACCATTCGTCCCGAGGACGATCCCTTTGTCGAACACTATCAGACACCCCCCATCCTAGAGATCCTTTACGAAGAACTTCCCGATTTCAAAGCGTCCATGTGGAAGTTCATCGACGCCATTGCCGCAAACAAGGCACTGGTCGGCCGCGAAGCGGTCCGGCGCTATGGCGGCATGTACGGCCCGACCTGCGTGGTCGACTTTGCTATGTCGGTGGGCTCGGTGCCCAACCTGGTGAACCGCATCCTGCGGGAGATGGATATGCCCGATGCCCACAAAAAGGCCATCCTGGCCTGCAAGTCTTGGGGCATGAACACCTCCTACGGTTTGGGCGGGGCGTTCCGCGGAGCCCTGGAAGCCGGCAAAACGGCGGCCGAGGCGGAGCAAGCCGAAGTAGAGATGCTTCAGTTTGTGTATCGCGAACCGGTAGCTGCCCAAGCCCATCTGATGGACACCCACAACCTGGGTGGGCACGGGCCCCACAGCTCCTTTGATGTGCGCAAGTATATGGCCCAGTACAAAGAGTGGATGAAGCCCTATATCATGGCTGCCGTCGAAGGGGGCGTCCACCTGGCCAATATCACCGCCGTGCCGGCCTACTGCGTGGGCGACATCGGCCACCACATCGCCCAGTCGGCCTACAACATGTTCAAGGACGACATGGTCTTTGGCATCTACGAAGCCGTGATGGGCGTCTTTAAGAACACGATGTATCGCGGCCTGGAAAAGGGCGCCTACAAGGGACCGTACGATGTACTGGCAGTAGCCACCGGTGCACCGGCTTGCGCCTCGGCCTATATCCTGTGGCTCGATAGCTTTACCGTGCCTATGGTCATCGACCTGCTGACCAAGCGCTTCTACAACTATGCGGCCATGAACCCCAAGCGCGGCGAAGCCGACGAGCTGCACAACGTCGACTTTATGGACGTCCTGCTCCGCGGCGAGCAGATCCTCGATATCAAGCCGATCGGCGCCGGAGGAAAGGTCAAGGGCGTCCAAGTTGACCTCAGCCCCATCACCAACCACGAGGTCGTCATGAACCCGCAGCGCTACACCTACCCGGCCTGCGCCATCACCCAGCGCTTTGCAGCCCTGATGAGCCTGGCCGACTTTCCCTGCTTCCTGACGCCCGAGTGCACCACGGCTACCTTGATGACCAACTGCATCGCCGCCGATCCCGGCACCCCGGGTGCGCCGGTCCGCGCCTGCAAGTACTGCGCCGCCACCACCTTGATCAAGCGCAACGTGCCGCTGGTCAAGGGCATTGGGACGGGACCGCAGGGCTATTGCGAGTGGGCCGTGACGGTCTAGCCCCATCATGTCAGAGTGGGATTGGGAGGATACCAAGCCTCTCGATCCCCTCTGGCTAAAGGGGGAAAGGAGCCTGGAGCCATGGATGAGCCAAAAAACTATGAGAAATACTTTGTGGAAGCCTTGGGCACCTTTATTCTGGTCTGGGTCGGGCCAGGTGCGGCGGTCGTATCCAATCTAGTGGGCCTCGAAGGGCTGGGAGGAATCCTGGCCATTGCCCTGGCCTTTGGATTCGCAGTCGCGGCCGCCATCTATGTCACCGGTCGGGCCACTGGCTGCCTCATCAACCCGGCGGTGAGTGTTGCCCTGGCGGCAACCCGTCGTTTGGCCTGGAAGGACGCGGGCTTTTACATCATCGCCCAACTGATCGGCGCGGCGGTAGCGTCCGTCGCCTTTGTGCTGTGCCTGGGCACCCAGGCCGCCGCGGACTTTAACCTGGGCGGCACCTACCTGAACGAAGCGGCCGGTGTGACCATGTTCCGGGGCTTTCTCGGCGAGGCGATCGGCACCTTTATCCTGATGCTCACTATCATGGGCGTCGCTGTGGACAAGGAAGCGCCGCCCGGGTGGGCCGGCTGGATCATCGGCATGATCGTCGCGGGTGTGATCATCACCCTGGGGCCCATGACCGGGTCGTCCCTCAACCCCGCCCGCACTTTTGGGCCCTACTTTGGCAACCTGCTCTTTGGGGGCGACGCCCCCTGGGATCAGTTCCTGGTGGTCTATACCCTGGGGCCCATTGTAGGCGCCGTCGTCGCGGCCTTTGTCTGGGACATGGGCCACCCATCGCAAAAAGTGCGAAGCTAGGAGGTAGCCCGAGAGGCCCTATCTCTTCCGGCGTGCGCGCAACCTGGACCTGGCAGCGGGGATACGAACCCCACCAGAATCAGAAATTTGGGAGGCCATTGAAACCATCATGGCCTCCCATCTTTACAAACCATGCGCCGTTGCAGGGCCGGTGATGGATCCCCCAACTCTGAATGGAGCGTTCAATTTCTCGCCCTGCTGATTTGGGCAAAAACTCAAGGGAGGGTATAATGTCCCCGTGCCTCAGTTGTTCGGTGTTTGCCAAAGACGAAACAGGCCATGACAAGACATGGCCCGAAGAGTGGAACGACGCCTGCCCGGAATGCGGCCAAGAGTTCGTGCAGGGTGACCGCGTTCTGATCGCTGACGATGCCGTCGTCTATCATTACAATTGCTACCAGGGCGACAAGCCGGCCTTTGAGGACGCCCTCGTCTTTTTGGATTGAGCGACGGCCTCCTTCGCCATCGTACCCCAAAAAACGTACTGGGGTCTCAGTGGGTCGACGATAGCAGGGCGGCCCAAATCCCAGCCGTGAGCCTGGGCTGGAAAGGGGATATCGAAATGAAATTGGAAAACAAGGTGGCCCTTGTTACAGGCGCCAGTCAGGAGGGCCAGGTAGGGGAGGCCATCCTCGAGGCGCTGGCCCGCGAGGGCGCCGACCTTGTTATTGCGGCGCGGACCCAAGCGAACATCGACAAAATGGCCGACAAGGTGCGCGCCCTGGGCCGGCGCGCTCTGGCGGTTGCGACCGATTGCACCCAGGAAGATCAGGTCCAAAACCTGGTGCAACAGACCCTGACCGAGTTTGGCAAGATCGACATCCTGGTCAATGTGGCCGGAGGACTGACCAAGTATGGCCCGATGGCCGAGATGAACGTCGACGACTGGGACTATGAGTACAACATCAACCTCAAGTCGGCCTTTGTCTGTTCCAAGGCCGCTCTCGAACCCATGATGAAAGCCCAATCGGGCAAGATCATCTTTTTCTCCTCGGCCAGTGGTCTCAGGGCTCAGGCCAACATGGCCGCCTACAACTGTGCCAAAGCCGGTATCGTGGCGCTGACCCGCACTCTGGCCCTGGAAACGCGAAAGGACGGCATCTACGCCAACGCCATTGCCCCAGGGCTGGTCGTCACCGAGAGCAACATCAAGGCGATGCAACCCAAGGACCTGTCCAAATGGGTCCGGCGCGAGGATGTTGCCCAGGCCGTTGTCTTTTTGGCGTCGGAGGAGTCCAACGGCATCACCGGTCAGGTCATCCCTGTGCTTGGTACCGGGATCGGATAGGGATCGTGCAGAGGCCGACCCAACCCCGGGGCCTTTCGGTAGCCGATCCGATATCGCACCCTCGACGTATCGCACAGCGTGCGCGAGGGTGCTCATTCTGCCTTGTCGGTCATCATCCCATAGGAACAAGAGAACTGTTATGCCTCAACACAAAGTGAATCTAGGCCTGGGCGCCAATCTTGGCGAACGCCAGGCCAATATCCTCCAGGCCCTCCAGTATCTCCAGACTCGGGCCACGATCACCAAAGTTTCCTCCTTTTACGAGACCGAGCCCGTAGGGTACCTGGATCAGCCCAAATTCCTCAACGCTGCCTGCACCCTGGAAACAGAACTCTCTCCCCACGATCTACTCCACCAGGTCAAGTGGATCGAGAAGCGCATGGGCCGGCAAGAGTCCTTTCGAAATGCCCCACGGCCCATTGACATCGACATCCTGTTCTACGATGACCTGGTCCTTAACACCCCCGATCTGTGCATCCCCCATCCCCGCCTGCACGAGCGCGCCTTTGTCCTGGCGCCCCTGGCCGAAATTGCCCCTCATGTGCTGCATCCCATTTTGCACGTGACCGTGGAGCAGATGCTGGGCGAGATTGGCTGGGAAGGGGTGCAACGGGTGGAACGCGGCCTCAGATTCCGGCTCGATCACGATGTCCAAAAGGACAAACCGGCAGTGCCTGTGGGCTTGAGTCGGGTGGGGGTCACCAATCTGCGGCGGATCATCCAATTGCAGAATAACAGCCGGGGCACTCTCTTTTATGCCGAGCTGTCCCTGTTTGCCGACCTGGACCGCACCCACGCGGGCGTCCACATGTCCCGCTTTAGCGACGTGCTCGAAGACATCGTCGAAGAGATCACCCTCGACGTCTCGCCCAATATCGAGTCGCTGGCCGAGCGGTTGGCCCGCCAGGTGGTCCAGAGCCAGCACGCCGTCCATTCCGAAGTGCACATTCGGGTCCAATACCCGATGATGAGAACGGCGCCCGTCTCGGGCAAACAGGCCGAGGAACTCTATACCCTCATCGGCATTGCCGCCTGTGATGGAAAAAGAGTCCGACACGTGGTGGGCGTAGAAGTGAACGGGTTGACCGTCTGTCCTTGCGCCCAGGACATGGTCCGAAGCTATTCCCACGAACTGCTGCTGGAGGATGGATTTTCGGAGGAGCAAGCCGAGCGCATCCTCGATCTGCTGCCCATTGCCTCCCACAATCAACGGGGACGAGGCACCTTGCTGATTGGCTCGGAGCAGCTCATGAGGGCCGAGCACCTGGTCAATATTGTAGAAGCCTCCATGAGTTCCGAGACCTACGAACTGCTCAAGCGGCCTGACGAGTTTTTCGTGGTCAACAAGGCCCATCGAAACCCGAGGTTTGTGGAGGATGTGGTGCGCGAGCTGTTGTATAACCTGCTGGAGGTTTATCCCGACCTGCCCGACGACGCCTTTGTATCGGCCAAGCAGGAAAACCTGGAAAGCATCCATCAGCACAACGCCTTTGCGGAACGGTTTGGCACTCTGGGCGAGATTCGCCGCGAAGTCATGGCCTGCGAGCCCATCTTGCACCATACAACACTCGAAGAATGGCTGAAAGGGTAAGGCAATGTACAAGGTTTTGGTCGAAAAGGGAACGCTGAACTTTAGCGCGGCTCATTTCATCTCGTTCGCCGGCAAGTGCGAGCGACTGCACGGGCACAACTATGCCGTCTCGGCCGAGTTGGTCGGAGAACTCACCGAGGACCGCTACGTGGTCGACTTTGTGGTGCTCAAACGGATCGTCCGCGAAATCTGTGACCGATTGGATCACCATTTCCTGCTGCCGATGGAAAGCACTACGCTGCAGATCCAGGAATCGGACGGAGAGTGGGAGATCCGCTTCGAGAACCGGCGCTACGTGCTGCCGGCCCAGGATGTGCTCCCGGTGCCATTGGACAACATCACCGCCGAGCGATTGGCCAGCTATATCTGCGATCAGCTTGTGACAGAACTGCACCGACAGGCGGTCGACGGCGCGCAAGGCCTCAGCTCCATCACCGTGGGCGTTGAAGAGTGCCCCGGCCAAACGGCCTTCTATCAGCGCTCGCTGGCCGGCAAGGCCCACTGAACAACGAGGAGGTCAGCGCGTGAACATTGCCTGGGGCATCACCGGAGCAGGCCATTTTCTCCAAGAGTGCATCGCACTCATTTCGGAACTCGATCAGGTGGACGTCTTTCTTTCGCGGGCAGGCGAAGAGGTCCTGCGGATGTACCACCTGGAGGCCGACCTGCGCCAGGTGTCGGGGGCGGTGGTACGGGATACCCTGTCCAGCGCTCCTGTGGTGGGCCGATTCGCCCGATCCCGCTATCAGGTCTTGGTCGTGGCCCCGGCTACCTCCAATACGGTAGCCAAGATGGTCCACGGCATCTCTGATTCGATGATCACCAACCTGTTTGCCCAGGCCGGCAAGAATCGGGTGCCCGCCGTGGTCCTGCCCACCGACCTGGCGCCAGAGATGGATACTCCCACCCCGCGCGGCAAGATCATCAAGGTCTATCCCCGCGCCATCGACCTGGCCCATACGGAGCAACTGCGCGCCATGCCGGGTGTCACGGTCGTTCAAAACGTCCAAGAGCTAAGAGAATGCCTGAATACCTTTTCGTAACCGGCAAATTGGCCGCCGATGCGCTCGTCGCTACCTTGCAGCAGATCGAGCTGGATTTTGACTACGAAGTGGAGGTGCTCAACATCTCGGTCGCCGCGCTGATGAGCACCGACTGGATCGCCCGGCACCTGTCCGGCGCCCACGGCAGCCGCCAGATCATGATCTCGGGCTGGTGTCAGGGCGATCTGGCCGTCATCGAAGATCGGATGGGCGTCCCGGTGGTGCGGGGGCCCAAAGACCTGAAAGACCTGCCCCTGTTCTTTGGTCGCGAGCGGGTACGGGAGGATTATGGCCAGTATCGGGTCAAGATCCTGGCCGAGATCGTCGAGGCCTACCAGATGAGCTGGGAGGAGGTTCTGGCTCGCGCCGAGTACTATCGCGCCAGCGGGGCCGACATCATCGATCTGGGCTGCCCTGTGCAGGGCGGCTTTGCTCACGTAGCCGAGGTCGTGACCGCATTGAAGGAACGCGGCTTTACGGTCAGCCTGGATACGTTTGACCCCGATACCATCCTCCGCGCCAACGAGGCGGGTGTGGACCTCCTCCTGAGCGTCAACTCGCAGAACCTGGATCTGGCGCCGCGCCTCCAGTGCCCGGTTGTGGTCATACCCGATTTCGATCAGGGGTTGTCCTCTTTGGAGCACAACGTCGCCCGGTTGGAAGAGTGGGGGGTCCCGTACATCATCGACCCCATTTTGAACCCCCTCAATTTCGGCTTTACCGAGTCCCTCTGCCGCTTTCAGGAAGTACGCCGGCGCTATCCCGACGCGCCCATGCTCATGGGGCTGGGGAATCTCACAGAACTGACCGAGGCCGACAGCATCGGAATCAATGCCGTCATGGCCGGGGTGATCACCGAGCTGGGAATCGACTATGTCTTGACCACCGAGGTGATCAACTGGACTCGGGGTGCGGTGCGAGAATTGGACCTGGCCCGCAAATTGATGTATTATTCCCATCGACACAGCATTTTGCCCAAGCACATCGACGACAACCTGCTCGCGCTAAAGGATCCCCTGGACGGCTATCAATATTATAGCGAGGCCGACCTGCGCCACATGCAGCAGCAGGTGCGGGATCGAAATTTCCGGATCTTTGCCGACGACAAACAGGTGTATGTGTTCAACAAGGACCTGTTCGTGACCGGTACCCAGCCGGCCGAGATCTTTGGCCACCTGGGGGTCGACGAGGGAAGCCATAGCTTTTACCTCGGGCGGGAACTGGAGAGAGCCACCCTGGCCGTCAAATTGGGCAAAAAGTACACCCAAGAGACACCTTTGCGCTGGGGATATCTCGACTCGAACGACGAGTGAAGTTTGCCAGAAGCGATAGGGGGCCTTGAAAACCGCGCAAGCAGAGCTTGCGCAATCCAAAACGGGAACAGTACAATCCGCCAAGTTCATTTGCTTAGCAGGAGAAGACGAGATGAGCATACGAGTCATCGGCATTGATCCCGGTACGGTCAGCTTTGATATCTGCGGCCTGGAAGACGGACAGGTCTTTTTGGATACGTCCATCCCCTCGGCCGATGTGGCGTCGAATCCCCAGACGCTGGTGGATCTGCTCCTTGCCGCCCGCCCCCTGGATCTGGTCATCGGACCTTCGGGCTATGGGCTCCCCTGGGTCAAAATCGAGGACTTCAGCGACCAGGAGCACTTTTTGTTCATCCTTGTCGACGAGCGGGAAAAGGGGCGCATCTCGGTGCTGGGCGGCATGAGCCGGATGATCGCTCTGATGAAAGAGAGCGGACTGCCCATTGTGTTCATGCCGGCAGTGATCCACATGCCCACCATCCCGGTGCATCGCAAGGCCAACAAGATCGACATGGGGACGTCCGATAAGCTCTGTTGCACCGTTCTGGCCATTTTGGACCAGGCGCGCCACCACCAGATCCCCTACAGCGAGACCTCCTTTGTCCTGGCTGAGGTGGGCGGCGCCTACACCGCCGTCATGACCGTGGAGGGCGGGCAACTGGTGGACGGCGTGGGAGGCACCATTGCCGGACCGGGCTACTATTCCCTGGGCGCGATGGATGGGGAATTGGCCTATCTTTTGGGTCGCTTTCACAAGGGGCTGCTCTTTTCCGGGGGAGTCGCTTCCATGGCAGGCCGGCCCGATCTGGCACCCGAGGAGGCAGCCCAACTTCTGGGTAAAGACGAGGACCTCAACCAGGGGTGGGAAGCCCTGTTCGAAGGGGTGGTCAAGACGGTCGCCGCCGAGATGACCTTGGTTCCCTCTGCTCGTGAGATCCTGATTTCGGGCCGCTTGGGCCGCATCCCTGCCATCCGCGAGGAACTGACCCGGCGCCTGTCCCCCCTGGCTCCCGTGCGTCCGGTACAGGGCCTTGCCACGAACGCCAAAGAGGCGGCCCAAGGGGCGGCCCTGGTGGCCGATGGCATGGCCGGTGGGCGGTTCGCCGACCTGGTCGAGGTGATGAAGCTGAAAGAGGCCCAGGGGACAGTATTGGACTATTTGTACGTGTCGACCGCCAAAGAGATCCGGCGCAAATACCTCGGCGAGAGTTGAGCCCGTCTCCATGAACGATCCCAAACCGAGCAGGAAACCGACCGGCGTGCCACCTCGGGTGTGGATATGATCATCGAAACCATCTTTACCACCCTGGATGCAGAGGGCACCCCCAACTTTGCCGCCATGGGCGTCGAGTGGGGCGAGGATGAGATGATCGTGCGGCCCTTTCGCTCCACCCACACCTATCGTTACCTGATGGACGGCGGCTATGGGGTGGCCAATGTGACCGACGATGTCTGGTCCTTTGTGCAGAGCGCCCTCACCGACCTTCCCCTACCCTGTTTTCCAGCCCAGCAGGTGCCCGGCGTGGTGGTGAGCAATTCCTGCTTCTGGCGCGAGTTGGCCGTGGTCGATGAAGCGACTACGGACGGCGAGCGGGCCGAGATCCGTTGCCGCGTGGTGGGCCAGGGCCGGCAGCGGGATTTTCTCGGGTTCCATCGGGGCAGGAACGCCGTCATCGAAGCGATCATCACAGCTACGCGGTGGCACCTGTTGCCCCCCCGGCAAGTGTGGGGCGAGCTGGAACGCAGCCAGGAGATCGTACGAAAAACCGGGGGATTGCAGGAACAGAAGGCCATCGACTATGTGATCGATTGGGTGAGGAGGAAACAGTCATGACCGTCGTGGTCAAAGCGCCCGCGCGGTTGCACCTGGGCATGCTCGACCTGAGGGGCGACTTGGGGCGGCTCTTTGGGAGCATGGGCGTGGCCATCCAACGGCCCAACGTGGTGGTAGAAGCCACCCGGGCCTCCCATTGGAGCGTGGATGGCCTGGAACAGGAGCGCGCCGAGCGCACCATCGAGGATTTCTGCCGGCACTATGCCCTGCCCGGGGCGGCTCGCGTGCGGGTGCAAGAGAGCATCCCCTCCCACGTTGGGCTGGGCTCGGGCACCCAACTGACCCTGGCGACGGCGTGGGCCCTGGCCCGGCTGTACGATCTGGACCTTTCCCTGCCCGAGATGGCCCACCGGCTGGGCCGCGGCATCCATTCGGGGATTGGCGTGGCGGCCTTCCAGGGGGGTGGCTTTGTGGTGGACGGGGGCAAAGCCGTCGAAGGAGGGGGCGTACCCCCCTTGCTCTTTCACCACCCCTTCCCGGAAGAGTGGCATTTCGTCGTGGCTATTTCCGAGCCGGAGCGGCAGGGGGTCAGTGGCGGAGACGAGGCGTCGGCCTTTCGCCAGTTGCCCCCCGCACCGGAGGAACTGGTGGGGCGCATTTGCCGCCTGCTGGTGATGAAAATGCTGCCCGCCCTCGTCGAGCGGCGCATCGCCGACTTTGGCGCCGCAATGACCGAGATCCAACGGCTTGTGGGCGATTGCTTTGCCTCTCAACAGGAGGGCGGTCGCTTTGCCATCCCTCTCTCGGGCCAGGTCATCGACCTCATGCTTCAGCAGGGGGCCCATGGGGCGGGCCAGAGCTCCTGGGGGCCCACGGTCTATGCCCTGGTGGAGGGTCCGGAGGAAGCAGATCGCCTTGTGGGGAAGGTCCGGGAATTCCTCCGACCCTACCCGCAGGCGACTGTGTTCGCCGTCACGGCCGACAATCGAGGGCACAGTATCCAGACAAACGAGTAGAGTCGGTTCTGCACCAAGTCGCTTCCCAGGAGGAACGGATGTCCAGACTCTGTGAATCGCCTGCGTGGCAGGCGCTGACGAAACATCATGAGCAGATCGCCGCTGCGCACATGCGCGACCTGTTTGCCTCTGATCCCCAGCGCTTTGCACGCTTTTCGCTGCGGTTGGGTGAGATCCTGTTTGACTATTCCAAGAACCGCATCACGGCCGAAACCATGTCCCTGCTGCTCGATCTGGCCCGCCAGGCAAACCTGAGGGAAAAGATCCAAGCCATGTTCAGCGGCGCCAAGATCAACACCACAGAAGAGCGGGCCGTCCTGCACGTGGCCCTCCGCAACCGCAGCAACCGGCCCATCTTTGTGGACGGCCAGGACGTGATGCCCGAGGTAAATCGGGTGATGGCCCAGATGCACCAGTTCAGCGAAGCGGTGCGGTCGGGCGCCTGGATGGGGTACACGGGCAAGGCCATCACCGACGTGGTCAACATCGGTATCGGTGGCTCGGATCTGGGACCCAAGATGGTCACCACGGCGCTGGGGCCCTACGGCAAACCGGGGTTGCACGTTCACTATGTCTCCAACGTGGACAGCACCGACCTGGTCGAAACCCTGCGGGTACTGGATCCCGAGACGGCGCTGTTCCTTGTGGCCTCCAAGACCTTTACCACCCAGGAAACAATGGCCAATGCGCGCGAGGCTCGCGCCTGGTTCCTGCAAGCCAGCGGCGACGTGGCGGCCATTGCCCGCCACTTTGTGGCCATGTCCACCAACCGGGAGGCCGTCATCGACTTTGGCATCGACCCGGCCAATATGTTCGAGTTCTGGGATTGGGTCGGGGGTCGCTATTCCCTGTGGTCGGCCATCGGGCTGTCCATCGCCCTCTATGTGGGCATGGACCGGTTCGAGGAACTCTTGACAGGCGCCCATCGCGTCGACGAGCATTTTGCCACGGCTCCCTTTGAGGAAAACGTCCCGGTGATCATGGCCCTGTTGGGCATCTGGTACAACAACTTTTTTGGCGCCCAGTCCCACGCCATCCTGCCCTACGACCAGTACCTGGTCCACTTTCCATCCTATTTCCAGCAGGGCGACATGGAGAGCAACGGCAAGAGCGTCACCCACGAGGGCCACTGGGTAGACTATACCACCGGCCCGATTATCTGGGGCCAGCCCGGCACCAATGGCCAGCACGCTTTCTACCAGCTCATTCACCAGGGTACCAAGCTGATCCCCTGCGATTTTTTGGCGGCGGCCCAGAGTCACAACCCCTTGGGCCACCAGCAAGAGTTGCTCCTTTCCAACTATTTCGCCCAGACCGAAGCGCTGATGCGCGGCAAAACCCCTGAGGAAACCCGGGCCGAGTTGGTGGCCCAGGGCTACTCGGGCGAACAACTGGAGCGATTGATCCCGGCCAAGACCTTCCCGGGCAATCGTCCGACCAATTCGTTCCTCTATCCCAAACTAACGCCCGAGGTCCTGGGCGCGCTGATCGCGTTGTACGAGCACAAGATCTTTGTCCAGGGCGTCATCTGGGACATCAACTCCTTTGACCAGATGGGCGTCGAGCTGGGCAAACAACTGGCCAAAGCCATCCTGCCGGAACTCGAGGGCGAGGAGCGGGTCACTACCCACGACGCGTCGACCAATGGACTAATCGACTATTACAAAAGCATCCGATGAGGCCGGCGGACCGCGGGCGCACGAAAGGCAAGGCACCCATGAGCCACAAGGAACGACCCCTGCGCATTCTGTTCATCTCGGCCGAGGTAGCACCCTATGCCAAAGTGGGCGGGCTGGCCGACGTCGCCGGCTCGCTGCCCAAAGCCCTGCGGGCGCTGGGCCACGACGTGCGGATCGTCATGCCCCGCTACGGACGCCTGGACGCGGCGCGCTACAAGCTGGAACCCACCGACGTGGCCTTTACCGTGCCCCTGCCCGATCGAGAGGAACCGGCCAATCTCGTCGAGACGACGCTGGATGGCGGCGTGCCGGTCTATGCCGTGGAGAGCGAACGGTACTTTGCCCGAGAGGCCATCTATGGCTATCCCGACGACGGCGAGCGGTTCCTCTTCTTTTGCCGGGCGGCTCTCGAGGCGCTTCAATGCCTGGAGTGGAAGCCCGACGTGATCCATTGCAACGATTGGCACACGGCCATCATCCCCAACCTGCTGAGGACCACCTACGAGCACCACCCCTTTTACGCCGACACCGCCACGGTGTTTACCATCCACAATCTGGCCTACCAGGGCATTTTTGACCAGAGAATCCTGGCCATCACCGGACTGGGCGACAGCTTTTTGCGGCCCCAGATCGGCGAGCGGCCGGGCCAGATCGACCTATTGAGCCAGGGGATCCTCTATGCCGACGCGGTCAGCACCGTCAGCCCGACCTACGCCCGGGAGATCCTGACCCCCGAGTACGGCGAAGGCTTGGATGGCGTGCTCAAGTATCGCAAGACGCGGCTGTTTGGCATCCTCAACGGCCTGGATACCGAAACCTTTGATCCGGCTACCGACCCCCATCTGGCGGCCCGTTATGATCGGGAGAGCCTCGATCGCAAAGTCGACAACAAGCTGGCCCTGCAACGGGAGGGCCAGATGACGGTCGATCCATCGATTCCGCTGGTCGCCATCGTCTCGCGCCTGGCCGATCAAAAGGGGTTCGACCTGCTGGAGCCAATCGTCGAGCCCCTGCTGAGCGAGGCAGGAATCCAACTGGTGCTCTTGGGCACCGGCGACCAGCACTATCAGGAGCTGTTCCACCGCCTGGGCGAGCGACACCCCGATCAGACGGCCATCGCCCTGACATTTGACGTGGCGCTGGCCCAGCGCATCTATGCCGGCGCCGACCTCTTTCTCATGCCCAGTCGCTACGAACCCTGTGGGCTGGGTCAGATGATCGCCATGCGCTATGGCACAGTGCCGGTCGTGCGCCGCACAGGCGGGCTGGCCGACACCGTCACCGACTATGACCCAGCCACCGGAGAGGGTACCGGCTTTGTGTTCGAGCACTATACCTCCCACGCCTGCTTTGCCGCCTTGATCCGGTCCATCGAGGCCTTTCGGCGGCCCGACGAATGGCGCCGCCTGCAACAGAAGGGTATGGAGGCGGATCTATCTTGGGCGGCTTCGGCCCGCCAGTATATCGAGCTGTACCACAGGGCCCAAGAACTCAAGGCAACTGGCTAATGAATCTATCATTATCGATCGGTTGTCGGCTTGACAGGATGACCTATACCTAATATAATTAGGCTATAATGCAACATCCTGATGCAATGAAGGAGGGCTTGGGCCATGGATTACCAAGACCGTCGCTTGATCTTGAGAGCGCTGGGGGTTGTACTGCTGCTGGCGGGTGTGGGCTGCGCCTTCTTGGGACCTGTCGAGCTATACGTCTTCTATCTCTTTTCCGAGGGGGGACGCTTTTTCTACGAGGCTTTTGGCTTTGGCTCCTTCATGTTTGGCAACATCGCCCTCCAGGTGGCGGGCTATTACCTGATCGCCGCCATACTCATCCCTCTGGGGTACGGCCACGTACAATTGCGCCGCTGGGCCCGCACCCTGGCCCTGGCCTTGCTCTGGACGTGGGTCCTGCTGGGGCTTCCGCTGCTGATCGTCCTCTTTTTCATGACGGTCTCGGTCAAAAGCTTTTCCCCGGCGGGCGGCGCGGTGTTTGTCGCGCTGTTGGCCCTGTCCTATCTGGTTCTGCCCTGGTTGGGCATCCGCTTTTACCGGGGGCGAAACGTGCGCGCCACGCTCGAGGCCCACGATCCACAGCCTTCGGCCCTCGAATCTCACCCCATGGCCATCCTGGTGATCTGCCTGGTGGACCTTTTCTTCTTCATCGCGCTGCACGTGCCGATCTTGTTCCATGGCCTATTTCCCCTCTTTGGGACGCTGCGGGGCGGCCTGGAGGGCATTTACCTGATCGATACCACGGTGCTGGTCCTGGGCCTGTTGTTGTGGGGCACCTGGCAGCAGCGCATGTGGGCCTGGTGGGGTTCGGTGCTCTACTATGCCCTGTTGGCAACCACCTGGGTCGTGACGTTTGTCCAGACGCCGTACCCCGACCTGCTGGCCTGGCTGCAATTGGCCCCCACCGAGATGGAGGCGCTGTCGGGCATTCCCCTGCAGGGTTACGAGGTGGGCGCCTTTGTCGCCCTACCGATGTTGGCCCTCTTGTGCGTGCTCGTGGCAAACCGGCGGCACTTTCGCCGTCGGCCCGCAATGACACCGCCGTTAGGGCAAACGCTGTAGAGCAGCCCTTGCGGCATAATAGCCGCACATGCCGTGCACACCCCCGCCCGGAGGCGTGGACGATGAGCAGAGATAGAGATCCCGTGCCGGCGTCGTGTACGGATTCAGGCGGGCAGTCGGTCGTGTGAAAAGCTGGCGCAGGTCCTGGACGCCCGCGTTTATGTCGCCGCCGACATAGTTGGGGTTGTAGGCCTCCATCTCGGCGGCCGTGAGGGTGTGGCGGGCCAGGATCCGGTCTCGAAAGCCGGGGGCAAAGCGCTCAATCTGCGCCTCGAGCCGATCGGTCATATCTTCAGTGGAGCCATGCGGAACGTGGCAATAGGCCCACACCGTGTGCTTGCCCTCGGGCGCGCGGGTGGGATCGAACAGGCTTTGCTGGGCCACCAGCACGAACGGCTGCTGAGGATGCTCCCCCCGCCAGATGGCCGCCTCGCCGGCGGCAATCTCCTCCAATGTGCCGCCCACGTGAACGGTGCCAGCACGCAGGCACTCTTGGGCGCGCCACGGGATGGGGCCATCCAGTGCATAGTCGACCTTGCACACGCCGGGGCCGTAGCGGAAGCGGCCCAGCGCCTGCCGATAGCCGGCCGGAAGCCGCTCGCCTGCAATCTGGACAAGCTGGCGCGGAGACGTGTCAAAAAGAACGGCTCGTGAACCGGGTAGATCTGCGTTGGAGCGCACCCCACAACCTGTGACAATTTCTCCCCCCAGAGACTGAAAATAGGCCCCCAGAGCGTCTGCGATGCGCTGCGCGCCACCCCGAGGCATGGGCCAGCCAACGCCGTGGGCCACGATATTGAGGACCAGGCCAAAGGCCGCCGTAGCCGGACGGGTGAGGGGCATCATCGCGTGAGCCGCCATGCCCGCAAAGACAGCGCGGGCCCGTTCGCCACGAAAGGCCAACCGTGCCAGCGTGGCAGCCGGCAACAGCGCCATCGCGCCAAAGCGGGCCATCTGCCAGGGGTGCCGAGGGAAGCGCAAGGGCCCGAGGATGTCAGCCAGCAACCTCGCCCAACCATCCACCAACGGGGACATCATCCGACGATAAGCGGCTTCATCGGGGCCAAGGTTTGCCGCGGTCTCTTGCACGGACCCTTCCACCAGTACAGCCGTCCCATCATCAAGGGGGTGGGCCAGGCAGGCAGGAGGATAGACCCACTCCAGCCCGTACCGATCCAGAGGCAGGCTACGGAAAAAGGGCGAGGCCACGCCCAGGGGGTGAAGAGCCGAACAGATGTCGTGAACAAAGCCAGGCAGGGTCAGCTCCGCCGAGCGCGTCCCGCCCCCGATTGTGTCTTTGGCCTCCAAGACCCTCACCGACTTGCCCGCACGGGCCAGGGTGATACCTGCCGCAAGCCCATTGGGACCGGCGCCGACAATCACTGCATCGTAGGTCATTGGGCCCCCTTGGGGCGGAACCAGCGCACCGGCGTGTACAGCGCACTGCGAACGGCCCCATTGTACCAGATGTTTTTGGCCTGGGACCACTGCAACCCGGGATCGAGGAGGACCACCTGCTGGTCAACGGGTTGTCCCTCGGCACAAAAATGGGCTGCCAGATTCTGCAGAGTGCCCTGCCAGAATAGATCCTCGGGTTTGGAGGCAATTCCCAGCCGGAACGCGATTTCGAACAATGGGTCGCTGGCCCGTAGGAGCGCCTGGACCTGCGCGACCGTAGTTCCGTTTTCTGTGTGGGCGCTAAATGTGATCATGCCGCCGATCATGTGTCCCTCTGCGCTGATAAAACAAAAGGACTCTTCGTCGGTGTAAATGACTCGAATGCCGGTGGCGATGATCAGCCCCGCCGGGCCCGACAGATTCAATAGGGCTACATCGCCGGCCTCGATGGGCTTTTCGGCTCCGAAAAAGCGCCCGCTGGGAGGCCAAAAGCTGGCAAATCGCTCCTTCCAGACTTCTATAACCTGGGCTGGAGTCACGGCTGCGCCCACCAGCCGGACCGCATACGTCCTTCGCCACAGTGCGCCAAAGCCCCTGACAGGACCGGTGAATCGTCGGTCTTGAGAGTTGATCGTAATCGCCTGGGGTGGCACAGAAGGGAGGGTCAGTCGATCGCTTGGATCGGCCCACCTACCCCACTGCCCTGCGGGCGCGACGGTCCCTTTGGCCTGCAGGGATTCTGGCGACCTGCCCAACGCCGCAGACTCGTCGGCATAGAGGCCTATCTCGGAGGCGAGATGGGTCAACTCCAACGCCCGCCGGCAGGGCTCATTCACGCCAAAAGCCAGCAATTGTTGCCCCTGACGCCGGACACGGGCCAGCAGCGCGACCAAGAGGCCGGCGCCGCGGCTATCGATGGCGGGCACCTGGGTCATGTTAAGGACGATGGTCTTGACAGGATCGTCCACGGCACTCTGGGTGACCCAGAGCACCTCTTCGGCCGAGTCGGTGATTTCGCCACGGATGTCCCAAACCCGAACGTCCTGGGCCGGGCTACGAACGCCTATTTCGATCGCTGGTTGAGCCATCGGATCCCTCCTCTCCT